>CAZOHP010000001.1:0-12101 GCA_964579815.1 uncultured Lachnospiraceae bacterium
TTTTTACTCCGGCAAAATGCCGCAGACCTCGACAAGGCCTGCGGCATCGCTACGGCATCAATAAAAGCAGTCCAACTTTTGTTTAACATATCGCACCATTCTGGCTCGCAAATATTTGCGATTACCCGAAAGGAAATCCCGCAAATTTTCGCCCTCCTCAATATTCTCGCCCTTATACAGTTCGACAATAGCCTGAGCCATATCATTGTCGCCCGCCTGCTTGAGCGCACGGGTAAGCAAACGAATCGTCGTCACCTCGGCAAATTCCAAGCGATTCCAACAAATATCGTCATTGCGCTCCGTCAAGTCATACAGCATTTTGTAGGCAACCAAAGGGCGGTAAACCTCTTCGCGACCAAACGCCCCATCGCTCTTGGCCAACACCGCGCCCTGCCAAAGTTCTTCATCCGAATCGGATATCAGTGACAAATAAAAATCCATTCGCTCGTTTACCATATCAAAAGTAAGTTGGTCAAGCGAAATATTTTTTCGCAGTTCCTTATCATACAAGAAAAAATTCGGATCGTTCTCACGCGCCAAATAAACATAATACAGCGACAATCCCACAAGGGCGAAAAACAGCACGGCCGCAACGCGCAGCAACACCTTTTTATAAGTTGCATCCGCATGCGCGGCGCCGACCAATACGACAATTGCTGCAATGAGCGACAACACCGCTACCGCCAACATGGCAACGGGAAGCAATTGTTTATTCAATTTCACTTTTTTAACCTGCATCATATCCTCCTGTATTTCGGCCGTTTTCACGCCGCAACACGCGCGAAAACGCAGATTTTTACCGTTTCACGGAAATCTGTTATCAGTATATCATATTTTCGGTTGAATTTCAAGTATATTATTTATTTTTTGAATTTTTCAAACGCCGAAAACTCGTGCAATTGTCGCAACGGCCATGCACAGCAACACACCGAGCATCGTGGGAATCGCGCACCCCAACAGTGCCCACCGCCATCCGCCGCTCTCTTTTTTCAGCGTCCATATCGTTGTGGCGCACGGCCAATGAAATAACAAGAACAGCATCACGCAAACGGCCGTTGACGTCGTCCAGCCTTGTGAAAGGAGAATATCACGTACGCCCTCCAACGAACCCAATGGCTCAAGGGTACCTCCCGCGCGGTAAATCATGATCATCACGGGCACGAATATCTCCGCTGCCGGCAATGCCAAAACAAAAGCGAGTAAAATAACACCGTCCATACCGAGGAAACGACCGAGGGGATCGAGTCCGCTTGCCAAATGCAAAAGCAATGTGTGTTCTCCCACAGAAATATGAGCCAACAACCACAACACCAGCCCTGCCGGCGCGGCAACCGCAATCGCACGTCCCAGCACAAACAGCGTACGATCCAGCACCGAACGAACAATGACCTCGCCCACACGCGGCGGGCGGTAAGGCGGCAGTTCCAATACAAACGAGCCGGTCTCGCCGCGCAACAGCGTAACTGAAAGCAACCGCGAAACAAACAACGTTGACGCAACACAGCATAATATCCCCAACGTGAGAAATCCTGCCGATGCGAGCGTGCCGCCCAAGCCGGACGTACTGACCAAAAACAGTCCGATCAACGAAATGAGCGTGGGAAAGCGACCGTTGCAGGGCACAAAACTGTTGGTCAACATGGCAATGCGCCGTTCACGCGACGAATCGACAATGCGGCACCCCGTCACTCCAACGGCGTTACAGCCAAAGCCCATGCACATCGTCAACGCCTGTTTTCCGCTTCCGTGTGCCCGCGCAAATGCACGGTCCAAATTGAAAGCAATGCGCGGCAAATATCCGAGGTCCTCCAAAACAGTGAACAACGGAAAAAAGAGAGCCATCGGCGGCAACATCACCGACACCACCCATCCGACAGTTCGGAACATGCCGAAAAGCAGTGCCGACGTAATAGCATCGGGAAGCCTCAACCAAACGGCAAGCGCAAATAATCCGTTCTCGGCCCACGTGAAAAAATCCATCAAGCAATCGGAGATTCCGTTCGCCCCCACCAACGTAATCCAAAACAACAGCGCAAGCAACGCCAACATAACAAAGAACCCCGTCAGCCGCCCCGTCAAAATCCGATCAAGTTTTCGATCACGTGTGTCTCCCGGCTCTCCCTTTGACGCATGCTGTGTACAATCAGCCGCTATGTGTTGTGCCAGCGCCGCCAACTGCTCGGGCGAATGTTCTGTCCCGACAGGTGAGAGCAATGGCGTCATATCATCCGGCGCTTCCCTCTCCGCACACCGTGCAAACACTCGACACAATCCGCGTACCGCTCGCCGCTCTCGCGCCTCCACCGGCACAACCGATACACCAAGCGACTGCTGCAACCGCGCGGCATCGACCATGATCCCCCGCCGCTGTGCCTCTTGACAGAAATTGAGAACGACGACCATCGGGCGCTCGCTCAGCCGCATCAACTGCAACACAAGGATCAATTGCCGGGACAGCGTGAGTGCATCACACACCACGCAGATCACGTCCGCCTGCCCCGATATGAGAAAATCCCGTGCCGCTTGTTCCTCGGCCGCATGCGGCGTCATGGAATACGTGCCCGGAAGATCAATAAGTCGATAGCGCCGCCCATCATAGCAAAATTCCCCCTTGGCACAACTCACCGTTTTCCCTGTCCAATTGCCTGTATGCTGATGCAACCCGGTCAACGCGTTGAACAGCGTACTTTTTCCCACATTGGGATTACCCGCCAGCGCAACCGTGCATAACCGCGCCTCGGCATCGGAGTGTCGCTTCATTTTGCCGCCTCCTTTCTCACCACAATACCGCGCCCATCCGATCGCCGCAACGCCATCACGCCGCCCCGAATGCTGTACGCGACGGGATCTCCCAAAGGGCTCACCCGCACACATCGAACATTTGTCCCGTCCGTCCACCCGAGATCAATCAAGCGCTCCCGCAACGGATGTTCCCCGTCAATGCAAACGATTGTTCCCTCCTCACCCTCGCGCAATTGATCTAATGTGAAAAGGTTATCTATATTCATATACCGTCACCTCCATCCAGCGTCTCACTGCCAATGTATGCGGCACTGCGGTGCTCGGTGCGAAAAATGTCGAACAGCGGCCGTTGATGCGAAGCGCAACACAAAAGAGCGCAAGCTTTCCCCTTTCCGTTTCTAAAAACTCTTCAAAAAAGAAACGGCAAGAGTCTCTGTTTGACTCTCGCCGTACTCTTTTCGGAAACGGAACAGGAAGATTTCACTTGAATCAAGGATTCTGTCTCCCACACGATCTCCGATCACCATATTTTTTTATAAAGTTCCACAACATCCTCATAAGTCGGTGTACGCGGGTTGGTTGCCGTACAGCCGTCAGCCAAGGCAGCCGTAGCCATATCGTTCACCTCGGCAAAATAATCTGCGGCACTCACACTTCCAAGATCTCGAATATTGGACGGAATCCCCATTTCACTGTTCATAAAGCGCAAATATGCCACCAACGCATGAACGGTCGTGATCTCGTTAAGATTGCTCACTCCCAAAATGCGTGCCACATTGCAATATTTTCGCACACAGGGATCGTATTCCCGACGCGAGCGACTCGTTTTATCTATGTTACTGTTATACTGAATCACGGTCGGCAACAATATTGCATTTGCTCGTCCGTGGGGAATATGGAATTTTGCACCGAGTTGATGCGCCATACCGTGTGCAAGCCCCAACGAAGCCGAATTGAACGCCAGCCCGGCCAAGCAAGAGGCAATATGCATCTTGCGGCGCGCGTGGCTGTCCTCGCAACTCGCATAAGAACGAAGCAGGAACTGACCGCAGATCTCAACACTTTTTTCGGCCAAAGCACCGGAAAACTCATTGTTGTTGACGCTGACATAAGCCTCAATGGCATGCGTCATGACATCCATTCCCGTATCTGCCGTTACCGATGCGGGCACACTCTTGACAAGCACCTCGTCAAGAATAGCTTCATCCGGCAACATATCATCGGCGCACAGCGGATATTTGCGATTCTTCTCACGATCACTGATCACGGCAAACGATGTAACCTCGCTTCCCGTTCCGCTCGTTGTCGGAATGGCAATCAATCGCAAAGAGATTGTTTGATCCATCTGCTCCGCGAATTTGCGCACCGCTTTGGCAAGGTCAATCGCGGATCCGCCTCCCACCGCGATCATAGCATCCGGATGACAAGCCACCAGAGCGCTCACCCCCGCAATCACCTTCTCCACGGGCGGATCGGGAACCACATCGTCAAAAAGCGTATATTTCACGCCCGCGCTGTCCAGCCGCTCGGTGATATGGCGAATTAAACCGCCGCTGACTACAAAAGGATCCGCAACGATAAAGACACTTTTGGCGTCCATTTGATTCAAGCGGTCAAGCGCGTTCTCGCCGAAAATAATTTTTGTTTTGATGTCAAAATTTTTCATATCAAACTCCTATCAAATAACCGATCTTAACGGTGTGTGGTTAAGCCTCTTGTTCGTTTTCCCAGTTGTGGTAAACGTTGATCACGTCATCGTTGTCATCCAAGTATTCCAGGAGCAACGCCATGTGTCTGATATCGTCCTCATTCTCCAACGTGACATAAGTGTTGGGCAGTTTCGTCTGCTCGGCAGATACAATGGCGTAACCCGCCGCCTCCAACGCATCTTTCACCGCATATACATCGTCCGTCTCGGTCGTGATCTCATAGATTCCGTCTTCGCCGGAAAAATCCTCGGCACCTGCATCCAGGGCTTTCTCCATCAGCAAATCTTCGTCGATCTCCCCATCCTCATCTTGGATAACGATTAAACCTTTGGGCTCAAACATGTAACCGACGCACCCCGTCTGCCCCAAATTTCCGCCGAATTTATCAAAATAATGGCGCACGTCGCCCGCCGTACGATTGCGGTTGTCGGTCGTCGTTTCCACAATGACCGCAACCCCCGCAGGACCGTAACCCTCGTAAACGATCTCCTCAAAATTGACATCCTGCATTCCCTGTGCCTTTTTAATGCAACGCTCGATGTTGTCGTTGGGCACATTGTTCGATTTGGCCTTTGCAATCAGATCGCGCAACTTGGAGTTGGATGCCGGATCTCCGCCCCCCATTTTAACGGCCACGGTGATCTCTTTGCCGATCTTGGTAAAGACCTTCGCCTTTTGCGCATCGGTCTTTTCTTTCTTATGCTTGATATTCGCCCATTTGCTATGTCCGGACATAATCTTTTACCTCGTTCATTCTCTGTATTTTCTTGATTTTGATACTTTGTCGCAGTGGGATGACTCAACAGGAATAACAGCGCACAGTTCAAATCTGCTCGATCTTGCGCAAGCAAATCAACTCAAACGCATTGCCCAGCACCGTGCGAGTCGCCATGGTCAGCGCAAGACGCATTTTGCGCACCGTTTCATCCTCTGTCGAAAGAATGGGACAATCGTGATAGAAGCGGTTAAAGGCTGCCGCCACGTCAAGAATATAACGCGTCACTTCGCTCGGCTCGTAGTCGCGGATAGCCCCGACAACACACTCGCCGAAGCGCGACAGTGCTTTAAGCAACTCCGTCTCCTGCGGTTCTGTCGCGGGAGCAAACACTCGGTCATCGACCGCCACCCCCGCCTCGGCAGCACGGCGAACGATCGAGCAAGTGCGCGCGTAAGTATACTGCACATACGGCCCCGTATTGCCGTCGTAACTCAGCGCATCTTCCATGTTGAAGTTGATATCTTTAATTCGATTATTGGAAAGATAGTAAAACACCACCGCGCCGACGCCGACCGCCTCGGCCGCCTCATCTTTATTGGGCAGTTCCGGGTTTTTCTCTTCCATAATCCGGCGCACTTTGTCAATGGCCGCTTGGAACAGATCGCGCAACAGAACGACATTTCCCGTTCTCGTCGCCAATTTGGCGCCGTTGATGCTGACCGTACCGTATGGTACGTGTACCAACCGTCCGTACCAAGGGTAGCCCATCAATTCGACCACCTTAAACCACTGGGCAAAATGCAAACTTTGCTGGGCAGCCGTAACATAAATCGCTTTATCGAAATGATAATGTTCCATACGGTAAACGGCAGCCGCAATATCACGCGTAGGATACAGCGTAGAGCCGTCACGCTTCAAAATAAGGCAAGGCGGCATGCCGTATTGCTCCAAATCGACAATGCTTGCGCCGTCGCTGATCTGCAAAAGTCCCATATCGCGTAACTTTTGCACCTGTGCGGGCATTTTGTCGGTGTAAAAACTCTCGCCCTTGTAGGAATCAAATGTGATACCAAGTTGCTTGTAGGTTTTTTCATATTCACGCAAACTGATTTCAACAAACCATTTCCAAAGCGCAAGATTTTCTTCGTCGCCCATCTCCAATTTATGGAACTCGGCGCGCGCCATGTCGGCCAGAGCCGTGTCCGGCGCGATGCCCTCTTCCTCATTGCCGGAAATCGCATTGTTGACCCTAACATACAACTCAACCAATTGATCAACACCGCCCTGCTCGACAGCTTCACGGTTGCCCCAGCGGCGGTATGCCACGATAAGTTTGCCGAATTGGGTCCCCCAATCGCCGAGATAGTTGATACCAACACATTGATATCCCGCAAATTCATGCAACTTTTTCAGCGAGTGGCCGATCACCGTCGTGCCGAGATGTCCGATATGAAAAGGCTTGGCCACATTGGGCGACGAATAGTCCAGCACCACCGTTTTTCCCTGACCGAACGTCGGCGCTCCGTATTTATCGCCCTTTTCCAAGACCTCGGAAAGGACGTGCGAAGTCAGATAAGCCGCATCCAACTTCATATTGAGATAACCGTTCACATTCTCGGCAGAGGCAACGCACTCGCACGCGGACAGTTTCTCCGCCAAAGCAGATGCGATCTGCACGGGCGAACGATGCAATACCTTGCTGAGGCGAAAACAGGGAAACGCCAGATCTCCCATGCTCGGATCGGGGGGGTATTCCAACCAATTTGCCACATCCGCGACATCCGGTTCCACGTCGGCCGCCAAGGTCTTGATGCTGTCAAGAATCGTTCGTGCAATTGTTGCTTTAATGTTCAGCATTAAATTCATTCCTTTTTCGTTGATAATTCTATAACTGATATATTATACACGATTTTGCTCACATTTTCAAGAGCAAAATGTGATGTTTCCGCATTTTTTTGCGGCATTGACACTCTTTGTTCGTTTTATTGCTCGGGCATGCAAAATTCCGCCGAGATTGCCTCGGTAAATCGCAGCAAATCGTCCACCGCCACAAGCAACTGGATTCCTTTGCATCCCGCGCTGACCGTAATGCTTTCATAGTCGCGCGCGGAAATGTGAAAATATGTGGGAAACTTCTTTTTCATGCCGATAGGCGAGCACCCGCCTCGAATATAGCCCGTCAGTGCCAACAAATCTTTGACGTGTACCATTTCAAGTTTTTTGTTGTTCGTCAGTGCAGCCGCCATTCGCAGATCAATCTCGCGATGAGCGGGCAAACAGAACACCAGCGGCCCCGTCTTATCGCCGCGCGTCACCAAAGTTTTGAATGTTCGCTCGCAAGGCAACCCGATCTGTGACGCAATGTGCACGCCGGAAAGGTCGTCTTCATCGGGAACATAAAATTTCGGTTCGTATGAAATTTTCGCCGCATCCAACTGACGCATGGCATTGGTCTTCATTGGTTTTGACATAGTTCTTATAATTTTTTCCTTTCGGCGATCATATCTTCGGCGGCCTTTCTCTGCGCCGCGGTTACTTCAAGACCGCCCAAAATACGTGCAATCTCATCCGCGCGTTCCTCATCGTCCAGCATACGAACACGCGTTTCCATTCGCCCGTCCACCTCGTTCTTTTCAATGAACAGGTGTGTATCCGCCAGAGAGGCAATCTGCGCCGCGTGTGTGATGCATATGACCTGCAACGAGCGCCCCATTTGGCACAGGCGAATGCCAACCTTACGCGAGGTCTTGCCCGAAATTCCGACATCAATCTCGTCAAATATCGCCGTACCTACGCCATCACGGTCATTGAGCACACTTTTAATGGCCAGCATTAAACGGGAAAGTTCTCCGCCCGACGCAATTTTGATCATAGGCATAAGCGGCTCACCCGGGTTTGTCGCAACAAGAAATTCCACATCGTCGCACCCCGTGGGGGTGAAATCATCCGTCGGGCGAACGGAAACGGAAAACCGAACTTTGGGCATGTCCAAAAAAGCAAGTTCATCGTGAATGCGTTGGGTAATATCGTCGGCAACCGCGCGTCGGCAAGCGGTCAGTGCCTCGGCATTCGTGCGACATTCACGACTTAACACATCACTCTGCCCTGTCAGTGCGGCAATTCTCTCTTCCGAGGTGTCCAGCGCCTCCAGTTCATCGGCCGCCCGTTCCCGAAAAGCCAAAATCTCTTCTATCGTCTGCCCGTATTTGCGTTGCAATTTGGAAATGGCATCCAATCGGCCCTCAATGGCATCCAACCGTGCCGTAGGATCGCCCGCATCACCGTCCGACCATGTACGTATCTCCTCGGCCATATCCCGCACTTGATACATCATATCGTTCAATCGCTCAACCATCGCCGCCGCATCGGGAATCACATCCGAAATGCGACACAGCGCATCACTGCCGCGCCCCAAGAGATAGGAAACCGACGCATTCTTTTCACGGCTGTCCAATACCCTGGCGGCAAAACCGACGGCTCTCTCAATCACTTCGATGTTGCGCAACCGCTCGCGCTCGCGCTCCAGTGCATCAAGTTCGCCCGGTTTCAGTCTCAAGGCATCGATATCCTTGATTTGATATTCCAGCATCTCGCGCATTCGCATCTTTTCGGCATCGTTTTGACACAATTCACTCAATTCTCTCCGGCATTCGCATAACCGCTCGTAAGATGCGTGATAGGCGTCTACCGCCGGGGCATAGTCACCCATGGCATCCAACAATTGCAGATGCGACGCGCGCTGAAGCAAACGCTGATTGTCGTTTTGTCCGTGAATGTTGAGCAAATACTTCCCCACTTCGCGACAAAGCGTTGCCGTCATAGGTTGTCCGCACAAGCGTATCGTGCTTTTGCCGTCCTCTTGCAATACGCGTGTAAGCAACAATGTGCCATCCTCATCGGGCGCATATCCCAGTTTGTCAAGCGTTTCCGCACATTCCTCCGAAAGGTCGTCAAACACAGCGCTGACCAAGGCACGTCGCTCGCCCGTGCGAATAATCTCTCGGTTGAATTTTCCGCCCATCAACAATTCTATGCTGTCGATCAAAATTGATTTGCCCGCGCCTGTTTCGCCCGTCAGCACGGTCAGTCCCGCACCAAAGGCAATATCTGCGTTTTTGATCACAGCAATATTTTCAATATGCAAGGTGCGAAGCACGATTGTATCTCCTTTCGCTCAAACATTCAAACGCGCTGATCTTCAATACTGTCCGCCAACGTGCAAGAATCCTCGGTACTGCGCGTCACCACAATGATCGTATCGTCGCCCGCAACACACCCCAACATCAGATCGTGGTTGGTGTGATCCAGCACCAATGCCACCGCCGACGCCATGCCGGGCGTTGTTTTGATCACAACGTTATTCAGCGCATAGGCCACCGACAGAATAGCATCGGCGTAAGTCTTTTGATAAGCCGCGCCACGGACCGCCATGTTCATGGCCTTGTCCTCTTTATGCGGAAGCACATAGCGATAGTTCCCGTCCTCTGTCTGCAATTTGACCAACTTGAGGGCGCGGATATCGCGCGAAACCGTTGCCTGTGTGGCATTGCAATCTTCCTCGCGCAAGCGAGCGATCAGTTCGTCCTGCGTACCGATGGAATAGCGCGTGATCAATTC
This sequence comes from uncultured Lachnospiraceae bacterium, assembly GCA_964579815.1. GTDB lineage: Bacteria > Bacillota > Clostridia > Oscillospirales > CAG-272 > SIG644. The sequence goes on from CAZOHP010000001.1 coordinate 9,787, forward strand.
CAATATTTTTTCCTGTCGATTTTTTTTCATGTCGGCAGATCCTTTCCACATCCGCTCATTCGCGGTTCATTTTTGCGCGCAGTTTGCGATAAAAACTGTATTTTTTCAAACGGATCAACGTTGTTTCCATGGGAGAGCGCGTAATGCGCACTACATTGCCGCGGTAAAGTTCATAGTTAATACGCCCGTCAACCGTCACGAACAGCATTTTCTCGCGCTGGCATGTGTTTTTGATTTCAAGTACCGCCGTATCGGGAAAAACGAGCGGACGGGCCGAGAGCGAATGCGAGCATATCGGCGTCACGCACAGGCAATTGATGCGAGGATCGGCAATTGCGCCACCTGCCGACATGGAATAAGCCGTCGACCCGGTCGGAGTTGCGACAATCAGCCCATCGGCATGATAGTTGGCAATCAACTCGCCCGCCTCGCTCATTTCCAAATCGATGATACGCGAAGATCCCCCCCGAATCACAGCCTCGTTAAGAGCGAACGATGCAATGCGCGTCTTTTCATCGTCCAGAATTTCCACACCGATCATTGAGCGTGTTTCCTCGGTATAAGTACCGTTAAACAAACCGTCAAGCAGATCAAGTTCGTTCAATTCAAGTTCCGCCATATAGCCCAAATGCCCCAAATTGATACCGAGAATGGGTATTTTACGCATAGCGGCGCGACGAGACGCCTCAAGGATAGTGCCGTCACCTCCCATGATGATGAGCAATTCGGCCTCGGCATACATGGCATCCGGCGGAACATAGGTCAAGTCCAATTGGCCGCGTGCAAAGCGATGACGGGCAATTTTTTCGCGGTTGTACGCCGGTGTGATCACTTCACAAGGATACTCTTTCAGTTTTTGCGTCACCGAAATAGCCGCATTGACCTTGTCCGCTATATTAAAATTGGTAATCAGAGCGATTTTTTTCATCCTTCGGAGCCTCACTTTCCACGCGTCCGTACGCGTCGGTTGATTTTATCGTATCTCGGCCGTCAAGACCGCTTATTTTCCTTTTTGAAACAGCGCAACATCCGCGCGGTGCAAGAGTGCTTTCGACACAGCGGACGCATCCTCGTCGCCGGCCGTCTTGCGGAAGAGTGCCAAATACTCCACGTTTCCGTCGCCCCCCTCAATGGGCGAGCAAATAAGGTCAAGCGCGACGAGACCTGCCACCGCCGCCCCCTCCAAAACGCGGTCGATCGCAGCACGCCGCCACACATCTTCTTTGACAACGCCGCCTTTGCCGATGCCTGCTTTTCCCACTTCAAATTGAGGTTTAATCAACGTAACGGCACGCCCGTTGTCACGCAACAGCGGCGGAATCACAGGCAAAATATATGTCTGCGAAATGAATGACACATCCATGACCGCAAGGTCCGCGCCGCCGTGTGCGACAAATATCTCATCCAGCATATCCGACTCCAGATAGCGGGCGTTGCACTTTTCCATATTGACCACACGGTCGTCTGCCCGCAGAGAGGGCGCCAGTTGTCCGGTCCCGGAATCTATGGCATAAACACGTGCCGCACCGCGGCGAAGCAAACAATCGGTAAAGCCCCCCGTCGATGCGCCGATGTCCAGCGCCCATGCGCCTGCCACATCAAGAGCAAAAGCATCCAACGCTCTCTCCAGTTTGCAGCCGCCGCGCCCGACATAAGGGATATCCTCACCCAACAACACGGTGTGCGGCCGAGTCTCGTCCACCTCGTTGCTCGGACGCCGAACCGTCTTGCCATCCACCATGACAAGCCCGTTGACGATCAATTGTCTCGCGCGCATGCGACTGATCGTATGCCCGTACTGCGTCAGATATACGTCAATGCGCACGGCAACTCCTCCCGTCTTTTCTTCGCTTTTTTATCAATATACGCGGTCTGCCAAATAGCGTGCCATGGCGCTCAGCATTCCGTTACAATCCAGCGCACGGATCGCTTCGCAGGCATCTTCGGTCAAGGTGCGGGCATAAGCCATCGCATCATCGACATTGTAATACGTCAAGAAAGTTGTTTTATCGGCATTTCGATCCTTACCGACACTTTTGCCAAGCAACGCGGGATCGGCGGTGGCATCAAGAATGTCGTCAACCACCTGAAAGGCCAAACCGATACACTCGGCGTATCGCGTCAGCGCCTCCCAAGCGTCGCTTCCCTCTTGCTCCCCCGCAGCCAGCGCCCCCAGTTGAACCGATGCGCGTATCAACGCTCCCGTTTTGCGCCCGTGCAATGCTTTCAGCGTTTCAAGCGATAAGCGTTCGGTCTCGCCGTGCATATCCATCACCTGTCCGCCGACCATCCCGGCACTTCCGGCAGCCGACGCC
>CAZOHP010000001.1:12111-35658 GCA_964579815.1 uncultured Lachnospiraceae bacterium
CAAGCCGCGTCGCCTCGCTCACGGCCGTGTTGGAAGCAACGACCGAAAAAGCGTCGGTCAGTAGCCCGTCGCCGGCCAAAACAGCCGTTGCCTCCCCGAACACCCGATGGTTAGTCGGCTTGCCACGGCGCAGATCGTCATTATCCATGCAAGGCAGATCGTCGTGAATCAGTGAATAGGTGTGCACCATCTCGACCGCGCAAGCAAACGGCCGCACCCACTCGGGGTCGCCCCCCAGCGCACGGCAGACCTCAATAGCCAAAGTGGGGCGAATGCGCTTGCCACCCGCCATTAAACTATAATCCTCGGCGCGGTAAAGTTCGGCCAGCGCATCGTCGCCTGCCGGCGGAGCAATTGCCGGAACACTCTCACACCGTCTCGCCAACGCATGCTCGATCGCCAAGGCGTTATCCGCCATCATCTGTTCCACCGTGCTCATATATCCGTCTCCTCTGTCGATTTTTTCGCCGAGCGACGCTTTCGAACGGGAGCGCTCTCGCTTTCCGCAACCGCAGTCTCGTCAAAATCCTGCAAATACATCTTCGTTCCGTCCGGTGACATCCGGAGTAACTTGACCCGTTGCTCGGCCGTATCCAATTGCTCATTGCACGAGCGAAGCAGGCCGATACCCTCCTCATACAGTTTCATCAGTTCGTCCAGCGGCACATTGTCGCGTTCCAGTGTCGTGATGACCTCATCCAGACGGGCAAGGGAATCCTCAAAAGGCCGCGGCTTTGTTTCCTGCTCGATTTTAGTTGTAGCCATCCTTTTTCTCCTTTGCTATTTCATTTGCCTCAATTGTTCGCACGTCGGCCAGCACCTCGCCGTCGGCAAAACGCAGGCGAATCACCTGTCCCGGCGAAAGGGATGCCGCACGAGTCACCATTTTGCCACTGTTCTCGTCGCTCGCCACGATGTAGCCGCGCGAGAACGCCGAAAGCGGGCTGAGCGCGCAAACACGCGCCGTTCGATGCTCAAGCATCGCTCGCTTTTGCTCGATCAATCGTTCGATCGCGCGCACCAACCGCTCCTCGCGCAAGCAAAGATGCATGCGCCGTTCATCAAACAGCCCTCCCGGCGACAGTAATATTCTGTTATTTTGTCGCATCCGCAATGCCTCGCGGGCACTGCGGATGCGGTTTTCGACCGCGCAGTGCAATCGTTTTTCCATTTCCGCCAGTTGTGCGCCGATCTCGCTCCGATCGGGCACAACCAATTCGGCCGCGCCGCTCGGCGTCGGTGCACGTACATCGGCCGCGAAATCACAGATCGTTACATCCGATTCATGACCGACCGCAGAAATCACCGGCAATCGACATGCTGCAATACTGCGCGCCAAGCTTTCGTCATTGAATGCCCACAGATCCTCCGTTGAACCACCGCCGCGGCCAATGATGATCACATCGCAAAGATCGACCGCCGAAAAGAAATCAATTCCCATCGCCAGTGATTCGGCCGCCCCCGCGCCCTGCACCTGCGCCGGAAAGATAATCAACTCCGCAGACGGATAGCGTCGCGCGGTAATGCGAATGATATCGTGCACAGCCGCACCGCTGGGCGAGGTCACGACACCGATGCGACGCGGATAAAGCGGCAAAGAACGTTTTCGCGCCGCGTCAAACAGCCCCTCGGCCTCAAGACGGCGCCGCGTCTGCTCAAAGGCCAGCGCCAAAGCCCCCGCCCCGTCGGGCTGTAATTCGTCAACAATAATCTGTGTCTGCCCATCGCGCGGATAGGCGCGAATTTCACCGTGCGCCAATACGCGCATCCCGTTTTCCGGGACAAAAGTCAGTTTGGAATTGTTGCCGCGGAACATGACCGCCCGCAACGAACTTATTTCATCCTTGAGCGAAAAATAGAAGTGTCCCGTTTTGTAATGATTGACGAAATTGGAAATTTCGCCGCGCAACCAAACATGACGCAGACGCACATCCGCATCCAACACCATGCGAACATATTCGTTGATCTCGGATATGGAAAAAATCGGTTCGGGCACACACTCACTTCCTTTCTCAGCTCAACCGTTCTGTTGTATGGCTTTCCGACAAAGCAGTGCCACACCCGCGGCGTTATCCGCCGAATAGGATGGTTCGGAGAAATAGGTATTCGCATAACGGCCACTCAACAGGTGTTGAATACGGTGATTGCTCATAACGCCCCCCGCGAAGACCATGGGAACATCGGGATAACGGCGACGCACCTCGGCACAAAGGGCACTGAGCGTCTCGCCGATAAAGTCCAGCGTATACGCGGCAACAAGCGGCTTGTTGCCCGTCTTTTCGAACAGCGCCAATGCCAGATTTTCAAGCCCGGACAGATGACAGTCCGTCCCCCTCACGCAAATGCGCGGCTTGGGAATTTCCGTGTCGCATTCAGCCGCCAGCACTTCAAGATCCCGTCCGCACGGAAACGGCAGTCCGAGCGCCACGCCAACGCGGTCAACCGCCTGCCCGGCATGCAAATCAAGCGAAGTTCCGATCGGTTCAACGGCAAACCGATCGCCGTCGGGACGAACGTACAGCACATCGGTCGTGCCGCCCGAAACATGGAACGCCACGAAATCACACGCATCCAATACATCCATCGCTCTTGATGAATAGAGCGCGGCCATCATGTGCCCTTCTTGATGAGAAAAAGCATATACGGGCACATCGGCCGTAACATTCATTGAAAACGCCGCCGCTTGTCCCGCCAAAAAGCAGGGCATATATGAACCCTCAATCCGACGCGGCGCAGAAGAATACGCAATACCGCGCACAATCGGCGTCTCAAGCGCTTGCATCGCCGTTTTCAATTCATCGATCAGCGGAGGAAGATTTTTAATATGCGCAAACACGGCGTCGCTCTGTCTCAATCCTCGCTCCCCCGCTTTGACCGGCAAAGGGCTTTTGAGATTGGCCGATACATGCCCGTTCTCGTCGCACAGTGCTAAAGACGTGGTGTAATTGCTCGTATCGATGCCGATATAAACGCCGTTACTCATGGTCGGCGGCAGGCTTCTCCGCTGCGGCGATTCCCGCTTCGCAATCCGCAATGACTGCGGCGACGCCTTTTTCCTCAATCTCGTTTTTGATGCTGTTGAGAACGCCGTTGACAAAGGCACGTGCCTTGGGATCATCGAATTTTTTCGTCAGTTCGACGGCTTCGTTCAGCGAAACATTGGACGGAATGCTTTCGCAATACAGCATTTCATAAGTGCCGAGACGCAACACGGCGCGGCTCACGCGCGACATGCGGTCCGTCTTCCAACCACGGGAAAAACGGCCGAGCAACGTATCAAGCACCGCGCGATGCTCCATGGCCCCAAAATAAGCGGAACGAACATAGGCATCTTCAGCCAGTTCGCGTTGCTCGCACGCCACCGCCAGCGTTTCCTCGGGTGTCCGCTCGGCGGTGAATTCGGATTCAAACAACAATTCGAATACCGCCTCGCGTGCTTGTCTTCTTGTCATATCTGCCATTTCCGATACCTCTCTTGCTCACCCCGCGAAAGGCAGGGTGCATCATTCACCGACTGTGTTTTTTTAATGTATTATTATACCATATTTTCGAATAAAAGTCAATAGCCCAAAGCCGCCTTTGGCAATAATTCATCGGCGGATTCCTCGCAGGCTCATTTTGCCGGGCAGGAAAGCGGGCGGCACAGATGCGCGGTAATTCCCCGCGCCGCAAGGTGCGCAACACAGTGCGCCGCAATTGCTTCGTTTTCGAAATATCCGACGACAGACGGTCCGCTGCCGCTCATACGGGCAAAGACAGCGCCCGAATCTTGCATTTCGCGCATCAAAAGCGGAACGGCCGCGCGCTCGGGCAAAACGATCGATTCAAAGCAATTGCGGCTATATGACGCAATCGTGCCGAGATCGCCTTGTGCCAACGCATCTTGCAATTTTTTATACGCTTCTTCCATGCGTGCCGCATCGGCGGTACCTTGCTCATCCAATTTTCGATAGGCCCACGGCGTAGACACTCCCTCTCCGTGGCAGGCAATCACCAGCACCGTATCGGCGGGGAGATCGGGAGCCGGCGACAGCATCTCGCCGATACCGCGTGCGGTCATGGCTCCGTGCTCAACGCAACGCACGCAAAACGGAACATCTGCCCCCAAACCGGCGGCCACATCGCACAGATCTTCAACGGAAAACGGTTGTCCCAACAACGCATTCATCCCTCGCAACGCCGCCGCCGCATCGGCGCTTCCGCCGGCCAGTCCCGCCGCCATGGGAATCCGCTTTTCCAAATGAATATCTAATGTGCCTCTCGGCGGAATCCCTCGCGCGCACATCTTATCGCTCAGCGCACGCACCGCGCGGCAGACCAAATTGGTCTCATCACACGAAAGATTCGTGTTGGAGCATGTCAGGCGAACGACAAATTCTCCCTCGGAACAGCCACGCCACTCGAACGACAACGTATCGTGCAGCGTCACTGCTTGCATATGCGCCAGAATATTATGATAACCGTCCGAACGTCTGCCGGCGACCTCCAAATAAACGTTAATCTTGGCATACGCTTCCGCATGAAATATGTTCGTTGCATTCATCGTTTTTCTCTTTGCCCTCCTTGGTTCCGGTATCCGATACTTTCAATATAACACATCGACCGCCATTTTGCAAGTCATTTCAAACGTTTTTCGGCAAGGCTGATAAATTTTTATTAAAGTTTATCAAAAAGTTACAAAAAAGCGTACACAGGGTCTTGACGAAACGTCGGAAAAAGGGTACAATATAATAGATACATCGGTATCGGTTCACAGGCGTTCGGAAAACCGCTCGCCAAGTTCAGAACGACGGAGGTAAGTGCACTTGATGAATGCCAAGGACCCGCAAAAAACACGCCGCACAATCGTATTTACCGCTTCGACGATTGCTTTTGTTATTTTCGTCGGCTTAATCTATCTCATCAGCAATCTGCCATCGCTTTCCTCCTGGTTCGGTAGTTTGGGGCGAGTTTTTGCCCCCGTGCTCGGCGGTTTGATCTTGGCATATTTGTGCAATCCCATTTTGCGCTTTTTTGAGCGCTATCCTTTGCGCCGCATCAGTTCCGTGCGATTCAAGCGCATGCTCTCCATTTTTCTCACCTACCTGTTTTTCATTCTGATTATCGCTCTGCTGGGTATGTTGATCTTCCCGCATTTGATCCGCAGTATACAGGAACTGTTCGCCAAGTTTGACAACTATATCGCCAACGCGGTCACCTATATCAATCAGTTGCTCACCTCCGTTATGGGCAGTTTACCTCCCACAGAGGACGGTCTGCCGCAAGAATTCATTTCACTGGACAAAATCAACGCCCTGCTCTCAACTTTGGGCGATTCTCTGAGTGATATCGCCAATATCGCCATTCAGAATATCGCCGCTTACGGTTCAAAGTTGGTTTCGGTCATCACCGACGGAATCCTTGCACTGTTCATCTCGTTTTATCTGCTTGCTTCCAAGGAAAAACGCGGCGCGCAAATCAAAAAGTTGACGGCTGCCATCTTCAACGAAAAACAGAACAAATTCATTTATGATACTGCCGCGTTGATCAACAGCGCTTTCGGCAACTTTATCAGCGGTAAGATTTTGGACTCGCTCTTTGTAACCATCGTCGAAACCATTCTTTTCTCCATCTTCGGCATTCCGTATGCCCCCATGCTGGCTTGCATTTTGGGTATGACCAATCTCATTCCTTTCTTCGGTCCGATCATCGGTACGATTCCCTCGGGCTTTATCGTCTTGATTTCGGCGCCGGCCAAATTTATCCCTTTTCTGATCATCATGCTGTTGGTTCAGCAGGTGGATGCCAATATCGTCGAGCCGCGAATCCTCGGCGACAGAACCGGCGTCAGCCCGCTGTGTGTCCTCATTGCCATTTCCATCATGGGAAATCTGTGGGGTGTGATAGGAATGATTTTGGGAGTTCCGTTGTTTGCCGTCATTCTCGCGCTGGTACAGCAGTTTATGGATGCGCGCCTATCGGCCAAGGGCATGTCTACTAATGTGGATGATTATTATACCGAAGAACCGGCGCATGACGCGGCGCCGTCTCAAAGCAAGGCTCGTCTGTCATGGCGTTACTACCTCGACAAAATCCGTTACGTTGTTCTCGTGAACAAGCGTTCGAGCATGGTTCCTCCCGACAAGCAGGATTACATCATTTATCCTACCGAACCGACCGCGAACGCGGCGACGTCTGCGGAGCAACCGGCATCGGCAGAAGTACCCGCAGATGTGCCCGAAAGTGCGCCCGAAGAGATGAAAGAATTCGAGCAGTCGGAGTCAGTCAAACCGAACGATGAGGGTAGCGTATGAGCGCAAACGGAAGCCGCTCCCCCGAAAGTTCGGCGCATCGCTCGGCGTCCGACACACGCGACAAACGTGACATTCGCATACTGTCAACGAATTTGGAAGATATTCACACTCGTATATGCAGCATGCTGAGTTGCGATCATATTCACACCGAGGCGCTGGCAGAATTATATGCCCGCGCCTATGTGCGTCCGACAGAAACTGTCGTAGACGCGCTTTCTCCGTTTTCGGACGCGTCGATTGATCCGCAACACATTGCGGCATTTTATGAGCAGCACGCCGCCCCAATGGCAGTTGCCGCGGAGAATGCCCTGCCGCACGATACACCGTTGCTGGACGAACTATGCAAGCAGATGACCACGGTGGAACAGATCTGCTTTTGTCGCGCCCTCACCTCCGATGACGCCGTGAGCAGCCACGCGCTGGCCGCTCGGCTCCTCGGCCAATCCGATCCCCTCGATTCCGCCGCTCGCGGACGTGTAATCTATCAGCACAACATCTATACCGACGAAGCGTTTTTGCATTTTTCTCGCGTACTGCCAACCGCAAAAGCCTGTTATGCCGACAATTTTGACGGCGTGTGTAAACAAGTATTCGACGGGCAATGCGAGTACTGTATTCTGCCATTGGAAAACACGCAGGACGGAAAGTTGATACGGTTTTACGGCTTGATCGAAAAATATGAATTAAAAATCTCTCTGACTTGCAAAGTCACAAACTCCGACAAGCGTCACTCTACTGTTTTCGGGCTCTGTCGTCGAGGCATCGCTCCGCCTCTCTTGCCTGATCGAAGTGTCTGCTTCGAATTCGTTTTTTGGCAAGAACCCGGGCATCTGTCATTGTCCGAATTGCTTTGTGCGGCCGAATGTGCTTCGCTCTCGCTCCTGCGGGCGGACTGTCTTCCGCGCTCGGATGACGAAATCGTCATCGGCGCCGGATATCCGTTTGATCTGTGCTTTGAACTGACCGCACAAAAACCCCCTCGGTCCTCTTCCGTTGAGCACGATTTCTTGGCTTTCTTGTTGTTTCTTTCGATCCACGCCCCCAACCACCTGCCTCTCGGTATTTATCAAAATATTTAATTTTCATCGGCATTTTTTTCGAAAGTGAGGTATATAATATGGAACGTATTTCTTATTCGCCGCGCGGGGTATGCTCGCGCCACATCGACATTGACATTGAGGACGGCATTATCCGCGCCGTCACCTTTACAGGCGGCTGCGCAGGCAATACACAGGGGGTGGCTCGTCTGTTGGTCGGGATGACCGCGACCGAAGCTGTGGAGCGCCTGTCCGGTATCCGCTGCGGACTGAAGCCCACCTCCTGCCCCGATCAGGTTGCCGAGGCCCTGCGCCATTATCTGCAAAGCCACGCGGGGTGATCTCTTCCAAACATTTTTGAATTTTTCCCGCCGCAAATTGCGGCAGAAAGGGCACTTATGAGTAACTATCTTGAAAATTACGAACGCTGGCTCGCGTCCCCGTGTCTTCTTGAGGAGGAACGTGCCGAACTGCTGGCCATTCGCGATAATGACGATGAGATTCGCCAACGCTTCTCCTGCTACCTTTCGTTTGGCACCGCCGGGTTGCGCGGCACGATGAAAGTGGGCATGAACGCCATGAACGTCCACACCGTCGCTTACGCGACTCAAGGCCTTGCCGCGCTCATTCTCAAGGAAGGGCGCGCCGACGACGGTGTTGCCATCGCTTACGACAGCCGCTATCATTCCGAGGAATTTGCCCGAACCGCCGCATGTGTACTGGCGGAAGCGGGCATTCGTGCCTATTTGTTTGACGCATTGCGCCCCACCCCCGAATTATCTTTTGCGGTGCGCGAGCTGGGGTGTGTAGCCGGCATCAACATTACGGCATCTCATAACCCCAAGGCCTACAACGGCTACAAAGCATACTGGGAGGACGGCGCGCAGTTGCCTCCCGAACACGCCGACACCGTTGCCGCGTCCATGCAGGCGCTTGATATTTTCAACGATGTTCATATGGCCGATTACCATACGGCTCTGGCCGATGGTCGCATTATACTGCTCGGTACGGAAATGGATGAAAAATATCTATCGGCCGTGCTCGCGCAAGCAATCAACCCGACGGCGGTCAAAGTTGTAGACGATGATTTGGCCATTGTCTACTCTCCCCTGCATGGCACGGGACACAAACTCATCCCCGAAGTACTGCGCCGCCTTGGGCTGAAAAAATTGTATACCGTTAACGAGCAAATGGTCATCGACGGTGGATTTCCGACAGTTGCAAAGCCAAATCCCGAGTATCCGGAAGTGTTTGAATTGGGGGTCGAAATTGCCGATCGCGTGGGAAGCGACCTGATCATCGCAACCGATCCCGATGCTGACCGTGTAGGCGTTATGACGCGCAAAAAGGACGGCAGTTTCATTACCATCTCGGGCAACCAAATGGGGGCGCTGCTGATCGATTATATTATCTCGGCCTACGAGCAAACGGGCTCTATGCCGCCCGAGCCTTACGCAGTCAAAACCATTGTGACATCCGAAATGGCCGCCAAGATATGTGCCGCTCACGGCGTCAAAATGTACAACGTACTGACCGGCTTTAAATTCATCGGCGAGGTCATCAAGAAGCACGAAGCGCAAGGGCACGGCTCCTATCTCTTCGGTTTTGAAGAGAGTTACGGTTATCTCAAGGGAAGTTATGCCCGAGACAAAGACGCCGTCGTGGCGACCATGCTGATTGTCGAGATGACTGCTTATTACAAAGCAAAAGGCATGACACTCGCCGACGCGCTGGACGCGCTGTTTGAACGTTACGGTTACTCGTATGAAACCAATGTGGAAATTTACATGGACGGTTTGGACGGTGCAGCCAAAATGTCGGCGCTGATGGATGCCCTGCGCAACGAGCCGCCCGCGTCTTTCGGCGGCGTCAATGTCATTGAGTTGCGCGACTACAAAACGGGTGTGATCACCGATCTCGTAACAGGAACAACTTCTCCCACCGGACTGCCGACGTCTAATGTGCTTTACTACAAACTTGTCAACGGCGATGTCATTGTCGCCCGCCCGTCGGGAACCGAACCAAAGATCAAATTTTATTACTTGCTTGAGGGAAAAGATCGGGACGATTGCGAAACGAAGTGCAAAGCATATCAAGCAACATTGAATCAGTTGATTTAAGCAAATGGTATGTGATAACGCCCCAAAAAGAACTGCCGTCAAATGACGGCAGTTCTTTTTTTCGGTAAGGGCTGGGGAGAACTCTCACAAAACCGTAAAACGAAGTTCGAAATTATTTATTATGCAATTCTTTTCTCAGCCGCCTGCGTACACGGTTGATATGTCTTTCAAAATCTCCGCTGTTTAACAGTTCCGTTAATACATACTGTTCAAATGTGGGAACGGTACAAGAATAAAATCCGAGTTTTTCCTCAAATGTTTTGATCAACTTTTTAGGAATAACCATATACCCTACACGCATTGAAGATGAAATTGTTTTTGAAAAAGTGTTCAAATAAATCACATTATCGGAATCGGAAAGTTTAAATAAAGTTTCCATTGGCTGTGACGACACAGAAAATTCGGAACCGTAATCGGATTCTATAATGTAGCGATTTTCCTTTTCTGCCCACTTGATATATTCGTGCCTTTTGGAAGCCGAAGCGGTTACACCGCTCGGATAACTTTGATACGGTGTGGTATGCAGAACATTCGCTTTTGATATGGAAAGCGATTTGCTGTCAATACCGTCTTTTGATAAAGGCAATAATTCGCACTTTACTCCGGCGGTACGGTAAATCTGCTCAATTTTCTCATATGACGGATTTTCAATAGCAAATATTTTGTCTTTACCGAGCAACTCAACAATAAGTGTATATAAATATTCCGCTCCCGAACCGATGACAATTTGATTGACTTCAACATTCATTGCACGATTACGCAAAAGATAATGTTTTATGGCGTTTCGCAATTCCAAGCGGCCTGTGTTCGGAGATTTTTCCAAAATCACATCATAGTAATCGGCGAGAACTTTTCTCATTGTTTTACTTAAAACAGAAACGGGAAAAGTCGGATATGATGGTGTGAGGACTTTGCGATTTATCGGTATAACAGATGAGGTATCCGAGTAAGCAAAGAAGTCTGTCTGTTTGAATATAACAAAATATCCGCTTCTCTCACGAGATTCGGCGTATCCTTCGTCACACAAAAGAGAGTATGCGTGTTCTACCGTGATGGTACTTATACCGATTTCATCGGCAAGCAGTCTTTTGGAGGGAAGTTTACTGTTATATGAAAATGCTCCCGCTATAATATCATCTCTGATTTGCTTATATACCTGTAAATAGATTGGCCGTTCTTCTTTTTTTATTATGTAGTTCATCTGGCTATATTATTCTCCTTTATTTTGGTTATTTTATGTCGTCAGATTATATTATATAATACTTTTAACAAAATAGCAAGGAGAAAATGAAAATGCGAAGAAACACAATGAAAAGAACTACACTATGGTTATGCACTACGGCGATGTTTATGGCTCTCAATGTAGCCATGAGTTCGTTTGGAGTTCCCGTTCCGGGCGGTCACCTTTATATGAATGATATTGTCATATGCGTCGCTTCGATTTTGTTAGATCCGGTTGCGGCATTTTTGGTGGGCGGAGTCGGTGCATTTTTGGGCGATTTGTTCTTTTATCCCACGCCGATGTTTGTTTCTCTGGTTACACACGGACTGCAGGCAGTCGTTATTTCTATCTTTTCCCGCTACGTTTTGAAAAAACATCCCGTCATATCTTCCGGAATAGGCGTTACACTTGGCGCTGTGATCATGGTCGTCGGCTATTCGCTTGGCAGAGCGTTTATTTACAGTACGCCCGAATATGCCATTATGAAATTGCCTTATCAAATTCTGCAAGCCGTCGTAGGCGCCGTTCTCGGTATGGTGCTTTGTTGGAAATGCGGCGTAAAAAAGTTATATAATAAGGCAATCGGCATTTGAAAAACAGTAACGGCAGTATCCGTGATACGGAATGGCTGACAAAACTTTACTATATCGAATCTTATGACCAATATTCAATGGATCACGTTGAAGAACTGATTGAAAAAGGCGCAATTTTGTAGAAATTCCGTACAGAAAAGATATATGGCATTCAGAAAAAGCCGATGTCGAAATGGAATATATTGTTGAACATCCAAAAATGGGAATAGTAGGACGTGATAACACGGAACATTACAACCGGTTTTGCTACCTCTATCACAAAAAGCAAGGGGAAACTTCTGAAGAAGAAGTTTCCCCTTGCTTTTTTCGAATCACAGGGACATCAAATACAAACCAATACTCGCCATGATCTGTATGCTTCCGATGCCGTACAACATCCCGGTCATAAATCTTCGCACATTATTTGACATGACAAAGAAAAGAAATTGGATTCCTCCGTCGACGATCAAAGGGATCAGCATAAGCAACGAGCCCCACAACGGCAGAATCACATGCAGGACACACAGCAACAACGAGATACCATGCCCCACGACAATTCCGGTACAACGAGCACACAACGGCAATTGATGTCCGCGAATAAAAAAACTTCTCTCGGGTATTTGATGACAACCGCACAACCGCTTTCCCAAGGCCATGCTTTTTTCCCAGATGATCGTTGTCTTATCCATTAGGTTTTAAATTTATTGCCACAACCCTTGCATAGCCAATAGGTGGTGGTTTTCATTTGCTTTTCATTGCCGAAAAGACCGCAAAGCAATCCGAGCGGTCCGAAAAGCAATGCCCCGCAACATGCCGAAGCACCATCAAAATCCTCTTCCTCTGTTGATGTTTCACTGATTGTGACAAGGTCAGTACTGCCACATTTAGGGCAATAAAATTTCGGTTCCGGTACGCCGGTCGCGATGTGCGGTTTATTATCCGCATATTCCACAACAAAGTGTCCGTCTGCATTAAAGTAACAGTTTATTTCGACTACTTCATCTTCATCATTGACAAGCGCGTAAAAAGTTGCATCTTCGCCGATTTTTTTCCCGCGACACTTACATTTAAAATAGATACTACGTCCGCCGATTTCGGCAGGGACTTCGATTCTTCCGCCGCTTTTTAACAGTCCGACATAAGTATTCATAAAATACACATCATATTTCAACGCAGAGCCGCTAACTTGACTTTTACGGTTTATTATAATTTTTGCCACAATACTTCACCTATATCACACTAAAACCGATTTTATTTTTTTGACACTCAGTGAATGTCATTGCACTCATTATAACATGATAAAATAATTTTGTCAAGCACTAAATGTCAAAAAGGTGAATTATGTTTAAAAATAAAACTCCACAAGGCAAAAATAATATAAGCGGAACGAAAATATCACAATTGAGAAAAGCGCATATTCCCAAGATGTCTCAAAGAATTTTAGCCGATAAAATGCAACTTTCGGGGATTGATCTGGACAAAAACGCCATTCAAAGAATCGAAAGCGGACAACGTTTTGTAACGGATATAGAACTTTTGTACTTTGCGAAAATCTTCGACGTTTCGTGTGACGAGTTGTTAATTTCGAACAACGAAGAAGAATAATTTGCGCCGCAAAATTTAAAGTTGCCTCTATCACAAACAAAAACGCCGATGTTGCCATTTTGCAACACCGGCGTTTTTCATTTCATGAATACTCGCTTTTTGCTTTTCGAAAACGATTTTATTGTCGCCGAACGGGAGCACTTGCACCGCTTTCATCACATACCGTGGTGTGATAGTATTTTTCTTGAAATCGCACCGCCTCGGCCATCTGCTCGGCGGTAAATTTCATGCCCACCGGCGCCATGATGAGTTTATCTTCCACATCATCCGCACGATAGACGATACCGACGATACGCCCCGTATAGCGCTCGACGGGTTCGGCCACACCGAGCAAATACACGTCCAATTCCTCACCATCGCCACCGAGGACGTTCGGAATGTAACCGTAATTGATGGGATAGACCAACGTTTTACTTCCCTTGCGATGCACGTAGCCCACGGGGCGGTCGATATCGACCGCCACCGTCTTGCCCAGGTAGGAGCACACCTGCGCATGCCGCTCTTTCAGCGTCATACCATTGAATAATTTTTCCATCATTCACCTATATCCGTTTCTTGAAAATCAAGAAACGAGCAGAGCCGGCGTCTTTCCTGCCGATATCAGAATCTAAAATAAATAAACGGATTGTAGTTCGAACCGGACAGGCAGTATACGGAGGCCAGCAACAGCACGAACATAGACACGCCGCCGATGAACGAGACAGCCACCTCGCCGCCGTCCGACTTTTCGATTTTCTCGCGTAACTTCGGCACAATGGGGATGGAGAAGATGATCCCGATTGCCATAATCAGCAAGGTAAAGCCGTCAAGTTGAGCCATGGCGCGCCTCCATCCCCAATCGCCAAAGCGGAACATGGTCGCGATATAATTCAGTGCCATACTCAGATCATCTGCCCGGAACAGCACCCAACCGACCACCACGACCGACATGGTATACACATGCCCGACAAAGCGTAGCGGACGAGGAAGTTTTTCCAGCACTTTTTTCAGTCCCAAGCGCTCAAGAATTTGGAAGAATCCGTGGTACAAGCCCCAAACGAGAAAATTCCATGACGCGCCATGCCAAAAGCCGGTACAAGCAAAGACGATAATCAGATTTAGATATGTGCGAATTTTTCCCTTTCGGTTGCCACCCAGCGGGATATACAAATAATCCTTAAACCATGTCGACAGCGACATATGCCAACGTCGCCAAAATTCTTGCACCGTAGAGGAAATATAGGGATAATTGAAGTTCTCCAAGAAATTGAATCCCATCATATGTCCAAGGCCGATCGCCATGTCACTATAACCCGAAAAATCGAAATAGATCTGCAAGGTATAGGCGATAGCCCCCAGCCATGCCGTTGACGCCGAGATCAGCGTAACATCCAGTGCAAAGATTCGATCGGCCAGCACCGCCACCGTATTGGAGATCACCACCTTTTTGGCAAGCCCCACCGAAAAACGAACAATTCCTTGAAATACCGAGTCCACGCTGTACGAACGAGAGGCAAGTTCCCGTTCCACATCGATATAACGCACAATCGGACCTGCGATCAACTGCGGGAAAAGCGAAATATAGAGCGCCAAGCGAAAGAAATTTTTTTGCGGCGCACAATTACGCAAATACACGTCGATCGTGTAGGACATAATCTGGAAAGTGAAAAACGAAATACCGATCGGAAGAACAATCGTCGAAAAACGACTGCCGACGCCAAATACATCGGTAAAAAAATTAAAGTATTTGAAGAAGAACAACATGCCGAGATTAAATATCACCGACACAATGAGCACCGCTCGGCGTACTTTTTTGCTCGCATCATATCGATCCAACAGCAGTCCGAACAAATAGTTGACCGCAATCGATATCAGCATCAGCAGCACATTTCGAGGTTCACCCCAAGCATAGAAAAGGAGCGAGGCAATCAACAATTCGACATTTTTCGCCGTGACGTAACGTTGCGGAATCAAATAATAAATCACCAACACAAGCGGAAAAAATATGAACAGAAACAAAGGCGTACTGAATACCATATGATTTTTTTCCTTTCATACGAGTCGTTGTCGTGTTAATACTCGCCCTCGTGATTTTTAAGATATTCGTAAAGAGAGTCATAAACAGCATTGTGACCGTAGTTCCCGTCGCCGGCAATCTGCGCCCATGTTTTGGAGCCGTCATAATGAACTCCGCGCACCTGCTGCTCGGTCGATTCCAAAATCACAAGATCCCGTCCTTCCAACCAGTAGCCCCAAGCCTCGGGGCCGTTCTCCCAAGGACTGCTTGCGGATATCGAGCCGTGTGTATTGAGGCCATTGTAATAAATATAATCCACATCGGCCACACCGTAATGTTCGAGGTAATAGTTAATGGATCCGGCAAACGATCCCCCCTGCAGCAAAACGTTCAGTTTCTTCGCGCTTGCGTTACTGACTGCAACATCGGGGGAATAGTAGGCTTGATCAACGATAGCATTGCTCGGAGCAATCGCGCCGTACAAAATCTTGTAAACATCCTTTTCGTTATTAAACGAACTGGGCGCATCATCGTGGTAGATCACCCCTTTGGCAGTCAGCGTGACCGTTGTCTCGCCGGACAACTCTTGATACATACGGATCAATTTGGCTGTCGATTCAAAGGAAGCGGGGGCATTCCAGTGGATGCCCGTTTTGGGGAATGTGTTCAGCAAACCGATCTCCTGCCAATAGGCAGCACTGTCAAGATAATTGACCGAACTCTGTGCCAAAGCCTCACGTAGCATATCGACGGGACGCACATAATCCTCGGGGGCCACTTTCATGTTTTTATAATATTCCGGGATATAATCGGCATAGGCACTGGCCTTGCTGGATGTCAACACATATAACAATTCAATGCCGCGTTTTTTCAGTTCCTGCTGAATATACGTCAGTTTTTCAACCGTTTCCTCCACGCCCTCGCGCGTCACCGTGTTATAAGGCGCGGAATACCCCATATACTCCTCAATGTAAGAAGACTCAAACAAATATCCCGATTTGCCGATATAAACGCTGTTATTGCCCTTATAGCCCGTCGGTTCTTTCGGCACCTCCAGCAATTGCGCATAGTTGATATCGGCATAGATATTGGACGGATCCAGATAAATCGCCCAAGGATCATCTTCAACGGGGTCGGCGGGCACATCACTCGTTCCCGGGTCATCCACATCGGTCGGCTCTTTCCGATCCCCCGCCGAGGGGTTATTGTCCGTATCGGAAGAAATCGGAGGTTTGATGGTCGGAACGCTCGGTTCTTCCTCGGCGAAATCGCCGCTGAGCAATTTCATCATACCGATGACGGGCTTGGCGTTTTCAACATCGTAACGCATTTGGCGATACGTTGTCACAACATTGGAACGCAACGGATAATGCGCGGAAAACCACGCCTCGAAGTTGCTTTGAAAAGTACCGTCCAAATAAGTATCCCAGGATAGTTCTTTCAACTCCGTCGTCGCTTCACTCTCCATTTCGGTCATATCGGGACCGTCAAGCACCATCAATGCCACCGGATAAATAAGAACGGCAAAAAAAGCAAGAATCACCGTCAATCGAATCACATAACTGACATTGGTTGATCGTTTATTTATCATACCATCTCTCCCCTCTGCAAGATCTCATGCATACGCTATCGCACGTAAGCCCCACATGCGTTTTATTTTACCATACAACTCCAATTTGCGCAAGCCTAAATGTTGATTTTCCGCATAATGTTGAAAATAGCATGTCCGTTTTTGGTAAATATAACGAAATCTCCTGCCCGAATTAAGGCAGGAGATCAAAGTCGCGGAAGCAATTCAAGTAAAATATCCTCGCGCGGATTGGCAACACGCGGAATAGGAAAACGGCCGGCAAGACCGCGACTGACCAGCAAATGCCCATCATCGTACAGACCGCTCGTATAGCGGGGAAACAATCCCTGCCCCGGCGCATAAACACCACGGCCGAACACACGCCACTGACCGCCGTGTGCATGCCCGCTGACCGTCAAATCAAGTCCGTGGGCACGCACATACGGTTCATAATATTCCGGGTGATGACACAACAACAGCCGAAATCCCTCTTCACACGCCATTTGCCGCAGCAAATCACACGAGACAAAACGCCCTGCCGCCGAGGTCAAACCACCGACACACAGCGAACCATGGCGCACAAAGCGATCAAGCAGCAGCATGACGCCGCATTGTTTCAATTGCTCGCACAGACGCTCGGTTTGAGCCGACAGGGCTACGGGCTTCTCACTCACACCCAGCGGTTGGCAATCACCGCGCGAAACAATTTCATGATTGCCCAAGGAATAGTACACGGGGCACAACTCGGTCAATGAGCGCAACAGCGCCAAGGTAGATTCGCGCTGTTGCATTCGATGCATATTTCCCTCAATCCAATCGCCCGGAATCAAAATCAGCGACGGTTCAAGCGCCTGCCAACGCGACAACAGATTCGGCCTTACTTGCTGGTGCAGATCAGCCAGCACCAACACCCGCTCGGCGCGCGTCACGCGAGGGGATGAAAGCGATAAGCATGTCAGTTTTATCTTCGGTTTCATCATTTTTATCCCTCACGATACGACAAATTGCTTATTTACCGGAGCCTTTCCGTTCTTTGAGCATGCTGTGTTTGATATCCCACAGTTTTTGCGAAAGATCAACATAATAATTATGCGGATTGCTAAAGCGCCGCACCTCATCCCACATACTCTCGATATCGGCGGCGCAATGAGCACGAATCTCCTCAATGGACGGCAATTCATACACCTGCTTGCCATCCTTAAAGATAGGCGCATGCAAAGGCTTTGCCACAAAGTCGGTCAACATTTTTCTCTTCCATGTGTGCTCGGGGTCAAAGAGTTCATACGGCTGACTGTCGTCCACCGTCTCATCGTATAAGCAAATCAAATCGGCCTCGGCTTTCCCGCTCTCTCTGCCGTACAGTCGATACAATTTTTTGTAATGCGGCGTGGTAATCTTACCGACATTTTCACTAATCTTGATCTTGGGAATGATCTCGCCCCGCTCATTTTCGACAGCACACAGTTTATACACAGCGCCGAACACGGGATCGCTCTTCGCTGTGATCAACCGCTCGCCGACGCCGAAACCGTCAATCTCGGCTCCCTGGCGGATCAGTTCGCGAATGATATATTCATCCAACGAATTCGACACAATGATCTTGCACTCGGGGAACCCCGCCTCGTCCAACATGGCGCGCGCTTTTTTGGTCAAATAGGTAATGTCGCCCGAATCAATACGGATGCCGCATTTGCGAATACCGCGGGGCACAAGCACTTCGCGAAAAGCACGAATCGCGTTGGGGATGCCGGATTCCAACACATTATAGGTATCGACCAGCAGTGTAGCATTATCGGGATAGATCTCACAATAAGTGCGGAAAGCGGTATACTCATCGTCAAACATCTGCACCCATGAATGTGCCATCGTACCCGTAGCGGGAACACCGTAAGCCGCATCGGTAATGGTGCAAGCCGTAGCGGCGCAACCGCCGATATAAGCGGCACGCGCACCGAGAATCGCCGCATCGGCGCCCTGCGCACGGCGGGAGCCGAACTCACTGATCACACGCCCCTTGGCGGCACGAGTCAAGCGACTGGCCTTTGTGGCAATCAAAGATTGATGATTGAGTATCATCAAAATGTAGGTTTCGATAAACTGAGCTTCCACCGCGCGAGCGCGCACTGTGATCAGCGGCTCACCCGGAAACACCACCGTTCCCTCGGGAACCGCCCACATATCGCCGGTAAATCGGAAATCTTTCAAATAGGTCAAGAACTCCTCGGAGAAGCATTGTTTGCTGCGCAGATATTCAATATCCCCATCATCGAAATGCAGACCGTTGATATACTCGATAATCTGCTCCAATCCGGCCGCGACGGCATAACCGCCGTTGTCGGGATTTTCGCGATAAAACACATCAAAATATACGATCCGGTCTGCCATACCGGAAACAAAATAGCCGTTTCCCATGGTCAATTCGTAAAAATCGCACAGCATGGTCAGATTACGGGAAAGTTTTTTCATGATACGCTCCTTTTAATAAAATGGCCGCCATACAACGAACGGTATTTATATTTTACCACATTTCCCGCGCTTTTGCAAGCCTTGAGCACAAATTCATTCGGAAAAGAAAGCCATGAAACATTTTTTCGTCGGCATATGAAAAACCCAAGGGAGCGGTTTCAAAAGAACCGCTCCCTTGGGTAATGTTGCCGACAGCGACTCGTATCGTGCGATAACGAGTAAACTGTCCGTCAATGATCACTTATAGAATATAGTGAAGTTATAGATCGCCACGCCGTAACCGCCCGTTTCACCGCAATTGGAAAAACGAACATACAGTTTATCGGCACCGGCCGCAAAATCGGCGCTGTCAATCTTGATCCAGCACTTATTTCCCATCGAATTGATGCGAGAACCGCCGTTGGCGTTCACATAGTTTTGAACGGTTGTCCAAGTCTCGCCGTCTTTCGACACACGCACGTCATAATTGTTCGAAATTTTGAACATCACAACAGCGTCTTTGTACTTGGCCAAATCAAATGCATACGTCACCGAACGATTGGCGTCGCAGAACCGAACCAACTCATTGATCTTGCTCGTATCACTGCCGGGCACGATAAATGCGGCGTCCGAATCCGGATAATCGGTGTTCACGATGATCGTTTCGTTGTTGGCATACGTTCCCGTCAAAGCGGCGCGCCACTCGGAATCATCTTCTTTCACGGGCAAATACTTCTGAACTTCCGCCGCCAAAGAGTTTTCATCGGATTCGACCTTGTCGCCCGTGTAATAAACGGTAATGCTGTAAATCGCACCGCCCCAGCCTTGATCGTCACCGCCGGCGTTGTCGATCTTAACATAGAATGTCGTCAGGTTTTCGGCATACGCGGCAGTATCGAGAATCACATAAGTCTTATTGGCCGTGGTGATCTTTCCCCATTCATTGCCGGCCAAAATCCAGTCTTGCACGGTTACATAAGTTCTGTCATCAAACGAAACGAGAACGCGGTAATTCTGCGAGATCTGAAGTGCGATGACCGCATCGTGATATTTGGTCAGATCAAATTTCAATGTAATCTCGGAGGCTTGGTCGCAATATCTGCACGACTCATTTACCAACCCCTTGTTGGCATAAATAAATTCAAGATCTCTGCCGGCAGTATTGCACAGGACTTCTTTCTTATTGCGCGATGCATACTTAGCATCGTATTCATCCAAAGTCGATACCAACGGCGCATAATCTTCAACCGAAATCTCGGGAAGCACAGGGATCGTGGGTTGCTCAACAGCCTCACCGCTGTAATACACCGTCAAACTGTGCAACGCAGTTCCCCAGCCCTGTGTGGTATCGGCGGCGGAAAGTTTGATATACATGGCATCCGAGCCGTTAGCATAAACAGAACTGTCAAGAATCACGTAGGTTTTGTTGGCCGTGGTGATTCTGCTCCATTCGTGTCCCTGCAAAATCCAGTCTTGTACGGTCACATAGACTCGATCGTTCGAAGAAACTTGAACACGGTAGTTTTGCGAGATCTGCAGAGCAACAACCGCATTTTCATATTTGGTCAAATCGATCTTGAGGAAGAGTTCTTTGGTCGCATCGCAATAACGAACGTTTTCGTTGACCTGCGCGCGATCAATATAGATAAACTCGGCATCTGCCCCGGAAGAATTGGTCAAAACGCTGTATTTGCCGAGCGATGCGTAAGCGGCATCGTACTGTGCCAAACTTGCAACAAGCGGCGCGTAATTCGCAGGATCGGTCTCGGGAACGACCGCGGCTTTGTAATAAATCTGATACTGCGTGATCTTTGCACCGTAACCCGTAGTAGGATCGGCATTGGACAGGCGGAGGTACATCTTATCGGCATCCTTGGCATAAACGCCGCTGTCAATACCGACGACAACGATGTTGGCACCGCTCTTGATGCTGTTCCCGTTCACCTTGATGTAGTTTTGAATCTCCGTCCAATTCTTACCGTCGGTCGAAACTTCCAACTGATAATTTTGCGAGATCGTCATTGTAACATAGGCATCTTCGTATTGTTTCAAATCAATGCACCAAACGATCTCGCGATCGAGGTCACAATAGAAGCATTCGCTGTTGGATTGAGCCGTATTGGTGATAATAAACTCATTGTCCATGGAATTGCCGCTCGCCGTGGTGAACGCGGTCATCAGGGCTTTACCGCTCTGAGACAACTTATCGATGGCTATCTGATCCAAAACGGGAGCAAAATTTTCCATTCCCTTCGCCTGTTGCAATTCATAACTTTCCACAGGCGTTGTTCCCCATTCCACCGTTACATTTACGCCACGTGTCATACCGACAAAACGCACCAGCAACGAATGAGTCTCGTTATCCCACGCGGTAAAAGTCTCAACTTGAATGTTGCCCTTATAGTTCTCTGCACGGATGCTCTGCGGATACAATCCCTCGGGCGCAATGATGCGGCTTGCAACCGTTGCGCTCGCAGTACTGACAACATTATACTTTGTCACGCTTGCGCTCTCTTCACGGATGGTCAACTCGCCGCCCGAGAATGCAACGCGGGGAGCATCGGTGATCTTCAAATCCGTGATATCATAGAGCAATGCGCTCTCGTCGGCGCCCAATATGTAATGCGTATAAACACCGAGTTGGGAATCAAACAGATCAATATACTTACCGGTCAGCACATTCTTTTGGCCGATCGAATAAGCCGCGACAACATTTCCGCGTTTTGCCCACATCAGGCTGGCCGAGTCATATTTGTACTCCGAATAGTTGCAGGCATATTCTGCCAACTTGCGCATCGCTTCGCTACCGCCCGCCGTATTGGCAAACAACGCAGAGGGCAAACTGACAGCGATCAACCGGCCTTTGCCGACCGCCTCATCAATACCGACAACCTGTCCGTCCAAATTGAGAATAGCATTAACATCGCCCTCAAAGGAAGAATAAAAATTGTTGTAAGTTGTCGCGCAATCCAGGGCTTCCAGAGCAATCTGCTTGCCCTTTCCCAGCCAATCCATATGCGCCTCGGCGCTCACCGTCATATCCTTGACGGTGATGTCAAGGCCCATAATATTCAGCAACTCTTGGAGCGGCGAACTGCCGGAACTCCACCACATACTTTCGATATCGTCATAGGCGTCATGCCCGCCGACATACAGGCAAACGCCGCCCTGCTCAATCCATTCGGCAATTGCTTCACAGACACTTTCATCCAGCGGCTTCTGTCCGTCGAACGAAAGCAACAACAGGTTAATACCGGCAAGATCATCGGCAGACTTGATATTTTCCATTGCCGTGATCGTCAGCGGAATACCGTCGCTCAAGAGCGGCAACGTCATACCGAGAAAACTGTCGGTGGACGAGGGAGCCCATGTCGTGTTGCTGTTCAGCGGATAAGTCAATGTTTCCGAAAGCACATAACTGATGCCGGGCGTACCTGCGCTTTGCACGGCAGCCTTGCCCGCCGCCTCGGTCTGCGCGGCCATCACAGACAACTGGATTGCACGATAATCCTGTGTAGCACTTTCAAACGAACGGTTTGGCCACACCGTAACTTGGAAACGGTTGATAGAGGGCTGGATCAACTGCGCCACGGCAGTGTCAAGATACGCCTGATAATAATACGTTTCGTTTCTGCCGTCTTTACCGATTCCGTCGCCAACAGGGTCAACCAATGTAAACAAATCGTAATCGCCGGCGCTGTCCACATAGGAGGCATAACCCAAATATCCTCCGAAGAAACGGTTTTGGTAGGTCGTACCGTTCTGCGCCATATAATATCCCGAGGTATCCGACCATGTCTGACCGATGATACCGTCGTAAAGCCCCGTAGCCAAATATTGGTTGGTCCCCGCAACGAGGCCGCTTACACCGGAATTACCGATGGTGTTGGTATTATAACTGATCACCGAGTGAGTAGCCATATACACCTTGGTATCGGGCGACTTTTCGCGGATACGGGTGATGATGGTCGTCATCATACGGTTGAGCAAATAAAATTTGAGTTGCTGAGATTTGTACATTGCCTCGGGCGAAGATGATTGGTCTTGCCACGGCTCGTTGTAGTACTTTTCCCATTCTTCCTTAAAGGTATCGGAATATCCCGCGGCCTTGAACAGGTCCGGCTCTTCGAAAACAATGGTTTTGATGTCCGCCGTGTCCATCGCAAGTTCCACCATTTCCCAAAGATATTCCGTCCACTCGTCGTTCGGCATCAAATAATAAGTCGTACCGGAGTGTACAAGATAATCGCCGTTCTTGTCCTTCATTACTTGATCCATACGTGACGAGTCGCTCGCCAAATATTCGTAAGTACTGTTGGTGCGGTTCATAACGGTCATCACGTGAAGTTCGTACTTATCCGACACTTTTTTCCACGATCCGACGATATTTTTCACGGCTGATTTATCCGCAAAATAGGCCATGACCGCATCGGTCGGAAGTTGTATCGCCTCGGAGTAGGTCGAGGTTTGGAACGTGGTTACCGCGCCGTTGAGGTTCATTTCCTCGTATTCGGTCATGTATTTATTGACCACCTCGGTCAATCCCTGCGGGATGCGACCGAGTTCGTCGGTATTCTCATGCAACACACTTCCATCCACGATCGTTACCTCGCGCTCGGATGGAACGCTCGGCAGATCGGCCTTGGGATCGTTGCCCGGGTCAACCGACGGATCCGTGGACGGATCA
>CAZOHP010000001.1:35758-47137 GCA_964579815.1 uncultured Lachnospiraceae bacterium
GGATCCTTGGATGGATCCTCGGATGGGTCGCTCGACGGGTCCGGGCCGGACATGCAAGCAACCATGCCAAACAGCATCAGCATTGCCAGTCCCGCGCTCAAAAGTCGAAAGATACGTTTGTTCTTCTTTTTCATTTTGAAATCTCCTTACATAAATTACGAGTATATTACTCATTTGGCAATTTTATTTTATCATAGAATATCCGTTTTGTCAACGCCGAGGAAAATTCGGATAAATATTTTTCATTTTTCTTGTAATAAATCTACAACTACGGAAAATATCGCGTCCGGCATCCGGCACCCGAACAAGCGTTTGCGCTTTTTTGCGTCAAAAGCAAAAGTCCGACCGCACAAGGCGATCGGACCGTTATTTTTACAGCAAGATACAGATTAAGCCGTTGCTTCCCTCGTTGATGATACGCTCAAGCGTCTCGGACAACCGCGTGCGTGACTCGGCGGGCATATGATCAAGTTTGGTGTGCAATCCCTCGTTGACCAATTCGTAAAGCGTTTTTCCGAACAAATTGGATTGCCAAATGGAAGCGGGATCGTTTTCAAACTCTTTCATCATGTATTTGATCAAGTCCTCGGATTGTTGCTCGGTGCCGACGATCGGGTTGATCTCGGTTTCAATGTTGGCCCGAATCATATGGATGGACTGCGCAGCCGCACGCAGATGCACACCGTAGCCGCCCGATTGCTTGACGATCTCGGGCTCCTCCAAATGCAAATCTTCCACTTCGGGCATCACAATGCCGTATCCGTTTTCGTTTGCCGAACGCAATGCATCGGCCACCTTGTCATATTCTTGCTTCATGTCGGACAGCGAGCAAAGCAGGCGTAAGAGCGCCTCCTCTCCATCCACCGCGAATCCCGTCATTTCGCTGATAACATCATAATACAACCCGTCAACGGGCTCAACGGACAGCCTTGCCCTGCCGTTTCCCAAATCGATTTCATCAACCGTACTGCGCTTAACATATTCGTTGTCGTTCAGAGGTGCAAACGCCGCGGCAATATCGCCTGCGCGATGCACGTCCTGCGCACATTTGCGAACCGCGCTTTCCAATGATTGACGGATGCAATGCATCGGATCGAGTGCAACCGTCCAAGCGGGCAATTTCACCGCAATCTCGCAAACGGGAAACTCATGCAACACCATTTCCAAAATATGACGAATATCCTCGCCGTTGAGATGCAAGCAGTTAACCAATGCCACGGGAACATTATACTGCGCCTCCAACTCATAGGCCAATTTAACGGCGTTCTCGGCGGCAGGATCAACCGTATTCAGAATAACGGCAAACGGCTTGCCGATACTCTTGAGTTCGCTCACAATCCGCTCCTCCGCCTCAACATAGGACTCGCGGCCGATCTCGCCGATGCTACCATCGGTCGTGACGAGCATCCCGATGGTTGCGTGCTCGTGAATGACCTTGTGCGTGCCCATTTCTGCCGCTTCGACGAAAGGCATCGGTTCTTCCTGCCACGGAGTACGCACCATGCGCGGCTGGCCGTTTTCCTCAATCCCCAACACCTCGGGAATGAGGTAACCGACACAGTCGACCATACGAACGCGGGCGTTCACGCCCCCCTGCAACTCAATGGACACAGCCTCGTCGGGAATGAATTTGGGTTCGGTCGTCATAACGGTTCGCCCTCCCGCCGATTGAGGCAATTCATCGCGGGCACGGTCGCGCGCGTAGCCCTCGGGCAAGCCCGGCAGCACCATAGCCTCCATAAAACGTTTAATAAAGGTGGATTTTCCCGTGCGCACCGGCCCCACCACGCCAATGTAAATGTCTCCGCCCGTCCGCGCGGCGATATCCCGGTAGATCGAATGTTCCGCCATTGTTTTTCTCTCTCCTTTCTCTCCGCTCGCAGCGGATGCGTCACTGCAATGTATGCGATTCGGCAAGAGATTATGCTGTCGGGGAAAATTTTTCACCGGGGAGACAATCGAAGAGCCCACCGGTCAATGACACAGCGGGCTGTCGTTATTGAAAACATTGTTCGATCTGCTCTCTCGTTGCATGCAACGTTCCTTGAATCATGGCATCCGTGCCGCCACCGCGCCCCCGACATGTTTCATTCAGTTGTTTACCAAATGCCCGCAACGGCTTTGCTCGGCTGGCGCAAACATAGCGATAATCGCCGTCCGTCGTCTTGCAAAACACACCGCAAATTCCATTGCAAGCGCTCGCGCCGTGATCGGCCATCTCGCGTTGCACTGCGGCGTCTGTCATCTCTTCAAAAAACAACAAATTTCCGCGTTCGTCCGCCGTCGCAGCAGCAATCTTCGCATCTGCCAACTCACGTCGGGCCGCCGACAATGCGGCACGTGCGGCCATCAAATCATCATTCAACTTTGCGGCAATATCGACCAGTTGCCCCGGTTTGCCGCTGTGCTTACGCGTTACCGTGAGAATGCTCTGATGCTTGGCTTCATAATCCTCAAGCGCCCAACGCCCGCACAAAACCCAAAGTCGAACGCCGCCTTTATAGCGAATGGCGTCAACGATCTTGATAAGGCCGATTTCCCCCGTTGATTTCACATGCGGTGCGCAACAGGCACACACATCTACGCCGTCGATCGTCACGACACGCACCCCTGCGGTTAAATCAAGTTTACTGCGATATTCCAGCGTCCTCAGTGTCTCGGCATCGGGATACTCGGCATGAACGGCAACGTCGCGCCAAACAACCTCATTGGCTTCACGTTCCAATGCTTGCAACTGTTCGGCGGTTAATTCCCCGCTCAGGTCCATCGTCATCTCACCGTTTCCGAGATGAAAGCCGACATTTTCATAGCCGTAACATCTGTGCGCGATGCCACTCAAAATATGCTCACCCGTATGGCACTGCATTTTAGCCAATCGCAATTCGGCATCCAACTGTCCCCGGACGCTCATCCCAACGGCAAGCGGCCGATCGGTCAGATGTGTAATGCAATCGTCCTTGATACGCACATCCAACACGGTTGCCTCCCCCAGCGTTCCTCGATCGGCGTACTGACCTCCGCTTTCCGGAAAGAACGCGGTACGGTCGAGCACTACCGCATAGGAGGCATCATCAACTCGCTCGCAGGTCAAAACCGTTGCTTCAAAGTGAAACAGTTCACTGTCAAATTCGTATAATTTCTCTGTTGCTTTATTCATGACGCGCTGTCCTCCTGCGGAGCGCCCTCAATAACGATCACAGCATCCTTGATCAAATCGTTAAAAGCGCTTTCCTCCAAGCACTGGGCAATCAACTGTTTGCTGTAAGCGCGGTCAAAATACGCGCGCGCCTCTTCCGGCGAAAATTCTTCTCGCCCCACCGCAATCATTTGCTCTTCCAGCGCAGCATAATTTTGGGCGGTGTACAGATCAAGCGCACGCTCGTATTGCTCATCGGTATAAGTATAGTTACCGTCCGCGAACACAGCGTAATAAACCATATCTTCCTTGACCAATTGTTTGCAGGCGTTAAACAAATTCTCCGGTTTGAACCCGTTAAACGCTAAAAATGTTTCATAATCGAGTTCTGCCAAAGCCGCGTAATATTGATACATCTTATACTGATAGTCATAGTAGTACATAACCGCATCTATCGGGTACTGCTTCACCGCCGCATTTTCCGATATTGCCGCCCACAGTGCGTTATGCAGTTCGGACTCGTAAGCGTTGTCCGCCAGTTGCCGACGAATCGCCTCACGGTAAACAGCCGCATCGGTATATTCCCCATCGGTGTATTCGGTTACGAAATCGTCATCCAGCGCGGGGCTCCCCTCAATATAATGAACGGTAAAGGTAAATACAACCGTCTTGCCCGCAAGGTCGGTGGAACGATAACTCTCCGGGAAAGTCACATTGGCCGCATGCGGCTCGCCGGGTACGGCACCGATCAGTCCCTCGGCAAAGCCGGGGATATAGCCGTTGTCATCCGCCAGCGTGACGGGTTGATTGACAGCCGAACCGCCGTTGAATGCTACGCCATCCAGCGTGCCGACATAATCCGTAACAACCGTATCTCCCCATTCCACCGCACGATCGATCACCTTAAAATCGGGATGGTTCTCGCGCAGTAATTGGTCGATCTCTTTGTCCAATTGCTCATCGGTGACGGTAATGGCATCGTAATCCAATGTCAGCGTCAAACCGCGATAACGGCCGAGTGTGATATAATCCGTCATATTCAACTCGGCATAATCGGTCAGCGTATAGGTTTGGGTAGGGTCATGATCTGCCAATGTCGGCTCAACATATTCGCCATCCGACGGCTCCGCCGCATCGGGGGAGGTCTGAGGAAGATCGGACGGCTCGTCCGTCCCGGGGTCTTGAGATATCGACTCCCGGCAGCCAAGCAGCCCCACCGGCAAGATTAAAATTAAAAAAAGAACAAACGCGCAAACGCGCAACATACGTGATTTCATATCATAACATCCTTTCGGAAAAGTTTTTGATAAGGAAAAAGACTCGTCGCATCAAATGATGTCCCGAGTCCATTCCTTCGGTCGAACAGATGGCAATTATTCGCCCTTCACGTTCAAAACCTTCTTACCGTTGTAGAAGCCGCAAACCTTGCACACGCAGTGAGGACGAATCATCTCACCGCATGCCGGGTTGGAACATTTCACCATGCCGGGCATCGTCAACTTGCTGTTGTTGGAGCGTCTTTTATCTCTGCGAGCGCTCGAAACCTTTTTCTTCGGTACTGCCATTGAAGTACACCTCCTTAATGTTTCGTGAGCAGAAAAACCCACTTCGCTGTATATTTTTTATTTTTGTTCTTCTTCAGCATTCTCGCCAAGCAAAGCGCGAAGCGGCGCCAACCGCGGATCGAGATCGCGGATTCGGCACCCACAGTCACCCTCCGCCATGGGCTTGCCGCACTTGGGGCACAGTCCCCGACAATCCTCCGAACAGAGCACACGCATGGGAAACGCCAAGATGAGCGCTTCGCGTAATTCCTCATCCAAATCGAGTTCCCCGTTTTGGATCACGACATACTCGTCGACATTCTCCTCACGTTGCTCCGCCGTCAGCGTTTTTTCATCCGCCACGGTCCGCTCAAATCGCAACCGAAAAATATCCCGAACGGGAGACAGGCACCTCGCGCATTCACTGCGGTATGGCAAAGACACCTCAAGACTCAATCTCATATACCCCGCTTCATCGGTAATTTCACCGACGATGTGAGCATCCCCCTCCGGAGTGATACCGTGCACCTCGTCGGGTGTGAGCATATAATCCAGCGCCATGCGGGAAACTTCACCGCGCAACATCGGTCTCATATCCAACTTCACGCGCACTCACCTCCATCGTTTTCGGGCGAATTTCAACGCTCTTTTCGCTTGACATAAAATGCAACGTTACATATTATAACGGATTTTCGTGAAAAAGTCAAGACCTTTTTGCCGTTTGTCCGAAATTTATCCGATTTTTTTCCCGCTTTTGCCGTGCAGGTGACTTTTTTACACGTGCGGATTGACAAAATCGGCCAAACATAGTATAATAAAGAAAATGTTGTATCAAAACAATAAAGGAGTTATCCATGCATACACACAGAGAACGCGCACTGGCATTGTTTGAAAGCGGATGCCAATGTGCCCAGTCGGTTTTTGTTGCGCTGTGCGATCAAACCGGGCTTGCAGAGGAAGACGCGCTGGCGTTGTCCGCCTCGTTTGGCGGCGGCATCGGGCGCATGCGGGAAACTTGCGGTGCGCTGTGCGGTCTGCTCATGGCGCTCGGCATGACGTTCGGGCGTTATCCCCAAGGCGACGGCGCGGCCAAAGACCGTCACTACCGCTTGACGCAGTATGCCTGCGCGCGCTTCAAGCAACGCAACGGATCGGTATATTGCTACGAGTTACTCGGTATTCCACACGCAGTACAGTTACCTGTCAGCGCACCGCGCACCGGTCAGTATTATCACGAACGCCCTTGCATCGAGGCCGTGCTTTCGGCCGTCGATATTTTCGACGAGTTGGCGGAAGAACAGCGCAACGGCACACTGGAAGACAAAATCTCATTGGAAGCGGCCGAGAGCACCACTGCATATCTCAACAAGCGCACCTAAGATACGCGGGGGCGCGGAAAGGAAGTTCATGCGCGCCGTCGGTATTATTTCCGAATACAATCCGTTTCACACGGGACATGCCCATCAATTGGAAACCGCCCGCCGCGACACGGGAGCGGATGTCATTGTTGCCGTCATGAGCGAGCATGCCACACAGCGCGGCGAATTAGCCGTCGCCGACGGCTATGTTCGAGCAGAAGCGGCCATACGAGCAGGAGTTGATCTCGTGATCGGACTTCCTTTTCCCTACTCCGCCTCCTCTGCCGAATTTTTTGCGTCGGCGGCTGTTCGAATCTTGAACTCATTGAATGTCACCGCATTGCATTTCGGCAGTGAATGCAACAATATTGAATTACTGCATTCAACGGTTGATCGGTTATATTCTCCCGATTTTACCGCCGCTTTGTTCGAATATCGGCAAAATCACCCGACTTCGGGCATCATGGAATGCCGTGCCGCGCTATACAGGCAGATCTGCAACGAACCGTTGCCCACCGGTTCCAATGACCTGCTGGCCATGGCGTATCTGCACGCGCTGGCAACCACGCACAGTACCATGCAAGCTTACACAACAGAACGGCGAGGACAACATTACCATGACATTGCCACCCCCGAGGTCGGCCGTTACCCATCTGCGACCGCTTTGCGAACATTGTGGGATGCAAAGGGACTTGCGGCTTTGCATCCGCATCTTCCCAAAACGGTTTTTGATGTGCTTGTTCGAGCGCAGGACGACGGTCTCGCGCCCATCCGAGCAAGCGCTCTCGGCAACGCGTTTCTCGCGTTCTATCGCACGGCCGACCCGAATATTCTTAATCAATATGCCGACCTAGACGGCGGCCTTGCCGAGCGTCTCTGCCATGCAGCCGAACGTGCGATGGATCTTTCCTCTATGCTTGCCACGGCAGCAACTCGCCGCTACACCAACGGCCGTTTGAACCGTGCGTTGCTGTACGGCGTTTGCGGCGTTCGCAGCGAACGGTTGCTTGCGCCTCCCGCCTATGTGCGATTACTCGGCGCAAACAAAATCGGGTGCGCTTATCTTGCCTCCATCCGGAAAAGTTGTACATTACCCATTGTCACCAAACTGGCTGATATTCCCACATCCATCGCCGCGCGACAGCAACGAGAACTTGAACAACGTTTCGAATCTCTGCTGGCACTGGCTCTCCCGGTACCGCAGGATTCCGCTTTTCTGCTCCGACGCAGGCCTTTTATTGCCCCGACGGAACAATAAAATTGAAATTTTGTTCAATTCCTCACCCCCTTGACTTTTGCACACATTTGTGCTATAATTGTAAGGGAATATAATCTAATATCGAACATGGAGGATAACAATATAATGGCAAACGAAGAGTTAAACTTCGTCAGCGGCAAATATCTCGAATACAAAGGCAAGCCGCTTGTACGCGAGGGTGATACCATCTGCTACGGTGACATGAACGAAAAATGCATTCTCATTTTGGAAATCATTTCATACAAGGATGTCAACGGTCAAAAATTGCCCGACAAAATCATGATACAAGTCATCGACTCCAAAGATCCGAACCGCATCATTCGTCAAGGCTCCTACTCGGGCTTGCATGATGCTTTCAGCATGGGCGAAATTTGGCTCGACCAGGCATTGCAACAATAAAAGAACCGAATACGGCGGAGGAACCTCTGAAGAGACTTCCTCCGCCGTAGCCTGTTTTATTCGCTCCAAATCTCTTTGATCACATTTTCATCGCCGAACCCGTCGGGATGAGTTGTCTTGTCGTATGCGCGATAGAGGCGATTGATGATGTCGCCCTGCCGATTGCGCAAACGAATCACGCGTTGCCCCGGCATGGCGAAAAAGCATTTACCCGGCGCAACATCGCGCACCCATGCGTAGGCATAGCGCAAAAATTCCGCACGATACCGGGCGGGCTGGTGTGCAAACCAGTTGATTTCATCCATTCCCCAGCAAGTCGACAGGTCGGGGCGCGGGACATTCAGTCGCTCGGGCAGATCGTCGCCGAAATTGTCAAGTTCAACGCAATACGGCAGCGTGTCCGTCTCCCACCCGCTGTGTGTCATGCCGCCAAGACTGCGACCGTAGATGCCGCTGCGGTGGTGAACATCCAGTACGGCACGTTGGGGATTATCCTCGCTCGGAAAATGAGGCTCCTGCGAATCGTCTGCCACGGGGCGAGACGGGAACATATGAAAATCAAACATCAACTTGCCGTTTGAATCAAGCATCCCGGGCGTATGCGCATTAATGAGCACAAAGGCGCGGCGGGCATGTTCTTTGGCATAGGCACGAACCATGGTCAGCACCCGAGTCCAACACACCCAGCCTTCGTCGTTTTTGCCGATGAGATGTATCTGCCCCATATGCAATCCCTCAAAGCCGATATCTATATACTTACAAGCACGATAATAGAAAAACATCTGCGTCTCTATTCGCGTCATATCCGGCACAATCGTTCCCGGCCCCCATTGATCGCGGTACAGATCATTGGGAAAACGCATGGCGTCAACGTTGAAATTTCGAAGTTCGGGCGCAATGCCAAACGCCTCAAACACCCATGCCGGCACGGGAATCGTTTCCACCTCGGGGCCGACGCACTCAAAAATGCACGCCTCAAATACAACATCGGGATCGACCGCATGCACGCTGTCGATAAACGCCGCCTGTCCCTCATAGGTAGCATAATCATTCATACTCGGGCGCCAGCGGGTAGCCGCACGACAAATGTATTTGGCGCCGGTGTTCAAAATAAACGAGCGCACCTCAGGCGTTTCGGTGGGATGCAGTTCATGCCCCGGTTCGCAGGAAATGGTCACCGCGCGGCGCAAATAATTACAAAGCACCTCTTCGGTGATCTTGCCGTAAAATCGATAATCATTATTCATGAATGTTTCTCCTTACATCCGTATTCGCAAAGGACAAGCAATTGATCTTCTTGGTCAAATGCTTGTCCTTTTTCATATCTTAGCGGTTTATATGCCGCGCTTTACGTAGGTGGTGTGCAGAATTTCGTGTGCCTTATGGCTGTTCGGCTCGCCGAGAAATTCATCATAAAGTTTCTTGACAGCCAGGTTATCCTGCGAAGTGCGAACATCGGCATTGGCATCATCGTTGTACAAAACCGCCGCACGGACGGCGCGCAGATCCATGTTCATACGAACGGATGCCGGTTGGATGGGCTGACCGCCGCCGTTGACACAGCCACCGGGGCACGCCATGATCTCGATGAACTGAACATTGAGTTCCCCGCTCTTGACCATTTGCAACAACTTCTTGGCATTACCCGTACCGGAAGCGACAGCCACGTTGATTGTCATATCACCGACTTTATAAGATGCCGTCTTAATTCCTTCGACACCGCGGACCTCGGCAAACTCAAGTTTTTCGAGTTTTGAGCCTTGGATCGCCTCTGCGGCATAGCGCAATGCAGCCTCCATGACACCGCCCGTTGCACCGAAGATAGCGCCTGCACCCGAACCGATAGCAAACGGATCATCAAATGCGGCATCTTCCAACGCGCGGAAATTGATGCCCGCTTTCTTGATCATGCGTCCGAGTTCGCGTGTGGTAATGGCGGCATCCACATCGGGAACACCTGCCGCGGATTGACCGTCTCTGCCAACCTCAAATTTTTTGGCCGTACAGGGGATAGCCGAAACCATATAAATGCTCTTGGGATCCCAGCCCATCTTTTCCGCGTAATAAGTCTTGACCATAGCGCCGAACATCTGTTGCGGAGACTTGCAAGAGGACAGGTTGTCGATCATATCCGGGAAATAGTGCTCACAATATTTGATCCAGCCGGGGGAGCAGGAAGTGATCATGGGCAGTGCCCCGCCGTTCTTGATGCGGCCGAGCAATTCATTTGCTTCTTCCACGATAGTCAAATCGGCCGTGAGGTTCATATCGTAAACGCCTTCAAAGCCAAGCGCCTTCATCGCAGCAACCATCTTTCCTTCACAATCGGTGCCGGGCTCATAGCCGAAACATTCGCCGATTTGAGCGCGAACGGAGGGAGCGGCGCAGATCAAAACATGCTTATTTTCATCGGAGAGAGCCTCAAAAACCGCCTCGGTATCGTCTCTCTCGTAAAGTGCACCGACAGGGCACGCAACGATACACTGCCCACAGTTGATGCAAGCACTTTCGCTCAACTTGTTTTCAAAAGCACAGGCAATATGCGTATCAAATCCGCGGTCGTTTGCGCCGATTACGCCGATTCCCTGCACCTTGGCACACGTAGCAACGCACCGACGGCACAAAATGCACTTATTATTATCGCGAATAATCGGCGATCCCGTCTCAATCTCGTACTTGTTGACTTCCCCCACAAAGCGGGATTCCTCAACGCCGTAATCACGACACAACTGCTGCAATTCACAGTTGGTGGAACGCACGCAGGAGAGGCACTTTTTATCGTGATTGGAAAGCAATAATTCCAAGTTCATTTTTCTCGAAGCGGCGATCTTGGGGGTGTTGGTCTTAACAACCATGCCGTCGGTCACAGGGTAAACGCAGGCAGTGACCATACGGAACGGCTTACCGCCCTCGGATACTTCGACAAGGCACAAGCGACATGCACCGATCTCATTGATATCTTTCAGATAGCAAAGAGTCGGAATGTCGATGTGAGCAGCGCGTGCGGCTTCCAGCACCGTGGAGCCTTTTGAGACGGCGTAATCCACGCCGTTAATATTAACATTTACTGTTTCCATGTTCCGCAATTCTCCTTTCTCAGTGTTTGGAAATGGCATCGAACTTGCAGTTGGCGATACAAGCGCCGCACTTCACACACTTCTTGGTATCAATCGCCATAGAAGCGAGTTTGTGACCGGGAGCGATGTAATCGGTTCTTGCAATGGCGTCGGCCGGGCAATTATTTGCGCACTTTCCGCAGCCGATGCACTTCTCGGGATCAATCTCAAACCGAACCAACTTTTTGCACACACCTGCGGGACATTTCTTGTCCACAATGTGAGCAATATATTCGTCGCGGAAGTAACGAAGTGTGGAAATAACGGGGTTGGGAGCCGTTTGACCGAGGCCGCACAGAGACGCACTCTTGATGTAATTGCACAATTCTTCCATGCGATCGAGGTCCTCCATCTCACCGTTGCCCGAAATGATCTTGTCGAGGATCTCAAGCAAACGACGCGTACCGACACGGCAGGGCGTACACTTGCCGCAGGATTCATCGACGGTAAATTCAAGGAAGAATTTGGCGATATCGACCATGCAGTTGTCCTCGTCCATGACGATCAATCCGCCCGATCCCATCATGGAACCGATCGAGATCAAGTTATCGTAGTCGATCGGCGTATC
>CAZOHP010000002.1:0-39492 GCA_964579815.1 uncultured Lachnospiraceae bacterium
ATACAACGACACAAACGCAAGGCGATAATTTTGGAGGATAATTAATTTTTAATAAGTCCTTTTTTGGGTGTTCTATTGAGGTTTTGAACGGGTGCCGATAGTTGCCAAATGTCTATTACAATGTCCGGTGTTCCTTTTTTCGGAACATTCACCGTGATAACGAAAGTTGACGGAAATATTCAGTATATTTCGGCGGCTTTATTTGATACAGAAGAATACACCGAAACTGTGGGAAATGTCAAATATAGTTATACAAAAAATGATGATGGTACGTGGTCTAAAACACAAGATACCGAAGAAGTGGATGATACCGGTACGACGGTTGACGACGAAACCTTGGAAATCCTCTTTAATCCCGACAATTATGAAAAGGTTGACGGTGAAAAGAATACGTACAAGCAGAAAAAGGGCATATCGTTTGATGATTTTGAAGATGTTGTCATGACCATTGAAGAAGATTCCTGCACAATGGAAATGGTGGACATTGAAACGGGTTATGATGTAAAAATTGTGATCTCCAAAATCGGAGAAATCAAGTTAACGCTGCCTACGGTTGAATGATTTTTTGTCAGCGGACATCATGTTACACCGAAATCATGTGTTGGCATTTTTTGTCAAGACAAACCATCGTGAGCGCTTGATTGAGATGCAGACATAAAAGCCGCGCCAAGGCGCAAAAAAACGGAGATTTCGAAAGATTTCTCCGTTTTTTGATTCTGAAGTTTCTTTTTGTCATTTTTTCTTATCGTCCCGCATGGCCGCGATGCGGTCTCCGTCCGGCGTCACATAGGCCGTCCGGTTGGTGTGATAAATGACATAGCCCGGCTTGGCGCCCGCGGGCTTTTTGACATGGCGGACGAGCGTATAGTCAACCGCAATGTTCTGCCCGCCGTGTGCCTTGGAATAATAGGCTGCGATTTGCGCGGCCAGTGTGAGATCATCGTCATCGGGGGTGGAGCCCTGTGCTTCCAGTACCACGTGCGAGCCGGGAACGCCTTTCGCGTGGAACCAATAGTCGTTTTTGTCGGCCAGTTTGTGCGTGATGTATTCATTTTGAATGTTGTTTTTGCCGCACAGTACGTGGCGCCCGCTCGGAAGCGTGAATCGGAGCACGGTCGGGTTTTTGCTTTTGCGCTCGCGGTATTGCTTCATGCGTGAGGCGTAGCCCGAGCGGTACAGTTCATCGCGAATTTCGGAAAGGTCGGCGTCTGTTTCGGCGTGAGTCAATGCATCGAACACACTGTAAATGTAGATCAATTCCCGCTCGCTCAATGCGATTTGATGCGTCAGCATTTCGCGTGCCGTTTTGCTTTTGCTGTATTTTTTGTAATAATACTGGGCATTGGCGGTCGGGGAGAGGCGAGGGTCGAGGGCAACGGTACGCGAGCCGTAGTTGCCGTCCTCTTCGTGATAATCCTCGTAATCGGTCAAGGTAACTTCGGTCATTCCTCGTTCGAGCAAGTAGAGATTTCCCGTGATGAGGTCGCCCGATTTTTTGTATTCCGCGCCACGTTCGCAATCGGCCAGTTCTCCGCGCTGCAGATCCAGTTTTTTGTGCAGACGCGTTTCCGCGTTGGTTAAAATATGCAAAATATCCGAGGCGTGTTGCCTAACGCGCGTTTCCTGATCACGTGTGGCGAAGAATTTGTCAAGAATTTCGCCCGCGCTGCCCGGGATTGCGGTAAATGAATCACCATATTGGGAGAGCGGCAGGAAAGAATATTCGACGGGGCGTTCCCCGTCCATGTAAAGTGTCGGTGCGAAGTCGTGCTCGCGGATGCGGCGCATGACGGCGTCAAAGCCGCGCCATAACGTGGCGGCATCACATTGCCCGACGGCGGTCTCGGTGTCACGGGTGGCAAGGTATACCATCTCGCGTGCTACGGCGGATGAGATGCCGAGATATGATTCAAGAATCCATTTGTAACAAGGGCGTCCTGCGGGAGCGGCGGCATAGGTCACGGCAAATGCGTCCGCGTCGGTTGCCGTCGGGTCGAATTTGCTTTGAGCGGGGGGGAGTTCGTATGTCATGCCCGGCAACACTTGGCGCACCGAACTGGTTGAAAAATCGACAGGGCGGAGGACGGCAAGGATTTTGTCTTTTTCGTCGGTGAACATGAGGTTGCTGTATTTGCCCATGATCTCGGCCACAAGATAGCGGCGACAGGCAAATCCCATTTCATCGCGCGTTTCGAATTCCAGCCGCACCACGCGATCGAACCCCTCTTGGCGTATATCGGCCAGTTTGGCGCCCGACAAATGCTTGCGTAACAGCATGCACAGCATGGGGGCCGAGGATGGATTTTCGCGTCGCGCGGTAGAGAAGCATATGCGCGGATTGCTCGATCCTGCATGGATGAGGAGCCGTTGTCCCCCGTCAAACGAACGCATTTGCAATACAAGTTCATCTTTTTCCGGTTGACTGATCTTTTCTATTCGGGCACCGTTCGCCGACGTGCGAATTTCGTGAATAACACACGCCAACATTCCTGCGTCAAACGCCATATCGTTTTCTCCTTTTACGCTGTATGCTGTGATTTATTTCAGTAATTCGGTTAAAAAGCCCAAATGGGGAAGAATGACATCGGCCTTTTCTTCGCCCGTGGCCGCCAAGGCTTCCTCCGCGCCGGTGCCGCCGGTGAGCACCAGCAGACTGGTCATCCCGGTGTTGTTGCCGAAAGCAATGTCGGTGTATAGGCGATCCCCCACCATGCACATGTGCTCGGCACGCAGGCCCGTGACCTGTTCGATGATGGGGAGACCACGGGGCGATGGTTTGCTGAGATAGCGGGGACGGATTCCGGTGGCCGACGTGATCATGTCGCAAATGGCGCCGCAATCGGGCACCATGCCGTCGGATGTGGGGGTGATGCGGTCGGGATGCGTGGCAAGAAACGTTGCACCGCCGAGAATGAGGCGGATTGCCTTGGTGATCTTGTCGTATGTCATTGTTTTGTCAAAGCCGACCAAAACGACATCGGCGCGTTCCGCTTCCATGCCGACGATATGAAAGCCCGCATCGGAAAAATGCCGCACCATTTCCGGTACGCCGACCGGGAAAATACTGCCGTCCGGATGATGCTCGCGCAAATAGGCAAAGGAGACATCTTCGGCTGAGACGATTTCCTCCGGAGTCGTTTCAAATCCCATGGCATTGAGGTAAGCGGCCGTTTCGGCGTGTGATCGGTTGGGGTTGTTGGTATAAAAAATAACGCGGCGTCCCGTTTCCCGCAATCGCAAAATAAAGGCTACTGCTTCGGGAATGGGGACATTACCCCGAGCGACGGTGCCGTCAATATCGAAAATAAAGCATTTTTTCTCTCGAAGAAATTCGTAATCCGCAAGGGCGGGGGCATAATTGGTCATTATTTGTATTCCTGTCGTTTGATTTTGATTGTTTGTCATACGAAAATAATTATATCACATTCTTGCATTTTTTACAAGAACATGTTATAATGTTACGATAATATTTTTTTGAAGGAACCATACACCACCGAGGAGGATAACAATATGGGCAAAAACGTCATAGGTATTGATATCGGCGGCAGCACGACAAAAATTGTCGGCTTCCGCTTTGAAGAGGGCGGCGCCCCTCAATTGATCGCACCGCAGTTTGTTCGCGCAACGGATCCGATCACATCCATGTACGGTGCTTTCGGCAAGTTCACCTCGCAAAATGATCTGCCGCTTGACCGCATCGATCGTGTGATGATGACGGGGGTGGGATCGTCTTTCTCCGAAAATCCTATATACGGCCTACCGTGCCACAAGGTGCCCGAATTTACTTGTGTGGGGCTGGGAGGGCTGTATTTGTCCGGGCTGCAGGAGGCTGTTGTGGTCAGCATGGGGACGGGTACGGCCTTGATTCATGCCAAAGCCAAAAGCATGTCGCTTGACGGGCGTCCCGTTTTGCATAACGAAAACGACACCGAAATCGAGTATCTCGGCGGTACGGGCGTCGGTGGCGGAACGCTGGTAGGTCTGACCAAGCGCCTCATTGGCGTTGATACTATTGAGCATATTGAGCAGTTGTGCGAGGACGGTAATATCGATAATGTGGATTTGCGCGTGGGCGATATCTCGCGTGACCGATTTCCCAATATGAACGAAAAATTGACAGCGGCTAATTTCGGCAAAGTGAGCGATCTGGCCACGCCCAATGATATTGCGCTGGGAGTGTCCAATATGGTGGCTGAAACCATTTTCATGATGTCCATTTTTGCCGCTCGCGCATTTGGCGTGAAGAATATTGTGCTGATCGGTAATCTGTCGACCATGCCGCACATTCGCCGCGTGTTTGATGATCTTCAGCACAGTTTCGGCGTGCATTTTCTGATTCCCAATAATTCGCAGTTTGGTACGGTGATAGGAGCGGCGCTGTATCGCTGATCGATAAGGCCTACCATCGGCGCAAATCAAATGATCGTTCGGCGAGCGGTTGCCGAGCGGATCAAACAGGGAACGGAGGTCGAAGATGTATTACAGTCATATCAAAGTTGAGCAAATCAACGAGAAATTTGATGTTGTGGAAGATTACGGCGAGATATTGAATCGCAAGGAAATGATTCGTGTTTTTGAAAAATATTTTCCGTTGTCGGAGCATCGGAACGGATGTCTGTACGGAACATACGGGGTAAATCGTTTTTGCATTTATTTCAAAAATATCAGTTATTTGGGAACTCCGCATCCGTCTTTCAAAAAGAGAATCCAAATCGGCGATACTTTCAAGGATATTTATGCCGAAAACACGCGGCTTGGTATACGTACCTTGCTAATCGGTGTTTATCAATACAAGAGCACGGTGCTGTTCGTTGATTTTGATGTCACGAAATATGTTGCCCGAAAGGCCCACCATTCTTCCGCGCATGTGTACACGCTCGATTTGAAAAACGGCTTGCTGTTCGGCATTTTCCGAAAAGAAGATACCAATGGGAATTTGATTACGGTCGTTGCTCCGTCCGAGGTCGATCGTTTTTTGCGTAGCAAGTTCGATAGCAACGTGGATCTGCGTTTGGATTTTATTGCGATACTGGATGACTTTT
Organism: uncultured Lachnospiraceae bacterium; assembly: GCA_964579815.1. Taxonomy (GTDB): domain Bacteria; phylum Bacillota; class Clostridia; order Oscillospirales; family CAG-272; genus SIG644. Next base: position 5,043 of record CAZOHP010000002.1, read on the forward strand.
TTGCCGGGCTCCCCAAGCATTGGCACGGAATTGCGGCCTATCGGGAGATGGCAAATGCAAAATTCAACCATACGGGACAACCGGAATGGCCCGGCTTTTATTTGGAATACAAGTTGGCCGAATACATCAAAGAACACGGCGTTGAAAATACGATTCAATATGTTCAGAAAAAGAAAAAAGGCGAGATTGATCTGGATTTGGTTTTCCCGACAAGCGGAAATTATGGCGATCTGAAGGCTCATAGCAACGATTCCTCCGGAATTCAGGGAAATGACCGAGATACGGTCCTGTCGGTACTCAAAAATTCATCCATTTACTATGTTGTCTGCAATCACGATACCGAAAAAGACAAAGATCACGAGTTCGAAGTGACAACATTTTGGAACAAGTTGCACAAAAAAGATAACTTGATGAGTTATTCCGACAAAATGAAGCATTCCGTGAAATTAACATCGTACTCGGTCTTGGAGATCAATCGATTCAACAGTTGTTATTTGGATGTTTTTCGTCAAGGGCACAACAGCGACGGCAGTCCCCGTGCACCGAAAATATCCATCAAAAAGAAGAATATCAATAATTTTTTGATTCATCAATTGAATTTTTGAATTAAGTTGAGTTTGTCGGAATGTTTGCGTAGGATTCGTTTGAGGTGGTGAAATGGACATAGGGAAGAAGAAATTTAAATTTGTCGATTTGTTTGCGGGAATCGGAGGATTTCATCAAGCCATGGCGCAACTCGGGGGAAGTTGTGTGTTTGCTTCCGAGATCGATCCTTACTGTATCAAAACATACTACAACAATTATGGCGTGGACGCAGACCATGATGTGAGAGTGGTTGCGGCGCAGGATATCCCCGCTCACGACGTATTGTGTGCCGGATTTCCGTGCCAGGCATTCTCAAAGGCGGGATATCAGAAAGGAATGAGCGACACGCGAGGAACTCTTTTCTTTGAAATCGAGCGTATTCTGCGATATCATAAAACCAAATATATCGTGCTTGAGAATGTCAGAAATTTGATCTCGCACGACAACGGAAACACGTGGAGGACCATCCACAGCCACTTGAAATCGATCGGCTACAGATTAACGCCTGTTCCGATGATCATTAGCCCGCATCAGTTGGGCATCCCTCAGTTAAGAGAAAGAGTGGTTATTCTCGGCGTTTATGATCCCGCTCATGCAGACGAGGATCTGACGATCACATTCGATCGGTTAAAAGCGAAAGAGGATAATTCCATCTACGATGTACTTGATGCCGGCAGGGTGGAGGATAAGTATTACATCAGCGAAAAAGAAGAATACGTTCTCAATGCCTGGGACGAATTTTACGGGGGAATTACCGAGACGGTGATCGGTTTCCCGATCTGGGCGGAATACTTCCGCGATAAGGATGAAGAGGAAGATTTCCCGGAATGGAAAAAAGAGTTTGTCCGAAAAAACAAACGGCTTTACGAGAACAATAGGGAGTTCATTGACAAATGGCTGGATCGCTATGATAACCTCGCCGCCTTTACTCCCACGCAGAGAAAAATGGAATGGCAGGCCGGGGACAGCATCGCATCTCTATGGGACGGTGTCATACAGTTCCGTCCGTCCGGCATCAGAGTAAAGACAAATTATACTTTTCCGGCGCTGGTAGCCATCGTTCAAGTCCCTATTATCGGGAAATACCGGCGCAGATTAACGGTCAGAGAAGCGGCGAGACTGCAGAGTTTTCCCGAGATATTTGTCCCCGATGCCGATGACCACCAAGCATATAAGCAGTTCGGAAATGCGGTCAATGTGGATGTGATCAGGGAAACGGCAAAAAAGTTGTTCGAAATTCAATCATAACAATCGTAAGAAAGAGGGCGCCGATCAAATCATGAAAAATAAAATGAAAACGATGCTTGCGTTTTCGTTGCTCGCGGCGGTATGTCTTGTCGCGGTTGCTTTTGACATGGGCGACGGGTCGACGGACGTTTATCCGACCGACGATACCAAAATCATGCTTTACGGAGAAGCGCACGGTTCAAAGGAATATTACGACGTTGAATTGGATTTATGGCAGGGCTATTATGACGAAGGCTGTCGCGATCTTTTCGTTGAACTTCCGTATTACAGCGCCGAATTTTTGAACCTTTGGATGAAAGAAGATTCGAACGATCTGCTTGATGTTTGGTTTGAAGAGATTAACGGAACGCTGTCGGGAAACGAATATTATTACAATTTTTTGTGTGAAATCAAAGAAATCTGTCCCGAAACCGTTTTTTACGGAACGGACATCGGTCATCAATACGACACGACGGGCGAAAGGTATCTTGCCTATCTTGAAGAGCACGGACTGAAAGGTTCCGAAAATTACATTCTTGCCCAAGATTGTATCAAACAACGAAAGGAATATGAAGAAAGCGGCAGAGTATCCGAATTGCGCGAGGCGTATATGGTGTCCGATTTTAAGGCGGCATATGCGCGTCAAGGCGGCGGGAAAATAATGGGGATTTACGGCTCGTATCACACGAATCTAAATGCGCCCGACCTTATGGCAGGGCAATTGAAAGCGGATTTAGGCGATGTTATTAGCAGCGTAAAAGTAAGTTCGGTTATGCTTGCCTCGAAAAGCCCTGATCAATTCGGATTCAGTGTCAGCGGGTTCATAGTTCTTGTTATGCTTTTTGCCCCGAAGATGATTTGGGTCTGCGGAAAAAAGCCGAAAGGCTATGAGCGAGCGGGAAAATGTGAACCTCGGGTCTTGCTTGTTTTTGAACGCGTAGGAGAAGTCGCTACGACCGTATCGCTTCTTGTCTTTCCGTCAATCAATCCGCTTGTTATAAAGTTGCCCGACGGCGTTTATTTTCGGTGGAATTTGGTATTATGGATTACCGCGGTCGTGTTGATGATTTTATACGAATGCTATTGGGTGAAATATTTCAGAAGTGCGCGCACAATGAAAGATATGTATTCGTCGTTTTTAGGTTTTCCCGTGGCGGGGGCAACACTTCCGGTTATGGTGGTCATTCTTCTCGGGGTTTACTCTCGTAATTTGGCAGTCATAGCCTCTGCCTTGATTTTGGGAGTCGGGCATATCGGAATCCATCTTGTACATAAACGCCGGGCGGACGTTTCGGATGAGAATGGAAGAAATCCCGTCAGTTAAAAAGTAAAAAGGTGAAAGGATAAAAAAATAAACGCATATTGATAAAAAACGCCGGCAATTCGCGTTTTGCTATGATGACATATGTGGAGAGAAACGCTTTTTCGCCGACACTCGGCTAACAGTTAGCCGTTAGCCGTTAGCCGTTAGTGATTCACAGGCAGAAAGGCAACAAGGAGAAAAAGAAATGAACGATTATTTGTCGTTGTTTATTATCGTGATGCTCTTAATCATATATGTGATTATGCAGGGGAAGAAACGAAAAATCGCGGCGATTATCCATCACCGCAAAAAACAAAAGGAGATTTTCAACATGAAAGAATTGGCGCAAAAATTCATCGGTAAGGAATGCATGGTCTATACGATTGCAAGCGACAGCAGCGCCGTCTACGGCACGATAAAAGAAGTGACGGAAAACGGGATTTTAATTGAGAAAGACGGAAATTTGCAAGCAATCAATCTTGAATACGTCACGCGGATCAGGGAATACCCGAGGAAGAAAAACGGCAAGAAAAAAAGCGTCGTATTGGGTTAACCGCTACGACACTTTTCGTTGTATTCGTTTGAAATAAATCACAAGAGGCAGAGTTCAAAGGGGGCAGTGAAGCGCTTGACCAACGGCATCGGCAATGTCCGAGGCCATCACCGCGTGCTTGCCGAGGCGTTCGGCGGCGATGTCGCCGGCCGTAGCATGGAGTAAAACACCGAGAGCGCAAAGATGAGACGGTGTAAAATCGGTGCGGGTGAGGTGCTGAGCAAACAGGGATGCGAGTACACCTGCCAAGCAGTCTCCCGAGCCGCCGGTGGCCATGCCGCTGTTGCCGCGATCCTGCATGTATTGCGTTTGACCGTCCGAAACGATCGTGCGGGTGTCCTTGAGCACGCAAACGGCACCGTAGGATTCGGCAAGATGTACGGCGGCGGAGATGAGGTCGTTTGCAATCTCTTGCACGGAATGCCCTGTCAGCCGGGACGCTTCGCCGAGGTGCGGCGTGAGAACGGTCGGATGCTTGCGCGCTTGGAGAAGCACCTGCAAGGGCTGATGCGAGGCGAGAAGATTCAGCCCATCGGCGTCCACCACGAGCGGCTTGCGGCAAAGACGGAATGTTTGCTCGGCCAGGGAAGCGGCCGCAGGCGATTGACCCAAACCGCAACCGAACACAACGGCGTCGGCACGGTCGAGAACGGTGGATAGCGCCTCGTCATCGGGAAGAGCGGCGGGGTCAATGGCGGTAAAGATTGCCTCGGGTAGGAGCGTTTGAAGCGGAATGCGGTTGATCTCGGGGCTCATGATCTCAACCAATCCCGCCCCCGCGCGGTAAGCGGATTTTGCGGCAAAATAGGCTGCGCCGCTCATGCCGAGAAAGCCTCCGACGATCAATACGCGCCCAAAGGTTCCCTTGTTTGCATAAGCGGGGCGGGAAAGAATGGGAGTGAGGTCGTGCGGCGTGACCTGCCACAAGCATACGGAAGAGCCGAGCACCTGTGTGGAAACGCCGATGGGGCACACCTTGATTTTGCCTGCGTAGGCGGCACCGGGATAGAGCAAAAGTCCCGGTTTGGGAAAGGCGATCGTGGCGGTGACTGTTGCGCGCACGGCAGTGCCGAGCACTTTGCCGGTATCGGCGCACACCCCCGAGGGAATATCAAGGGACAGCACCGTGACGCCGCCGCGTTCAACGCCGGCGTTGACGGCTTCGATCCATGCACTCATTTGACCGTGAATCGGATGATCCAGTCCGATGCCGAACAGCGCGTCGACGACGATCACATCTTGTGCGGGCAACGGCGGAAGATCATCCGCCGTTTTGCCGCCGGCGGCTGTCCAAAGAGAGTATTGCGCGGCGCATTCAACACTCATGCGCGTTGTGTCGGGAATTGAACCGTTTCGGGAGCCGCCGTAGCAGACGGTGACATGATACCCCTCCTCAAAAAGAAAGCGTGCCATGGCGAAGCCGTCCCCGCCGTTGTTTCCTTTTCCGCACAGGACAAAAATATGTGTTCTGAAAGAGACCGAAAACTCTTCTTTCAAGACATCGACGGCGGCGTGAGCGGCTCGTTCCATTAAGATGCGTGAAGAGTTGCCCGGTTGTTCGATGGTATATTGATCGCATTGACGCATTTGGTTTGCGGTGAGCAGAGGGAACATGAGATGCCTATACCTCCTCGGAACTTGTTTTCTGTTTTTCTTTAGTATATCATGTTTTTTTGTGTAATGCAAGGAAAATGTGCATGTGGTGTGAGAATTTCTTGACACGGCGAGCGGAATCGGTTATAATGAGGCATCAAGTGCTCAAAGGGGGCAATGAATGAAACTGTTTTTTTTGTGCTTTGTCCGAATTGTGCTGTATACGCTGGGAGTGGTGACCGTGTGCGGTCTTGCGATCGAACTGTGTTATCGCCTGTGCTTTGCGTTGATGGGGAAGCGAGCGGGGCGCATTTTTTGGTTTTTGACTTCGTTTCTCGGCACACCGGTGCACGAAGGCGGTCACGCGCTGATGTGCTTGCTGTTTGCCCATCGCATCGAAAAAATGCGGTTGATTCCGACGCGGGCAGGGGGGGCGATGGTCGAGCACAGTTACGATCGTCGCAATCCATACGCAGTTTTCGGTAACCTTTGGATTGGCCTCGGTCCGATCTTTTCGGGGCTGGGTGTCATTTGGGTGATATTATGCTTGGTTTATCCCGAGTCGGTGCGGGCATATCGCATCACCGTGGAAACTTTGCTTGACGGCAACGCCGCAACAGCGCAAATACAGACAAGTATCAAATCGTTTTTGCACGGCCTTTTGACCGAGCGGACCCATACGGTTCCGGTGCGATTAGCGGCGATTACGGCGCTTTTTTCCATGGCGCTTCATGTTCGTTTGAGCGCGGCCGATGTGCGTGGCATGGTGCTCGGATTGCCCGGCTATGCGGTCATTTCGGCGCTGGTTGCGCTTGTGGCCGCGCTGATGGGAGAGACGGCGGTGACCGCTTTGACTATGTGGCTGCAAAATAGCGCATGGTTGCTTGTTTCACTGTTTGGCTTAATTCTGTTGTTCGGATTGACGCAACTTGTTCTTGCAGCGTTTTATCGAGGAGTGCTTGCCCTGATACAGGCAATACGACGAACTTAACGGTAACGGATTAACGGCAATAACGAGCGGTCCGTCCCACTGATGTGGGACGGACCGCTCGTTGCTTTTTTGTTATTCCGCCATGGCGGGCAGATCGTATTTTTTGATGTAGTTTTCGTATTTTTGCTTGAAAACGGTTTCGTCGGAACGAATTGCGCGCAGAGATTCATGCAAGTGAAGATCATTCTGCGCCATGTCAAGCACGCAACCGGCAATATTGGAGCAATGGTCGGAAACGCGTTCGAGGTTGGTCAAAAGATCGGACCACACAAAGCCCGCTGCGATTGTACAATTGCCTTGCTGTAAGCGAAGAATGTGACGGGCGCGCAGCATTTCTTTGAGACGGTCGATCACTTGCTCCAGTGCTTCGACTTCAATGGCGGCGGAAATGTCGTTGTTGACAAAGGCGGCCAGCGCCAACGCCATTACCTCGCGCGTGGCGTCGGTCAAAACGGTCAGTTCACGTGCGGCCGACGGAGAAAATTCAATCTCCTTTTCCTTGAGTTCTTCAACCGACTCGATCAAATTGACGCTGTGGTCGGAGATACGCTCAAAGTCGCCGATGACGCGCAGAAGTTTGGCTGCCGTAGCGCTTTCATGTTCGGACATTTGACGACCGGACAGTTTGACCAAATAGGAGCCGAGAATTTCTTCGTAGTGGTCGGTCAAGTCCTCGTCTTCGCGGATGGATTCGGCCAGGGCGGGGGTATAGTTGTTCAGCGCAACAATACCGTTTTCCATTGCTTTGACGGCTACATTGGCCATGGTGACGACCAGCGTGTGGCTGCGTTCCAAAGCAACGGCAGGCGTTGCCAACAGACGCTCGTCCAATTCGCTTGTGGATTCTGGCTTTTTGTCATCACGGACAATGAGATTGGCCAATTTTTCAAGCAAGCCTCCCATCGGGAGCATAAGCAGGGTGCAGAGAATGTTAAAAGCACTGTGACAGACGGGAATGCCGATTTCGCCGACCGATGAGGCGAGCCATGCTTCCAGCGCTGTGCCGGGCGCGATGAGATATTCAATGACGGAGAATACAGCCAACCAAACCGCCGTACCGATGACATTGAAAGACAGATGGACAACAGCGGCGCGCTTGGCGTTTTTGTTGGCGCCGATCGACGAGATGAGCGCAGTGACGCAGGTGCCGATGTTTTGTCCCATGATGATCGGAATGGCTGCCGCATAAGAAACCATTCCCGTTGAGAAAGCAAGAGATTGGAGAATACCGACCGACGCCGAAGAAGATTGAATGATGGCCGTTAAGATCATTCCCATCAACATGCCGAGTACGGGATTCTCAAACGCGAGGAACAGGTCGCGGAACGCGGGGAGATCGGCCAGCCCAGACATGGCCCCCGACATGGTATCCATACCGAACATCAGTGTGGCAAAGCCGAGCAGAATCGTTGAAGTATCTTTCCTTTTTTGTGTTGCGCCCGGAAGCATGTACATGATCGTGCCGATCAGTGCCAAAATAGGAGTAAAGGACGTAGGTTTAAGCAGTTGAACGAATAGGTTATCACTGCTGATACCGCCCAAACTCAAAATCCATGCCGTAACGGTAGTGCCGACGTTGGCCCCCATGATGACATTGATAGATTGTGCCAGAGTCATCAGCCCCGAGTTGACAAAGCCGACGACCATAACGGTGGTGGCAGATGAGGACTGTATGATAGCCGTTACACCCAGACCCGTTAAAAAACCGGCGATTTTGTTGGTGGTCAATTTGCCGAGGATAGATTGCAATGTGTTGCCGGCGCGACGTTCCAGCGCCTGTCCCATCAAGTTCATGCCGAACAAGAAAAGGGCAAGACCGCCGACCATTGTCAAAACGTCAAATAAATCCATGTTTTTTTCCTTTCGATATCTGTTTGTTTTTCATATAAAAAGACGGCTCACGGAAAAACCATGTGCCGCCGTTGTTGTTTGATGATCGGAAAAATCACAGGCGGTACGAACGAATACGTACAGCCCACGGGCTGTCGATCAGTCCGTACTTTATTATACCGCAAGCGTACTGCTTTGTCAAGAGTAGGGGCGAAAAAAGGGAAAAGATTTACATTTGCGCAGAGAATTGTCGGTGCGGCCCGACAATTGTTTTGGTACCCGATCGCTCATCGGAGCAGATAGTCGCCGTAGGCGTGGGGGCAACTAACCTGAACACCGAGTTCTTCAAGCCACGCGCGCGTTTTCAGCGTCTGCCAAGGGCCGCTTCCGCGTCCTTTTCCGCTGTCACATTCCCATAGCCACATGGGGGCGGTGTAGAGCGCGATCTTAGGGCGAACGATCTCGTAGAAATTGCGCTCGGCACCGGCCTGCCCGTGGTGCGCCATCTGGACGATATCACATTGCAGGGTCGATGCGGGAACGCGAGAGAGCAGGGCATTTGCCGAAGCGGCGCCAAGGTCGCCGAGAAACAGGACATCACGCTTGGGATAGTGCACGCGGAGTACGGCGCTTGTGTCGTTGATGGAGTGATAATTTTCGTAATCCGAGCCGTCAGCGATGACCTCAACGGTCACTCCGCCGCATTGGATTACCTCGCCCGTCGAGAGCGATGTGTGAGCAATGCCGTGTTGCTCCAGTCGGCTGAAGAACTCCGTGACGAACGGATAAGAACCGCCGTTCTCAACAGATTTGATCCATTCGATTGGCGGGAAAGAAAAGCGCAGGTCGGCAATATCAAGGTCGAAGCGATCGCCCATATTTGCCAGCATCGCGGACAGTGCGCCGAAATGATCCTCGTGCGCGTGCGTCATGATCCAAAGGTCAACGCGTTTGCCATGTGCCTTGATGAGTTCGTAGGTGTAATCGGCATCGCCGAAGTCATGGCGACCGCCATCAATCATGATCGTTTTGCCCTCGGGCGTCTCAAGCAAATATCCCATGCCTTGATGGGGGCCTCTTGTCGCATATTGAAGCAGGGACCCGCCGCCGAGCCCCACCTCAAGCGTGTTGAGTTGCATGGGAACCTCTTGATTTGATGCAATATATTATGGCGTTTTCATCTTTCATAAGGCCGACGATTTTCTCATCGACCGCCTTGTCGAACATCATAATCTCCGGCTCGCTCGCTTCGTTGGCACCGTATTGCCCCAACATTGAGTTCAAGGACTGAATATAGGTGTTTCTCGACAGAACGGGGAGACTTTCCGCTTTTTTCGCTACAAGGTGCAACATACGGTAAGCCGAACGATCGAAGATGTTGTCGCGAATAATATAATTATTTGCCGTGTTTTCGTAATTCCAACCCTTGATGTGAGCGGGGGTGTCGGTGTTGTGGCGTTGCTGTCCCCAGCCATAGCCCGCCAAACGCAACATATTTCCCGCTATGATGTAATCTTCCATATAACTCTCGGTATCTCCATCCAATTTTTCAAGGAAATATTCGATGGAATACACGCAACGTTCGACCAGATTGTCCAAATAGCGAATGTGCTTCATCACGCATTTGTTGCCGTGTGTGGTGACCTGGTGGGTGATTCCCGCATCGTAACATTGATAAATATAGTTGTTCTGTACAACATAGTCATCACAGCCGCCGTAGATTTCAATGCCGTTACCATAACGCGTTACCGTACCGCGACCGCCTTGAGGGTAGTTGGGGTCGGTGCCGAGAAAATGCTGAACTGTGCCGCCGATCCACCCGATTTCGCAGTTTGTCACATGGAGCCCTACGCAGTGCCCGCCCGCCGCGATGGCATGGGCGCCGATGTATTTCAGACATAGGTTGTCGATACGCACGTCGGCATTGCCGCCGACATTTATCATGTTGCGTTTGGGCAGTGCTTCGATGGAAGAAAACACTTCACCCGGATTGCCGCGATCGCAACGGAGGTAGAGATCACCGTAACTTTCGGCATCCACGAGCGGTACCGGAAAATTTTGACCTTTGGAAGGGCGGTCGGTCATGCGTGCGATATAATAGCAGTACATGTCCAAATCGAGGGTCATTTCTTGCGCCATCACAAAATCGCGAGATTCGTCATCGCGGCAAACGAAACGACCGCCGATAAAGGACGGGATAAGTTTGCGGCAGTGGGCTTCGCCTTCGTTGAAAACGAGGGTGCCGCAATCCAAAATTCGCTCGTTCAACTTCCAAATGTTGTGAGCGGCATCGACGAGCGACCACAGCGCGGGATCGGCAAGATTTTTGACCCAACCGTAAAAGCGGGGTTTTTCCCCTTTGCCAAAGGCACAGTAGGTCACACCGGGACAGGTGACCAGTGTTCCTCGAAAAAGGTCGCCGCGGCGAAAGCGTACACCGTCACCGGGGCGGAGTTTTTCCGCCGTCACGCGGGCAAGCGTTTTCCATGCATGCTCCGGGCTGAGACCATCATCGGCGTCGTTGCCCTCGTTGCTGACGTAATAGGCGGTGCCGTTGATCGTGATTGTGTCCTCTGTATGAAGAATGGCTTGCTTTTTTTGCTCGGCAAGAACTTCGAGTTCGTTCAAAAACGTGTCTGTTGCGAAAATCATGGCCTTGTCCTCCTTGTGATATCATTGCTATCGGTTCAGTTTACCATATGAAACGGAAAAAGTCAATGGCTTTGTAAAAGCGTTGTTACAGATATGGTGTCAAATCAATACTTTTGCCAAGCGGCAGAGAATAGATCAGAATGTGGTCCGGACGGCGACCGAACAACCCCTCTACGGCATCGGCGTAGATGCGAAGTTGGTCGGCGTGACTGCCCAGCAATTGGTTACGGATGCCGGCATCGCTTCGATCAAGGATATGATCGGTTTTATAGTCGCATAGCCAAATTGTACCGTCGTTCTCTTCAAACAAAAGGTCCAGAGATCCTTGGACATACAGGGTGTAGTTCTCAAGTGCGGCAGCCAGCGACGGATTGCGAGTCAGATGGGCATACGGAATGAAATGGTCAAAATGAAGTTCGCGAAAGATACGATGTGCACGAGTCGAAGCGCGCGCGAACAGATCGCTTTGACAAAAAGCATCCAACTGCTCGCGACGCACAATGCTCGCCGCACGTTGCGACAGATAGCCGTCCTTGACCAGGCGCGCAAGTTCCGCGTCTACGCCGCGTTCGGCCAAACGGGAAAAATCGCAGTGCTGCAAAAACAGATGTGTTGCCGTTCCGCGTTCGGCGGGAGTAGCGAGACGTTCGGTTTGCAACAATTCGTCAAACGGGCGGGCGGCACGTTGCATCAATTCAATGCGACTGCGGACGTAAGCTTCGGTCTCGGTGTTCGTTTGCTCGTCGCGCGGAATGATGTTTCCGTTCTCGGCGACAAATTCCTCGGGGAGCCAAACGCTGTCCAGCATGGCAACGCGTAACTTAGATGCGGCCGCTTTGGTCGGTAAGCGGCGTACAATAACGCGCGGATCAACATAGTGCTCATGTTCTTTCAAAATGTTGCGATAAAAAGCAGCATCCGCATCGGAAGCCGGCAACGGCGCCGGCGTCGGAGGGATTCTTTCGGCTGTCGTACATTGGCAGGCGTCGTAAAGTTCCGCTGCCTGTATGCGTTCCACGCGAACGATGGATGAATCAAGCGGTGCCGAGCGGTTGGAATCGGCCAAGGCGCTGAGAATCCAAGAGATACTGCCGGATGCATTGATGATCGCATGGCGGTCACCACGCGTTGCCGCGTTGGCGCGTTCTTCCGTTGCGGCACCGGCGTTGGCAGTCAGATATAAGCGCTCACGGGCGCGTGTCAGCGCGACGTACAGCACGCGCATTTCTTCCTCGCTCGCGCTCTCACGTATGCGGTGAGCAATGACTTCGCGTGTGAGTGTGGTGACCATGGAGGCGCTTTCCGGGCAATATTGCTTGGTGGCAATGCCGAACGAACGATCAAAGACGACAGTGGCGTTCTCATCGTTTCGATTGAATTTTTTGTTACAGTGATAGAGAAAAACAACGGGAAATTCCAACCCTTTGGATTTGTGGATGGTCATGATCTGCACGGCACCGTTTGTTTCTTTCGCTCCTATGGCCGATAATGGTTTCTGTTGCTCCAAAATGCGGCGAAAATGCGCTACAAATTGATAAAGCCCGCAGAATGAAGCATTTTGGTAACAACGAGCATGGTCGTAAATGCTCAAAAGGACGGGCGAGGTGGCGATGGGAGCAAGTGCGGGGTGTGCGTACATGCGGCGTAACAGTTTATCCGCGGGTAATGTGGCAGCCAGTGATCGCCATTCATCCAGTTGACGGAAAAAGGTGCGCAGTGCGTGCGCGGTGTTCTCGCGAAAGACACACGGCTCGCTTGTGAGTGCGTCACGAAGGTCATCATACAGCGATGCGGACGAGCGATTGTTTCGCGCGGTCAGCGCATCGGCCAGCGCGATGGGAGAACCGGATGAGGACAACAGACCCATAAGAGAAATGTCATCGCGAGGATTATCGATGACGGAAAGCAGATTGATCATCATGGTCATGTCGGGGTGGTTGGCCGGATTGATCCCGGGGGAAGCGCCGGTCGGGATGCCGTAAAATCGCAATGCTTCGATCAATTTTTTCGTATCGTCTTCAGCTCGTACCAAAACGGCAATGTCTTGCGGACGAACGGGAGCGCCGCCCGACAGATGTTCGGTGCGGAGGAGACGATCAATTTCATTGGCAATATAAAGTGCTTCGGGATCAAACGGATTGCGAGGTGACGGAGTCTCTTTTTTTGCTTTGGTGTTTGTTGATTTGAGGAGAACGACTCGAACGGGAGCGGAAATTCCGTCGCTCTGCTTGCCGGCGATCAAGTCATCCTCCGATGGGAGATAGGCCAGCGATGTAGGGCAGACTTCAAACAGATAACGGCAGACGTCATTGGTGAAGTGAATTACAGGTGGGTTGCATCGGAAATTTTCGGACATGTGGATGCGATTGCCGGTGCTTGCAAGCGGAGCATTTTCCGCCGTTGCGGCGGGGGAAAAACATTCCTTGTAGTGCGCAAACAGCGAGGGATCGGCGCCGCGAAAACTATAGATGCTCTGCTTGATATCGCCGACCATAAAGCGCTTTCCCCCTGCGCCGATCAGCGAGAAAATACGATCCTGCACAGCATCGACATCCTGATATTCGTCGATATAGACGGCGTCAAAGCGCTCGCGCAACGCATACGTGATATCACTCGGCTCGCCGTTTTCGTCCTGCAACAGTTTCAGTGTAAAGCGACGAATATCGGTAAAATCAAACGTCCCGCGCCGCTTTTTTTCTTCGAAAGCGGCATGGTCGTAGGCGCTCAGCAGTTCATACAACGCGCGTTGTGTGCGTGCGGTGCGTTGCATGCGAAGCCCGCATTCGGCTTCATCCGAAGTGAAATATCCCGGCAATTCGGCCGTCAGCAGTGCTATCACATCCTCGCGAGCCGTTTTGCATCGTTCGTAGTGCGGCGGGGCGTTGTTTTGGTTGATGCCTTTGAGGGTGCCCTCGGGGCGATAATTCAAAACGCAGGTGCGAGCGTCATTCCAGTTGCCCGTTTCAAAGGCGGCGAGAAGATATTCGACCGCTTCCAGATCATGTGTGAACATGGGAATTTTTTTGGCGGAAACGGTTCCCATGGCAAGAATATCGAGGGCTTCGCGTAATCGGTCGCGCAGGGCTTGCAACACGGGCGTGTAGCAGTCACGCACCGCGCGCCCCTCACTGCTTTCAAACACGGGGAGTGATGCCTCGCGCGACAGGCGGTCGGCGCTCTCGCGCAAAATTTCCAGTTCCTCGGGAAATGTGAGCAATCGCTCATATAATTTCAGTAATATCTCGGATGTGTCGCCGCGATCGCGGTTGGGCAAAAAATCATCCATGGCCAGGGCGAAAGCATTTCCCGTGATGGCATCCAGCGGCGTGGTCGGATCCGACGGAACGGCGTCGGATGCGGCGCGATATCCGTCGTCGATCAGGCGGGACAACAACTGCTCTTTGACAGGAGCCAACTCGCCGTCTTCGGCCAAACGGAAACCGGCAGGGAGCCCCAAGCGTTCGAAATTGGCGCGCACGATCTCCATGCAGAAAGAATCAATGGTCGAGATGTGTGCGCTGCCGAGCCCTAACAACTGATCGTTGAGATGGTGGCGCAGGCGGTCATCCTCGCAGGCTGCGATGGCGTTCGACAGCGCACCGGAGATGCGGGCGCGAAGTTCGGCGGCGGCGGCACGGGTAAAGGTGACAATGAGCATGCGTGAGATGTCGCCGCGGTTGGGCGCGTCCTCGGGGGCGGTCAGCGAACGGATGATGCGCTCGGTCAGTGTGGCGGTCTTGCCCGAGCCGGCGGCGGCCGAGACGAGTATATCCCGCCCGTACAACTGCATAGCACATTGTTGTGCCGATGTCCATTTCATGTGAAGTTCCTCCTTGTTTGTGGTCGATGCTCAGGACTTGAATGAGCGAACGGCATCGGGACAACTCCGCTTCATGGGACAATAGCGACAGGCGTCTTGGCTTGGCTTGCGGGTCGCGCGCCCGTGCAGCATATCTTCTCCTATGGTGCGGAGCATGTCGTCAATCTCATGTTGCAACGATTGCAAGCCCTCCCGTGTCAGCACGGAAATGTCATTGTGATTTCCCTCGTTGTTGCCCGCCGCGCGCAAAATATCCGGCTCGTCGAGCAACAGCCCCGAGCGTAGCGGTGCGGGATCGGAGTTGATTCGGTCGGTGGCAATGTACAGCACTCCCGCGGGAACGGTTTCTTCCGAACGGCATAGACCGAAGAGATAGAGAGGCATTTGCAAATCAAAACCGCGACGAATGTTGTCAAGTTTGAATTTTTTGCTTCCGGTCTTATAATCGACCACGCGCAAATAGGTCTTGCCGTCGTGTCGGTAAGCATCCACGCGATCAACCTTGCCGCCGAGCAAAATGGTGTGTCCGTCCGACAACTTCAACTCATAGTAAGGGGAGTCGGCGTCCTGACCGCCCAATCGATGCTCCAGTGCAACGGGGCGAAATTCGCTCTCGGCCAATTCATGCAGAATGTCACGCAGCAAAGGAACGGTCAATTCGCACAGCCGACGAAAGATATGAAGCGTGCGCAGATCGGTCAAGGTCAGCGTGTCAAGCGAACGCAGATAATCGCCGACCAGTCTGTGCGTGAGAGGTTCGATTTGGTCATCGGCGGGGATGACGATGCCGCCGTCCTTTTTCATGCATTCACGCAGGAAATGCTCAAAAACATAATGAATGAAAGTGCCGCTGTCGGCAGCGTCAATGCGTGCCGGTGCGGTCTCGCGTAATTCGAGAAGATCACGGCAATAAAAACTGTAAGGGCATTGAACAAACCGTTCGATGCGCGATTGAGACAAATAAAGCGTGTCGCCGAAATAGCGTTCCATCACCTCGGGGGACGGGTCGAGCGGAGAGGGAGGGATGGGGGCGTAGGTTTCGGCGCTTGGCACGGCATCTTCTCCCGAATCGTCGGTGTCTGTTGTGGACTCGTCGAGCGGATCGCAACTGTCGAGGGGAGCGATCATGGAAAGATCAAAGTGTCGAATGTGTTCTTTCAGGTAAGGAAAGAGAAAGAGCAAACGATGATAGGGCAGAGAGGGGGATTTCTTTTGATTCTGTGTATCGGCCGATACGGTGGATACGAATAATCGCCGCGAGGGCTTGGTCATCGCGCGGTGAACATAAAGCAATTCGTTGGCTGCCCGACTCTCTTGCAGACCGTCCGGGCAGAGTCCGAGCGGACGCAACTGTTCTTTTTCACTGCTTGTCAGCAATCCCGTATCCTTGACGGCGGCGGGAAATTCGCCCTCGCACAGCCCCAGTACAAAGGAAACTTCGATATTCTCCACGCGTAATGTATCGGCCGAACCGATTGTCACGCTGTCATGCAATGACGGTACGGAGGCGATCTCGGTTGCGTCAAATACCATGCGCAGTACGGTACAAAATTCCTCAATATCCAACACGAGATTCGGTAGTTCGGTGCTGATTCCGGTCAAAGCGGTGCAGACGGTATCGTACACGCGGACCGTTTCTCCGGCTTGCTTCAGATAACCGGCGGATAACTCGCCGGAAGCCAGCGCGGCACAACGTTCGGCCACACCGAATTCTTGCATAAAGTTGTACAGCGCGGCCGCGAGAGCGGGAAACTTGCCGCCGTGCGCGATCGCGGCATGCAGACGGAGCAGAGGAGTCATAATGACCTCGCGAACATGATCGGCGGCGGCGAGAATGGTCATGCCGCGTGGGCTGATTTGATTGGTATAACCGTCGGGATTTCGCGTCCAAACGGGCGCAGTGAAAGCCGCGCCGTTGATGCTCCAAGTGGTAATATATTGCTCAAATTGATCGATTTCGGCTGTGTCGACGGGGCATAGGCCCGTTTTGAGCATGGTCATAATATCTTGCGATTGCCAACCGTGCGCCACGGCACGTAACGCCGAGAGCAAAAGACGAGAGAGCGGTTTTTCGGTCAGCGTTGTTTTTTCGGAGAAAAAATAGGGAATGCCGTGACGCTCCAGCGCCGCGTCCAGCACGCCGCGATAGGTCTCGCTGTCACGGAATACTACGGCAATGTCGCCGTAGCGCGTGCCATGGTGTACGAGGTCGAGAATGTGCAACGCAACGGCTTCGGATTCGGCGTAAATGTTGGCGGAACTCAGCAGGGTGACGGACCCCGTTTCGTTCGGTACGGGCAATTCGCCCGCTTTGAGTGAGAAATCCCACAGATGGCGCGCGAGCAGTTGCAACTCATCGGTTACGGCGCGATGATTTTCCGTCAGGACTTCGCGGTGAACCTCAATATGATCTCGTGCACACAATCGAGTGATGCGGCGCAGTGTCTCGGCCACTCCCGTCAGCGACGGATCGGCCGTGTGTTCATCCGTACAGCACAGCGTCAGTGTCACTCGTTCGGCCTGATGCAGAATATGGCGCAAAATGGCGTATTCCTCGGCGGTGAAGTCGCTGAACGAATCAATATATACATGTCCGCCCGCAAAATGCGGATGCGCGGCAAGCAATTCGTCGAGGTGGGCGAGTTCGTCGGAACTGCCGCCGTCGAGTGTCTCGGTCAGCAGATGATCGTAATTCTCGTATAACAGAGCAAGATCCGTCAGTTTGGGACGCAACGCGGCACTTTCGGAGAGTTGCTCGGCGGCTTGCAGCAGTGCGCTCGGTGTGATTGCATTGGCGCGCAATTCATCGACGGTATTCAGCAGCATATCGGTCAGTTTACTGTCCGAGCGATGTGAGACGGTACCATATTCTCGCAACTGCGGCTTGGCTGTGCGCAGGGCTTGCCACATCAGCAGCGAACTCAAACCGGCGGGGATGCGCGCAGGCTGACCGCCGCCCCAGCGGTCGGAGACTTCGGCGGCGAGGCGGGAAAAACCGGCGATGGTGAACGTCAGCCCCGCGCTTGCGGGAAGACGGGGGAGCATGGTGCGCTCGCTGAGATTGGCTTGTTGTTCGGGTATGATGAGCCAGGTGCGCTTGCCTGCGGCTACATCGGCGGCGATGTATTCGGTCAGGCGAGTGGACTTGCCGCTGCCGGCACCGCCCAATATCAGATGCAGCATGGTCAATCCTCCTTTTCCCGCATTTCGTGTAATAAGAGATTTCGTCGTATCGTCCGGCGGCCGCGCCATGCATAGGCACGGCGTTCGAATTGTTCGTCGCTCATGGCATCGAGAGCGGAAACGTTCAAGTGAGCCAAGGTGTTTCGGTTGAAAAACGGTATGGGCGACCATATGGTGCCACGTGCACGCGCATGTGCGGTGTAGGGGCAAACTTCTTGGCAGATATCGCACCCCCAAACGCTTGAAAAGCATGTGAGCATATGGCGTTCGTCATCGGTCAAAAGGCCCTTTTTCTGTGTCAGCGCCGAGCGACATTCGCCTCCTTCTCGTATCATCGGACATGCCGACAGACAGCGCTTGCAGTGATGGCACTGCTGTGTGGTCGGCGACGTCGGCGGGGGCGTCGGATCGATGGGAAGATCGGTGATGATCTCGGCAAGAAAAACGTAAGAGGAATAGCGCTCGGTGAGCAGCAGATGATTCAGTCCGCGCACGCCGAGCCCTACCGTGACGGCCGCTTCGATCTCGTCGATGGGCGAATGGTCGGCAAAACCGGCGAAACGATGATTCGGGAAGTCGGCGTGCAGACGAGGCAAGAGCGTATCGAACAGCATGCGGACAAACAGATGGTAGTCTTCACCGACAGCGTAGGCCGAAAGATTGCGGTCGGCAGAGTCGGCCGCGGGAGAGAGATAGGGAATGGCGAAGATCTGGACAAAAAGCGCTTGCTCGGCGGAGAAGCCGACTCGCTCCAACAGATACGGGCGCTTGATGCAACACTGTTCCAACGGTAAAACGCCTGTTAGGGTGATGGCGTGTTCGGCCAAATATGTACGTAGATCCACGATAATCCCTCCCGACCGCTTGCCGTCCGCGCGGTGTACTTTGCACGGCGGCTCAATTGTTTCTTAACATATCATACCATAAAAATGATTTTGACACAAGACGAACGTGAGATTTTTTTGATCTTTCAATCACTTTTTCGCATATCTTCACAAAACAGACATAAACGGCGACTATAATAGAAACGTAGGATGGAGGAAACGGTGACTCCGTCGATATCAATTCGGAAAGGAAGAATGAATCATGGATCAAAATTTTCAAAGTCAAAACAATGATCAAACTCAAAACGGCGAGATGCGCGACCCGGCGCAAGGGACAACATATACATCTTCGGTGAAAGGGACAAGCGGAAACGAGGGCAACCGTACCTCCGATTCGTCCGATCTTTACACGAGTTCGTACAGTTACGGCGCGAGTGTGCCGCCTCCGGCACCTCGCAAAAAAGGACGCGGTAGCCGTGCGGTATTGGTCGCGGTGGCGGCGGTTTTGTGCCTTGCCATGTGCTTTGGCGCGGGTGCACTCGGCAGTTTGCTGGTGGCCGACCTGCTGGTGCGGGATCCCTCGGATGTGTCGCGCCAGCCGGTTGACGGAAATACTTTAAACGACGGTACTGCGGATGGCGATTTGCCGGTCGGCAATACAGATACGCCGAAAACCGATGCCGATGCCGATGCAAGCGGAACGCAGGTCGTATTGCCCTCCGGAACTCAGAGTCGCAATCCTTTGCCGGAAATGAGCAAGAGCGAATCGCTCGGCTCGGTTTCTTATACCGGCTCCGCAGGTGATCGGGCTTACGGTACATTGGTCGAAGCGATCGATGCGGTGAACCAAACGGTTGTGGAAATCTTTACCGAAACCATTGTCAACGGCGGATGGCTCGGCAATTACGTAACGGACGGTGCGGGAAGCGGCGTTATCATCTCAAAAGACGGTTATATCGTGACCAACAACCATGTGATCAGCGGTGCTTCGAGCATTCAGGTGCGCACGGTCGACGGCACAACCTACACGGCGCAATTGGTCGGTACCGATGAGGCTGCCGATATTGCCGTGCTTTGGATTGATTCCGAAACGGAACTGCCCGCCGCACAATTGGGGTGCAGTGCCGATCTTGTCGTCGGTGAGTATGTGTTCGCCATCGGCAATCCGCTCGGTTCTTTGGGCGGGACGGTGACCGACGGAATTATCAGCGCCACGGCACGTTCGATTACGGTTGACGGTCAGCCTATGACGTTGTTGCAAACCAATGCGGCGGTCAATCCCGGCAACTCGGGAGGGGGACTGTTCAACATGGCGGGGCAACTGATCGGTGTGGTCAATGCCAAGGCCTCGGCGGATAACGTTGAGGGGTTGGGCTTTGCCATTCCCATTGATACGGCATATCAAGTGATCTGCCAGTTGATTGAATACGGTTATGTGCGCGGCGTGGTTGATACGGGATTGGAACTGTACGATGTTTCCTCTTCCAATATTCTGGTGGCGTTGCGTTACTTCGGTATGAGCCATGCGGGCGTTTATGTGCTGGATTCGGCATACAGCGATGAGATTAAGTATGGCGACCTGCTTGTGAGTGTGAATGGCGTCACTGTCGATACCGGCGCGGAAGCCGAGGCGCTCTTCAAAGAATATGCGGTGGGAGACACGGTTACTTTGACGCTTTTACGTATGGAGACGCAACTTCAGAACGGTCGACAGGTCGGCGTGGAGACAACGGTGAAAGTTGAACTGACCTTGCAAGAATATGTGCCGGAAGATGCCGGGATTCACTTTGAACGCGCCGAATAACGGTAAGGGAGTGTGACTGCATGTATCATATTTTAGTTGTTGACGACGAGGTGCGCATTCGCACCATCATAAAAAAGTATGCGGAATTCGAGGGGCACACGGTCAGTGAGGCTGCGGATGGGATGGAAGCGGTGTTGCTTTGCCGTAACAATACCTACGACTTGATTATCATGGATATTATGATGCCGGAATTGGATGGATTTTCCGCTTGCCGCGAGATTCGCAAAACATGCAAGACCCCCATCATCATGCTGTCTGCCCGAGGCGAGGAATATGATCGCATCAATGGTTTTGAGGTCGGCGTTGACGACTATGTCATGAAGCCGTTTTCGCCCAAGGAACTGATGTTGCGTGTGGGAGCGATCATGAAGCGTGTGCATCCCGTTAACGGTGAGAACGCGGTACAGCGTCCCAATGAGGTGATTGAATTAGACGGCGGAAAACTGAAAGCCGACATCACGGCACGGCTGGTCTTTATTGACGGCGAACGAGTTGATATGTCTCCCAAGGAATACGATCTGTTTTTCTATCTGCTTGCCAACCGAAATATAGCACTGTCGCGAGAAAAACTGATCTGCGAGGTGTGGGGCTATGATTTTTACGGCGATGCCCGCACGCTGGATACGCATATCAAACTGTTGCGTCGCAGTTTGGGACGATACAGTTCGTATATCGTAACGCTGCGCGGTGTAGGATATCGCTTTGAAGGAAAATGACGGTGACGGTGCTCGCGTGAACGGAAGGAGGAGACCGCATGAATTTGACAACTTCGAAACAATCGCATCGGCGGGAAGCACGACGACGGCTCCGTCGCCGCGGCGTGAGCATACAGTGGCGCCTCCTTGCGTATTTGAGTATATTTGTTGTGTTTATCCTGCTCGTTTTGTGGGTGTTTCAAGTGCAGATGCTCAATCGCTTTTACGAAAATATCAAACAGCAGGAAATGAAAAAAATAGCCGATTCGCTGGTTGCCGTGCTCGGAGATGACGAGGCAACGGAGCGCGCGGTGTATGCCGGGGCGGTCGATTATTCCACCTGCATTTGCGTTTACCGCATTGAGGGGCCGCTGGCGCGGCAAGTTGCTTCGGCCGATGTGTCGGGCGATTGTATCATCCATCATGTGACGGGCGACCATTTGGCCGCGCTGTACAATTACGCCAAGAACAACGACGGGCTTTATACGGGCAAGGTGCAATTTCGCTCGGGCGGTATGGTTTGGCTCGACGAGGACGGTCATCCGTATACCGACACGGCACACGGCAACGGTGGCATATTCGGAGAAAAAATTCCGGACGGATCGTTGCAAAACGGCGATATCTCCGCGCTGTATATTCAAACTCTCACAGGAGCGGATGACAAAGAATACGTCATCATGCTGGACGCGGGGCTTACGCCTATGAGCGCTACCGTTTCCACGCTCAAGACACAATTTTGGTGGATTGCCGTGACGCTGTTGCTCGGTGCGCTGTTGTTGGCTTATCTGATGTCACGGCGTATTTCCCGCCCGCTGATTCGCATGAATGAGGCGGCAAGGTCGTTGGCCGAGGGGCGTTACGATGTACAGTTTTTGGGACAGGGATATCGCGAAACGCGCGAATTGGCCGCTACGCTGAACTATGCTGCCGCCGAACTTTCCAAGACGGATACGCTGCAAAAAGAGTTGATTGCCAATGTGTCACATGATTTGCGCACGCCGCTGACCATGATTCGCGGCTACGGCGAGGTGATGCGCGACCTCCCGGGAGAAAATACACCCGAAAATGTGCAGGTCATCATTGACGAAACGAACCGGCTGTCAGAATTGGTGAACGATATGCTGGACCTTTCGCGCCTGCAGGCGGGCACACGCACACCGGAATTCTACGTGTTTGATCTGACGGATACGGTACGATCTGTTATGTTGCGCTATGAGAAATTGACCGGTCATGACGGCTATACCGTTACTTTTTCCGCCGATGAAAATGTCAGCATCTATGCGGATCGCACCATGATATTGCAGGTTGTGTATAATTTAATCAACAATGCGATTAACTATTGCGGCGAAGATCGACGAGTGGATGTGCTGCAACGTGTAACAAACGGGCGAGTGCGTATTTGCGTGCGGGATTTCGGTTCCGGCATTGAGCCGGAACAACTGCCGCTGATCTGGGATCGCTACTATAAAGTCGATCGTGTTCACCGTCGCGCTATGATCGGGACGGGACTCGGACTTTCTATCTCCAAAGGAGTGCTTGAATTGCACGGCGCTCTTTACGGAGTCAACAGCACGCCGGGGCACGGCTCGGAGTTTTGGTTCGAACTTCCCGTAGCAAGTGCCGACGAAAAAACAAACGATGATGTTCAAGGAGAATGACCGTGGAGAATTTGACAAGTATCAATGGATTGCACGCACTGCGTTGTCCCGTTTGCGGGAGTTCGATGCGATGCGACATGACGCACGGCGCGGGGCGGTTATTTTGCGCGGGCGAAAGAACGCATAATTTCGATATGGCGCGCAGCGGCTATGTGCATCTGGCGCCGCGCCACAGCGGCGGCGGTGACAGTCGCGCGGCGGTGCGGGCGCGGACGGCATTTTTGTCGGAGGGATATTATGCCGTTGCTGCCGACGCACTCTGCGAACTGATGCATAAGCATATGCCGACGGGGTTGATTGTCGATGCGGGGTGCGGAGAGGGATATTATACCAACTACCTTGCCCGTCGCGGACCATATGAAATACTCGGCTTTGATCTGTCGCGCGATGCGGTGGATGCCGCGTCTAAGGTGGCTCGTTCGGTGCAAAACGGAGCGAGATATGCGGTGGCGAGCGTGTTTGAGTTGCCGCTCGGCGATGCGACGGCAGACGCGGTGATCAATATTTTTGCGCCTTGCGCAGAAGCGGAATTTTGCCGCATACTGCGACCGGGCGGCATATTGGTATTGATCGGCGCGGGCGAGCACCACCTGCTGGGGCTGAAGCGTGCGCTGTATGACGATACGTACGAGAACGCCGAGCGAGCCGATTTGCCGCAGGACATGCGCCGAATTGAGCAGAAAACGGTACATGATACGATTACGGTGCGGGGAAACGAGCAAATCGCGCACTTGTTTTCCATGACGCCGTATTATTGGCGCACCTCGCTCTCCGATCGGCAAAAACTGGATGCGCTGGATGTGTTGGAGACCGAGATCGAATTTGACTGTCGTGTATATATGAAAGAATAATTCGAGATTAACGATTAACAGACAGCAGGCCCGCCGGGGCGGCAATACTTGCCGACCCGGCGGGCCGATCATATATTGTATGAGACGGATATCGGTTATGCTCGCCGCTTGGGTCGGCGGTTCTTTTTCGGCATGTTGGCTCCCATGGTCGCACCGAGCAACGAAAATATGATCACACCGCCACGCAGTCCCCAGCCGACGGCCGGAGAGAATGAGTCGCGCAGATCATCGGGCAAAAGACATGACAGGACAAACCAAAGGGCGAGCAAGGCAAGACCGCCGAGCGTGCCGCACAGTAGCGGCGAGAGGCGGGCATAACGCCGAGTGATCAATCCACAAACAAGAGCAACGATGGCAAGTGTGCCCAGCCCGAGCGGCAACAGCAACGAATCCGGATCGGCACTCATATAGGCAATGATCGCCGCGATCGGCGAGATGATCAGCGCACAAATCAGCGCAATCAAAACGCCACGCAATACGGCGCGGGCAAGCAACAAAAGAGGATGCTGCTCCGTGGGCGTTGCGGCGTGGGCGGCTCGGCGATGTGTCTTTCCGTTTTTTGCGGTATTCATTTGGAATTGCCTCCGTTTTTTGATTTGATACAATGTATGCACGAGT
The DNA here is from genome assembly GCA_964579815.1 of uncultured Lachnospiraceae bacterium. Classification (GTDB taxonomy): domain Bacteria; phylum Bacillota; class Clostridia; order Oscillospirales; family CAG-272; genus SIG644. Next base: position 29,230 of record CAZOHP010000002.1, read on the forward strand.
CGGAATGAATATGACGGCGGCAAAGAAAAGGGGGGAAGCCGACATTCGGTTTCCCCTCAAAATTATTTTTCTTCCTTCTCCGCTTCTTTCGCAGCGGCCTTTTCCGCTTTTTCGGCGGCCTCAACGGTATCCGCGGCGTGAACATCGACCGAGCGGATAGCGGTTTTGAGGATATGCAATTTGGTGCGATCCTTGCCCGTTTCAATGACGACGGTTTCCTCGGTGACCTTGACGACGCGACCGAGAATGCCGCCGATGGTGGTGATTTCGTCACCGATCGTCAGGGCATTGCGCATGTTGTTTGCTTCGCGTTCCTGCTTTTTCTGCGGGCGAATGGCGAAGAAGTAAAATGCGACGAAGACAATGACGATCATGCCAAGCGAGATCCATGAACTCATGCCGTTCGTTCCGGCATCTGTCGATGCTTCCAAAAGTTTCAAAAAATTCATACGGTTCTCCTTTGTTGTGGAATATTTCGTTACTATTGTAACCGATATGCGCGAAAAAAGCAACCCCTTATTTGTAAATAATTTCATTGTCGCTTGAAAAAATTGCCGAAAAACCGTCTCGGGGGCGAAAGTTGTGCTTGAGGACTTGCCAAATAGGAAAGAATGTGATATAATGTCAGCGAAAGAGTTTGGCCGTTTTTCGGAAAACGCACGGAGGTATTTCAATGGATAAAGGCAAATATCTGGAATGCGGGCGGGTGCAAAACACTCACGGTTGCCGCGGATATATCAAAGTCGAGTCGTATTGCGATTCTCCCGAGGTGCTGGCATCCTTGCCTTTTGTGTACCGAAAATGCAATGACACCTATGTGCCGTTGCGTATATTGCAGACGGGGCGCAAGCAGGAGGCGGTTCTTTTGCTGTTGGAGGGCATCGATGATATGGATGCTGCCGAGAGGTTGAAAAACGAAACGCTGTACGCCGCGCGGGAGGATATTCCGCTGCGCCGCGGAGCCTATTTTTTGGCAGACTTGGTAGGCTTGCCCGTGATTGATGCGGACAACGGCAAAGTATACGGAAAAGTGGAGGAGATCAGTCTTGTCGGTGACCGGAGTTTGCTGGTCGTGAAAACGGCGACCGGCACGAGGCTGTTGCCCCATGTGCCCGCTTTTATCGACCGCGTCGACGCGGAAAGCGGCGTGTATGTTCATCCCATCCCGGGCTTGCTGGAGGATTGATCTGTTCAAACGAAGATTGGAAAGGCGGCGAAATTTTGCCCATGCGTTTTGATATTATGACGTTGTTCCCCGAATTGGTGCAAACGGTGCTCGGTTCGAGCATTATCGGGCGGGCGCAAAAGAGCGGCGCCATTGAGGTGGTGACTCACCAGATTCGCGACTATTCCGAGGATAAGCACCGCCGGGTGGATGACACGCCGTATGGCGGCGGCAAGGGCATGCTTATGGCGGCACAGCCCATCTGGAATTGCTATCAAGGCGTGTTAAAGGCCGCTCCCGGGCGCGAGGGAGAACGCCGCCGCGTGATATATCTGACACCGACGGGACATTTGCTTACCCAAGCACGCGCCGAACAACTGGCGCGTGACTATGATCGTTTGATTCTTTTGTGCGGCCATTACGAAGGAGTGGACTGCCGCGTGACGGACGAGATCGTCGATGAAGAAATTTCAATCGGAGATTATGTGCTGACGGGCGGGGAAGTACCGGCTTGTATTTTGGTCGATTGCGTGGCCCGCATGGTGGATGGTGTGCTTGCGGATGAGGAATGCTATCGAGAAGAGAGTATTTCGTCCGGGTTGTTGGAATATCCGCAATATACCAAACCTGCCGTTTGGCGGGGACATGAGGTGCCTGCGGTGTTGCTGTCGGGCGATCACGCGCGTGTGAATGCCTATCGGCTGGAGGCGTCGCTTGCGCTGACCGAACGCAATCGTCCCGATCTGTACCACGCGTGGATGCTGGAGCATCCGCCGACGGAACGAAAAAAGAAACACAAAAAAAAGACGCCGACCCCCGCGGCGCCACGAGAGGAGGAAACGCCTTGAATACTTTACAGCGCGGACCGACGCGGGAGCGCAAGAGTGTGATCTTGCATGGCCTTCATCGCTTTTCGGCATGGCTGTATGCGCTTGTCCTTCACAGTATGATCGGCCGCTTTTTGACGAACACGCCGTCGAAGTCCCCCAAAGAAAGTGATGACGGCTTTTTGCATCGACTGTTCCGAAGCAAAAAGAAACGAAGCGACCGCATTCTGTTCCGCTGCTGCCACGCCTTGGCGGCAACGCTGGAACAAAGTGTGTTTTGCCGACTGATCGGTGCGATCGAACGGGCACTGTTGCGGACCGGTATCAATTCATACGGCATTTTTTTGCTGTTTTTCGGCTGCTATTCGGTTGTGTCGTATTATGTGTTGAGCGGCTTGGGAATGGAGGTGTCGCTCGGCTATCCTGTAACGGGCGGCGTGCTGATTTTGGCTTCGCTTCCCATGTTTGCGTCTTCGCATTCCATGGCGTGGGGACTTCGCAAAAGCGTCATTTTCCGCGCGATCATTGTGTACGGTTTCGGCATTGCCGAGGAGCGCTTGACCTCTTACGGAGATGCCGGGCGCGAGCACCATCTGGAGGCGCTGATTTTGGCTCTTTTGAGCGGCACGATGACATTTTTTGTCGCACCGTACCATTTGCTGCTGGGGGCCGGCGTGATTTTATTGATTTTGCTGGTGTTGCGTGATCCGGAAGTCGGCATGGTTCCTTCCGTCGGGCTTTTGCCGTTTCTTTCCTTGCTTGAGCGACCGACGTTTTTGCTGCTCGGTATGATGAGCGTAACGTTGCTCGGCTATGTAAACAAGTGGCTGTGCGGCAAACGAACGCTCCGCGTTGAAACGACGGACGGTATGGTGTTTTTCTTTCTCGTGTTGGTTGCTCTCGGCGGTATTGTCACGCGAGGGGGAACGGCTTCGTTGCATAGCGCGTTGACCTATGTTTTTTTGGGAACCGTTTATTTCATCGTCGCTAATTTGGTGCGCTCGCAGGCGGGCGTGTGGCGAATGGTGTCGATCCTGCTTATCTCCGGTACGGCAGTCTCGCTGCTCGGTATCTGGCAGTACGTTTTCTCAACGCCGACTCTTGAGTATTTGGATCTGAATTTGTTTCCCGATCTCGGGGGGCGTGTTTCGTCTGCTTGGGGGAATCCCAACATGCTGGCCGAATATTTGGCGTTGCTGTTGCCGCTTGCCTTTGCGGTGTTGTTGCTTCAGCGCAGATTGTTGCGTGGTTTCGGCACCGTGCTGTGCATTGCCGCCATGGTGTTTTGCATGGTGTTTACCTGGTCGCGAGGGGCGTGGTTGGGCGTGCTGATCGCCTTGCTGTTGATGGCCCTTTGCTTGAATCATAAGGTGCTGAGTTGGTTGATTCTCGGCGCGATTCCGACTGCGGCCTTGTTGCCGTTTGCCCCCGAGACGGTGTTGCGCCGCTTTGCCAGCATCGGCAGTCGCACGGACAGTTCCATTCTTTATCGCCTTCATTTATGGGATGGCGTGGAGAATATGCTGAGGGATGTTTGGCTGACGGGTGTCGGCGTCGGCGAGAGCGCTTTTTGCGCGGTCTATACCGACTATGCGCTTCCCGGTATTGAAACGGCCATGCACAGCCACAGCCTTTATTTGCAGTTGATGTGCGATCTCGGCATTATCGGGGTGCTGGTTTTCGGCATTGTCATGTTGCTGTGGTTGCGTAGAATGTTGGGGTATGTTCGGTACGGACAGTTGCGTGCGCCGCGTCTTATTGTGCTCGCGAGCGTTTCCGGTGTCGTTGCATTGCTGATCATGGGTGCGTTTGATTATGTGTGGTACAATTATCGAATTTATATGCTGTTTTGGGCTTTGATGGGACTCGGAACGGCTCAAGTGCGTATCGGCGAGCGAGAAACGGAACGTGCGCATACACCGTTGGACGACGAGCGCACGCAAGGCGAGGTCGTGCTCCGCTTTTATTGATACGGTGCACGGTGCATGATGCACCGCATCGTGCATAGCATAGAAAGAAAGGATGGATTTCAACATGGTGGAAAACAATAAACAAGTAAAATCCGCCGAACAGGAGGACAATGCAGCTGCGCGCGCACGCGCTCGCATGAGGCGCAACGTTGCTCGCCAAAAAAGAGCGCGGAGGACCATGATCAATTTGTTTGACGTCGTTGTGATTTTGTTGATCATGACGGTCATCGTTTTGCTGGCGGCCGGTGTTCGCATGGGAGATATTTTCGGCGATGAGGAGGGAACACGGGTCCGACTGACATATTCCATGCTGATGACCGACGTGGACGAGGCTTTTGCCGAAACGATTCAATACGGTGATGTTGTGAAAGATGCCGAAACCGGGGCTGTACTCGGAACCGTGCGCATGGCTCCTACGGTAGTGCCGTACACAACGGTCGGCGTGGAAGCGAGTGGCGAGGTCGGTGCGGACGGTAGCGTGTATTCGTCTGTTGTCAAGGAAATTCCCGGGCGGGTGAATATCACGGTGGCGCTGACGGTTACCGCAACTTATCTGGAGGGCAGCGGATATTCGGCTGAGGGACGCGAACTTCGCATCGGTGATGTTTATACGCTTCGGTTCCCCGGATATACCGGAAACGCAGTTTGCTCGTCGATTGACGGCATCGGCGCGCCGAAAGATTGAAGGGAGGAGTCTTGATTGAAACCCGAAGTAAAGACCAACAAACATTTTTGGAGACGCGGTAATGTGATGGACATTGTGATTTTGCTGCTGATTTTGGCGGCGATCGTTTCCATAGGCTATCGCTATTACCTGTCCCGGGAAGCCGCCGATGCGGATTTGTCGGACGATTATGCGATCACTTTCCGTGCCGAGAGCGTGTTGCCCGGTGTGGTGAATGCGTTGCAAGAGGGAGATGTGATCTATTGGTCCGACGGGGAGACGTTCGGTGTGCTCGGTTCGGCGGATGGTGCGCAGAATCATTCGCCTGTCGTGACGGAGGTCGCAACGATACTCACTCGTGACGCGCAGGGCAATTATGTCAATGTGAAGTTGCCGGATGCCTCCTATTTGGATGTGCAGGGCATTGTGGAATGCCAAGGCGTGGAAAATGAGGACGGTACGCTGTTGGTAGGCGGCGACCGTTCGGTGACGCCGGGGCAGAAAATTACGGTACACACCGAAAAGGCGACTTTGGTACTGACGGTGATGTCCGTTGCCAAAAAATGAGGCGTTGCGCGAAAATCGGAATGTTCTGTGAAAATTATGATATAATATCACAAATAACCGCTGAAATTTTATGAAAAAGCACAATGAAAATTTACTTGATTTTGTGACGCTTTTTTGGTATACTATTGATGTATCGTATGCTATTATGCTATCTGCGTGTCAGATCGGGCGTATATGATGAAAATTGTTAAAACAATGAACAGGAGTGGCGGTAACTATGATTTCCCGTGATGTCACAATTATCAATGCCGGCGGTCTTCATGCAAGACCTGCGACTTTCTTCATCCAAAAGGCAAATTCGTTCAAAAGTACCATTTGGGTGGAAAAAGACGACCGTCGTGTCAATGCAAAAAGTTTGCTTGGTGTGCTTTCGCTGGGGATCGCCAAGGGCATGTCCATCACGCTGGTTGCGGATGGACAGGACGAGCAGGCGGCACTTGACGGTCTGGCCGAACTGATCGACAGCGGTTTTAACAGCTGAGCGGTTGCGTATGATAATGGAGAGAGCGGCGTGAGCACGGGCAGTGTGTCCCGGGCACCGAAGGGTGCGAGGCTCACGCCGCTTTTCGTTGAAACGAATGTATCGTCGGGGCATCCCGCCATCGGTTTTCCCCGACAGATCTAAACCGGGAGGAGGCAACGATATGAATGAACATATTTCATGCGACGGCGATGCGTCCGCGGCGGAAATTTGCCGTTTGACTCCCGCGCAATTGCTTGACAAAGCCAATGCGTTGCCGCTTTGTCCCGGCGTTTATATCATGCGCGACCGCGGCGGCCGAGTTATTTATGTCGGAAAATCACGCAAACTCAAAAATCGCGTGTCGCAATATTTTCAGAATGGCGAAAAAAATGTGAAAACGGCTCGCATGGTCGCACAAGTGGCTGATTTTGACTATTTTCTTTGCGAGACCGAAATCGAAGCACTGACGCTGGAAAATGCGCTGATCAAGCAATATTCTCCCAAATATAACATCCGACTGAAAGACGCCAAGTCGTATCCCTACATCAAGGTGACCGCGGAGGAATATCCGCGCCTTGTCATGACGCGTACACGTGCGGCGGATCGGGGCAAATATTTTGGCCCGTACTCGGGAACATCAACGGTGTTTGCCGTGTTGGATACGTTGAAAAAAACGCTTGGATTACCGTCTTGCAAGCATCGCTTTCCCCGAGATATCGGGAAAGTCCGCCCCTGCCTGTATCATCAAATGGGGCGCTGCTGCGGCGTCTGTACGGGGACGGTGACGCGCGAGCAATACGGAGCGCTTGTCGACATGGCGATCGATATTTTGAGAGGCCGTACCGCCGAGGTGCGCCGTCAGACCGAGGCACACATGTTGCTTGCGGCGCAGGAAGAGCGATACGAGGCAGCGGCGCAGTATCGCGACACATTGCGGGCACTGGAGCGCTTGTCCGAACGGCAGAACATGGTCGCCGCCCCCGATACCGAGCAGGACGCGGTGGGGCTGTACAGCGACGATCTGTGCGCCTGCGTGTCTGTGTTTTACATTCGCGGCGGAGCGGTGACGGACAAGGCGGATTTTTTGTTCGGTCGAGATCAACTGACCGAAACGGAAGATATCATGGCATTTTTGTGCGAACATTATCGCATTCGCGCGTATATTCCGCATGAAATATTGCTCGGCTTTCCGATGGATGACGAGGATTGTGCGGCGTTGTCCGAATATCTCAACGGTTTGTCGGATCATCGGGTGTACGTTCGTGTGCCCGAACGCGGCAGGTTGCACACGCTGTGCGGTACGGTCAACGACAATGCCCGCGAACGGGCCGAAAAGTATGTGGCAAGTATGGAAAAGGACAATGGGGCACTGCTTCGGTTGGCGCAGTTGTGTCATTTGGAGGACTATCCCGAAAGGATTGAAGCGTATGATATCTCCAACCTCGGTACCGAACATTTAACGGCGGGGATGATCGTCTGCCGCAACGGGCAGTTTTATCGTGCCGATTATCGTACTTTCGGCATCAAGTCGGTCAAAGGAACGACAGATGATTACGCCAGCATGCGCGAAGCGCTTTCACGGCGGCTGGCACATCTGTCCGATGCGGAAGGATCGTTTGCACAGATGCCGAATCTCATTTTGCTTGACGGCGGCCGCGGACATGTCGGCGTTGTCCGTGCCTTGCTTGACGAGATGGGATTGGATATTCCCGTATTCGGCATGGTCAAGGACGATTATCACAAAACCCGAGCACTGTGTACCGATCGGGAGGAGATCAACATTGCGCGCGAGCAACAGGTCTATACGTTGCTTTATCGTATTCAAGAAGAAGTGCACCGCTATACCGTTTCTCGCATGGAAAATGCCAAACGGCGAACGCTGCGTACATCGTCACTCGAAAAGATCCCCGGCATCGGAGCGGTCAAAGCCAAAAAGTTGCTGACAGCGATGGGGGGGCTTGCCGCCATCAAGCAGGCGGACGAAGCGGCCCTTGCCGCCGTACCGGGCATCGGTGCCCGTGATGCGGCAGCGATCTATGCCTATTTTCACGCAAAGGATGGAGAAGATTCACTATGATGAGAATTATCACGGGACGTGCGCGCGGCACACGACTGGATACGCTTGAGGGGGAGACGACTCGTCCGACTTCGGAGCGCGCCAAGGAGGCTGTCTTTTCCGCGTTGCAATTTGAACTGAATGATCGTCGTGTGCTTGATCTGTTTGCCGGATCGGGGCAGATGGCGCTGGAAGCAATCAGTCGCGGGGCAAGCGGAGCGGTGTTGGTGGATGCATCACCGCGAGCGGTTGAAGTGATCAAGCGGAACGTGGCCAAAACTCATTTTGAAGCCGAATGTACCGTGCTGTGCGCCGACTATGCCGATGCTGTGCGTCGCGTATCGGGGCGGTTCGGGTTGATCATTCTCGACCCGCCGTATGTGAAACGTTTGGTTGCGCCTGCACTGCGCGCGTTGCTTGAGGCCGATCGACCGGAAAACGGCGCGCTCATCGTTTGCGAAAGCGGTGAAAGTAATATATTTGCGGACGATCCCGCGCTTGCCGAACGCTTTGCGGTGCGCAAGTCGGTCAAATACGGGGCAGCTTATGTGACAATCCTGGAATATTGGGGGGAAAAGCATGAATAAAACGACATTGGCATTGCTGCCGGGCAGTTATGATCCCATCACGTTGGGGCATTTGGATGTGATTCGTCGCGCGGCGATGCTGTTTGACCGTGTGGTTGTGGCGGTTATGACCAATGATATGAATGCTTATGTCCCGACGGCTAAGAGTAAGCAATATTTGTTTTCGATGGAACAGCGAACGGAAATGGCGGCACTTGCCTGCGCGGGGATGTCAAACGTGCGCGTCATCGCAAGTCGTGCCATGTTGATCGAGTTGGTTGACGAATTGGGGGCGGATATCATCGTCAAGGGAGTTCGCAACGAGGCGGATTTCGCTTACGAGCAACAGCATGCGCGTTGGAATCGTTCGCACAATGCCAAGGCGGAGACGCTGTATATCCCCGCCGATCCGCAATTTGATACGATCAGTTCAACATTGGTGCGCGAGCGACTGGCAAGAGGGGAGCGGGTGGATGATCTCGTTCATCCCGCCGTTGCCGAACTGATTGACAGAATGGGGGTGTGAGCGGAATGGACGGCAGGCCGACTTTGGATTTTGAAAAATACAAAGCGAAAAAAGCGGTACATACCGCACGACCGACCAACTGCGAGAGTTGTGTGTATTACGATTACGATGAGGACAGCGATACCTACGTATGCGGGATGGATTTGGACGAGGATGAGCAGGTCCGTTTTGTGCAACGGCAAACATGCACATGCCCGTATTATCGTTTCTACGATGAATACAAAAGTGTGCGAAAGCAGAATTGAATGAAAAAGAGCGGCGGATGATTCCGCCGCTCTTTATGTTTTTTGAACAATTATTGTCGTCGAGAACCGTGACCTTGATTTTTTCCTTGGTACTGCCGATTGGCCATTAAAAAAATTTGAATGTTATCTAAGCGCTTTTTGATGCTTTCCAACTCATCCGCAATTGAATCCGTTCCGATAATATTGATACTGCTGACCCCCAAAAGATAGTCGCAGGTGACGCCGAAAAAAGCGGCTAACTTGATGATGGCCTCACTGTCGGGGTTGGTTTTTCCGGTTTCGTAATTGGACAGCGTCCGCTGATCGATCCCGGTGGCCGATGAAACATCCGTTTGACGCAGATCGCGGTCCTCGCGCAATTCTTTGATTTTATTCATTCCGATCGATCCTTTCCTTGATTTCCTAATATTATACCGAAAATTTTCTATACCCCTATTGACAAACCAATATATCAGTGGTATAATATCGATATACCAAAATATTGGTAAAACAATGCGATAAAGAAATCTAAGGGGGATGACATCGGTTATGAGAAAAAAGATGGTAAAAACAGTGGCTTGTTTCCTTGCGCTGATCATGGTGCTGACTATGCTGGCGGCATGCGCGACAGGGCCGCAGGGTGAGCCGGGTGAGGCGGGCAAGGATGGAAGTTCCGCGTATGAAATCGCTGTCGCCAACGGTTATCAAGGCAGCGAAACCGAATGGCTGGCATCGCTGGTCGGTGAGGTTGGCGCGACAGGAGCGGCCGGCGTTGACGGAGCAACCGGCCGGTCGGCGTATGAGCTGGCTGTTGCTAATGGTTACAGAGGCAGTGAAACCGAATGGCTGACGTCACTGGTCGGCAGAAACGGTTTTGACGGTGCTTCGGGAAAATCCGCCTACGAGTTGGCGGTGGAAAGCGGATTTGAGGGAACACTTTCCGAGTGGCTGGATTCCTTGGTTGGCAAGGACGGCCGCGATGGGCGTGACGGTTATAATGGTTCTAACGGTTCCGATGGCCGTGACGGCCAATCCGCCTATGAACTGGCAGTGGAAAACGGATTTAATGGTTCGTTGACCGAATGGTTGGCATCGCTGGTTGGCAAAGACGGTAGTGCTGTGGCCAAGGGCGACCCGGGGGCAAACGGAAAGTCGGCCTACGAGTTGGCTGTGGAGAATGGCTATACGGGTGATGTACAATCATGGTTAGCGTCGCTGGTCGGCGCTCAAGGCCC
>CAZOHP010000003.1:0-37520 GCA_964579815.1 uncultured Lachnospiraceae bacterium
TCATCGGCTCGCTCATAAAAAATCCCGGCGGCGGCATGGCCGAAACCGGCGGTTATATCGCCGGCACCAAGCGTGCCGTTGAATTGGCTTCCTATCGCTTGACGTCGGTCGGTTGCGGTGCCGAGGTCGGCGCCTCCATGGGACAAAACAAGAGCATGTACAAAGGCCTGTTTTACGCCCCACACACCGTTGCCCAAGCCCTCAGGAGCGCACATTTGGTCTCCTATCTTTTTGAAAAACTCGGTTGTACCGTTGAACCTCGTTGGTGCGATACCCGTTCGGATATCATTCAAACGGTCATCACCGGCTCGCCCGAAGGACTGTGCGCATTCTGCCACGGTATCCAAGCAGGCTCCCCCGTCGATTCGTTCGTCACCCCCGAACCTTGGGACATGCCCGGCTACACCTCGCAGGTCATCATGGCGGCGGGCGCCTTCACGCAAGGCTCCTCCATTGAGATCAGCGCCGACGGCCCGTTGCGTCCTCCTTACACCGCTTACTATCAAGGCGGCCTGACCTATGAAAGCGCAAAGATCGGTATTCTCGCCGCGGCCGATCGTTTCATGCAGGATGAGCAGTGAGCGGTCACAACCGCTCACCGGCCACTCGTTACGAAAAATTTACTTATCTCGCGAGAAATCGACACGCTTTTTCGCTATACTGATACGGTACCGTAACTAAAAACGAAAGGTATAACCGAATGAAACCTATTTTTTCACGTTTGCTGACGCTCTTGTTGCTCACCGCCCTGTTGCTTCTCTCTCTTGCCGCTTGCGGCAACAGCGGAGAAGACGAACTCCCGGAAAACATGCAATACGCCACCGTAGACGGCGCGTATTACCGACTGTTTGTCCCAACCGATTGGAACTTGATGACCGGCATGGGCATATCGGGCGCTTACGCCTCCACACAAAATTACGCGGCCGTTTTTGTTCGCGACTATGACAATTCCGACGCGCTGACGTCTGAGGAATACGCCAAGTCCGTCCGCATGCCCGACATCACAGCCGTTTATTCGGACAATCAGTTGGGAGCGATCGCATGTTCAAACACAGTACTCGCAGGTCAAGCGGCCTGTCTGCTGGAATATACCGGCACGCGAGACCTTGTGACTTATCATGCAAGAGAAATCGTCTGCGCTTATGAGGGAAGAGTTCTCGTGCTGACCTACATCACGCAGATGGATCTGTTCGACGGCTATCTCTCCGTTTATGACAGCGTGACCGCCAACTTCAAATTCAGCGATCAGCCCTATGTTGCGGACACGCCCGTCAACACCGTCAACACGGCCGCGCCGGCTCCCGACGGCATGATACTCGCTTCCAATGACGACGTTGCCTATCGTTTCTATGTCCCCGACACATGGACGCTCAACACGGCATTGCCGACCTCATCTGCCTACGTTTCGGAAACAGATCGCTCCAATGTCGGCGTCACCGTCTATATGCCCGAAGTCGATCAAATGACCGCCGAGGAATACTGGGCGCAATGCGAAGCCGAGTACATCACCGTCATGAATGATTATACGTTGCTCTCGACCGCATCCGGTACGCTGGACGGTCGTCCTGCCAACACTTATATCTACTCGGCCGATATCGGCGGAACAACCTACCGATTTGCCCAAACCGTCGCCACCTACCGCGGCATGGTCTATACCGTCACCTACACCGCACTCGATGAAATGTTCGACAACCACATGGCCGCATATGAGCAAATCATCGCCGCCTTTGATTTCAGAGGCAATTGACAAAGGACGATCAGATGGATTACATTTATTTGGATAACAGCGCCACCACGGCGCTCTGCCCCGCCGCTCTAGCCAAATGGAACGAGGCCGCCGGCATTTACGGCAACCCCTCTTCCTTGCACCATGCCGGTCGCGAAGCCGCTGCGTTGCTGACCGAGGCACGCGTCTCGGTTGCCCGCTCGCTCGGAGTGCGCAATCTCTCTCCGGGCGAACTCATCTTCACATCCTGCGGAAGCGAAGCGGACAGCACCGCAATCCTCGGTGTGGCACATGCCAAAGAGCGCCGCGCTTTCAATCGCATCGTCACCACAGACGCCGAGCACCCTGCAGTGGAAAATGTCATGCGGCAACTTGAAAAAGAGGGCTTTGAAGTCATCCGCATCTCGACTGCGGGCGGCGCGCTCGACCCGGATCAGCTTGACCGCGCGCTGAACGAACATGTCCTGCTGGTCAGCATGATGATGGTCAACAACGAAACCGGTGCACTTTTTGACCTCAAAACCGCTTTCGCCATGGCACGCGCGCGCAATCCGCATGTCGTCACCCATACCGACGCCGTCCAAGGTTATCTCAAGCACCGCTTCACTCCCGCCTCGCTCGGCGCCGATCTGGTCAGCATCAGTGCTCACAAAGTGCACGGCCCCAAAGGCGTCGGAGCGCTTTACATCAATCCCACTCTGCTCAAAACCAAACAGATCGTGCCGTTTTTGGTCGGCGGCGGACAGGAAAACGGGCTTCGCTCGGGCACCGAAAATGTACTCGGCATCGCCGCTTTCGGTGCGGCCGTTGCTCATCTCTATCCCCGCATGGCAGAGGACATCGCCCACATGCGCGCGTTGCGCGACCGCGCTGTTGAACGCGTCGGCGAACTCAACATCGCCGTGAAAACGCCCGTCGACTGTGCGCCGCACATCATCAATCTGACATTGCCCGGCATCAAAAGCGAAACCATGTTGCATCATCTGGACGCAAAGGGAATCTGCGTTTCAAGCGGCTCCGCTTGTTCTTCGCATGCCCGCAACCTCAGCCGCGCGCTGATTGCTTTCGGTTGTACCGAGCGCGAGGTCGATTGCTCGCTGAGAGTGAGCCTTTGCCCGGACAACACCGAGCAGGATATCGACGCCCTCGTTGACGGATTGAAAGACGGCCTTACCCGCCTAATTCACATCAAAAACTAACCGCGAAAGGAGTTATCCATGGGAATTATCTGCCGTTTATTCGAGCATAAGTACGGCGAAAACGATATTTGCACCCGTTGCGGTACCTCGCGCGGCAGCAAGGGATTAAAATACAGAAAAACCGCCGACAAAAAAAGTTACGCTGTGGTCGGTGCGGGCAAATGTCGCGACGAAATCGTTTCCATCCCCCGGTTCTATCAAAACAAGCCGGTCACCGAGATCGGCGCGGGGGCGTTTTCTGGCTACGATATCTCGTGTGACGTCATATTGCCGCCAAGCATCACAAAAATCGGTCGCGCGGCCTTTCGCCGTTCCGCCCTGCGGCACATTCATTTTTCCGACACTCCCTGTGCCCTGGGCGAAGCGGTGTTTGCCGGATGTACCCAATTGCAAGAGGCGACATTGCCGCTCGGCATCACCGCCATTCCCGATTCCGCCTATAGCGGTTGCACCGCGCTGACCGAGGTCGCGCTGCCGGAAAGCGTGACTGCCATCGGCAACCATGCGTTCTCTCTGTGCGCTTCCTTGCGGCATATCACCTATTCGGATGCCATGCTTTCCCTCAGCGCATTCGCTTTTCGCGGATGTACGGCCCTTGAGACGATCCGTCTGCCCAAAGGCATGACAACGTTACCCGCTTACCTATTGACCGGTTGCGAAACACTCCGATCACTGGACATTCCCGAAAGCATTACGGCTGTCGGCGAATACGCGTTGGCGGGATGCCTCAACCTCGCGGCGATCGTGTTGCCGGACGGCGTTACCTCCGTCGGTTCGGGAGCATTCTGCGATTGTGCCTGCATAACATCATTTCGATTTCCCGCCTCGCTGACCGACTTTGTGCCCAATGCAAACGGTGACGGCGATGTGTTCCGCGGTTGCACCGCTTTGCGAGAAATTCACATGCATACCAATTTCAAGCATTTTCCAACCGGAATGTTCGCCGATTGCTCCTCGCTCACGGATATCTACCTGGACAACGGAAAATCGCCCGATTGGCGGGACATCCGCAAAGACGCCGACTTCGATAGCGGCTCCGGTACCTATATCGTCCATTTGGTCAACGGAAGAATACGAAAAGGAAGTTAAAAAATCGACAGGGGGAAACATCTCGAAAGACGTTTCCCCCATTGTATCGCTATTTCCATCAAAATACCACCTGCACAAGCAACATGTAACAGACAACGCCGCAGCCGATGCTGAGTAATGAATTGTGTCGCCAAAAATGAAGAGCGGCCGTCAAGACGCAGGCGATCAACTCCGGCAAACCGTACGGATAGGTTACAACCGAAACGTTGCGCAGACAGTAAACAATCAACATTCCCATAACGGCATGCGGCAACACCTCGCCCAGCACAAGCAAAAAGCGAGGCGTTTTCCTTTTGCCGCTAAACAGCAACTCGGGTAAAAACCGAAGTACAAGGTTCACCGCACCGATCACCACCAAAGTAAGCAGTGCGTGCGTGGTGTCAACGATCGGCATTCGCCGTTCCCTCCTCTCTCTCTTTGCGCAGGCGGTCACGGTTGAGCCATGTCAGCGCCAATGTAATAATCAGCATGGTCGGAATCAAAAAATTCTGCGAGCCGAATATCAACAGACAAACGAATGCCGAACCAAAGCCGATCAACACCGGCGCATGAGTCTTGTCCGCCGTCCATTGGTCAACAAAAATCGTCACAAACAGCGCCGTCAACGCAAAATCAATGCCCTCGCTGTTAAAGGGAAGCACCGTCCCGACCAGCGCCCCGATGGCACTGCCGATAATCCAATACATGTGATCAAACAACGTGACAAAAAAGAAATACGAATATTGGTCCACATCGCGCGGCGCTTCCTTACCGCAAATGAGGGAGTAGTTTTCGTCGGTCAGCGCAAACAGCATATAAGGCTTGCTTTTTTTCAAAGGGCGATACAGTTCGATCACCGAAATTCCGTAGAACAGGTGCCGCGCATTGACCATCAACGAGGTCAGTGCCGTAGTCAACAGCGACGCACCGCCCGCAATCAATTCCACTGCCAAATATTGCATGGAGCCGCTGTAAATAAACACACACATGCACACAACCCAAGGCAGTCCCAACCCTGTTTTGGTATACATCAGCACGCCGAAGCCAAGCCCCAAAAACAAATATCCGACCAATACGGGCACGGTATCGATCAGCGCCCGCCGCATGGCCGGCGTCACAATATCATTCTTATCAGCGCTCAAATGTACGCGCCTCCTTTGCAATTCCAACGAGCGACAATATGTTTCTCTGAAACTTGAAAAAGGCACTTGCATACACAAGCGCCTTTTTGGAGCTGGTGGCCGGACTCGAACCGGCGACCTGCTGATTACGAATCAGCTGCTCTACCAACTGAGCCACACCAGCGAGCGAAATCTGCTCAACATTGTTATTATACCACACCTTTTCGAGAAATGCAAGAGGTTTTTTCGGATTTTTGAAATTTTTTCAAAAAAGATTGATCGGCAACTCATTTTCAGCCCCCGCACTTGATTTTTGTGACTCTTTATGGTATACTGAGATGTATTTTAAGACACACGGAGGACTATGCCAATATGAATCTTTGCGACCTGCGCGAGATCAAGCAAATCATGAATATGTTCCATTTGAGTTTTCGCAAGGAATTCGGGCAGAATTTTCTCACCGACCGCGACGTGGTCGAGGACATCGCCTGCCATGCCTGCCCCGATCCCGACACCACCATCCTTGAGATCGGCCCCGGAATCGGCACACTGTCGCAAATGCTGTGTGAGCGCTACCGCCGCGTCATCGCGTTGGAGATCGATCAAGGCTTGATTCCCGTGCTGAACTTCACCATGGGTGATTACCGAAATTTTTCCGTCATCAACGAGGACGTCATGCGGACCGATCTGAGCGCATTGCTCGCTCCCGCTTTCTCGGAAGGGCGCGTGTCGGTGTGCGCCAATCTCCCTTATTATATCACCACCCCCATTCTTATGAAATTGCTGGAAAGCGGGTTGCCGTTTGATTGCATCACCGTCATGGTTCAAAGCGAGGTAGCCGACCGGCTGTGTGCCCGCGCAGGCAAGTCGGAGTACGGTGCCATCACGGCTGTGCTTGCCTATTACGGCGTTGCGGAACCGCTTTTTACCGTCCCCGCCGATCGCTTTGTCCCCGCCCCCAAGGTCAATTCCACCGTCGTACGCATCCGCCTGTATCGTGAACGACCGTATCATCCCAAAAACGAAGCGTTCATGTTTCGCACTATTCGTGCCGCATTTGAGCAGCGCCGCAAAACGCTATCCAACGCCCTCTCGGCAGGGCTCGGCGGCCTATCCAAGGAGCAGTTGACCGATATCATCGTTGCCTGCGGCCATCGCTCGGACATTCGCGGCGAGCGCTTGGATATTGCCGATTTTGTCCGCTTATCGGACGCCATCTACGATGCCATGCAAAGCGCTCCCATAAAGGAGGAGTTCCAATGAAATTGATCCATTGCGGTGACTTTCATCTCGATGCGAAAATGGAAACCGGGCTGGACCCCATCCGTGCACGCGAGCGCAAAAACGAACTGCTCATGACATTCACGCATATCATCGAAACGGCCGTTGAGCATCATGCATCCGCCATCCTCTTGGCAGGAGACCTATTTGACACGGCACGCGTGAGCGAAAAGACCCGCCGCTACGTCGGTGATGCGATCGCCGCTCACCCCACGTTGCGATTTTTGTCCGTTGCGGGCAACCACGACGAATGCGTTTCTCCTATTTTTCCCGATCAAAACCCTCCCGCCAACTGGCATGCGTTTCCCGCCGACACATGGGATAGTGTCATGCTTGATGAACAGGTGGTCGTCAGCGGCACCGCCGGGCTTGATCGCCCCAGCATATTGAACGAACTGCCCCATCCCTCCCCCGATCTGTTCCACATCGTGTTGCTGCACGGTCAGGTCGTGCGCGGCAACGAGACCGGCGCAGACCGCATTCCGCTGGGAGCGCTGATGCAGCAGGGCATCGACTATCTGGCGCTGGGCCACGAGCACAGTTTTCGCTGTGAAATGTTGGACACACGCGGAATGTGGGCTTATGCCGGCTGCCCGGAAGGGCGCGGCTTTGACGAATGCGGCAACAAGGGCTGTATTTTATTGGATACCGAACAGGCGCGCGATGCCCGCGTCACACGTCTGCTCACCGCCAAACGCACGCTGCACGAAATTCCCGTCGCGCTGGATGATTGCACCGGATTCGGCGATATTCAAAGATGTGTCGAGACCGCAGTCACGCATCTTCCCACCAAGGATATGGTCAAGGTGGTGTTGACGGGAGCGGTTCCGCCGGAACTGCCTCGTGATGTTGTTCATTTGCGACAACTGTTAAATGAGCGCTTTTATTTTGCCCGTGTCAAGGATGATTGTCGTCTGCTCATCCGACCGGAAGAGTATTTGGGCGACATTTCGCTCAAGGGTGAATTTATCCGCACCGTGCTTGCCTCGTCGCTCTCGGACGATCAAAAGCAACGCACCATCGCATGCGGATTGCGCGCGTTGCGCGGCGAGGAGGTAGACGCATGAAACTGCTTTCTCTTCATATCGAAAACTTCGGCACCTTACACGAGGTGGACGAGCATTTCGATGAGGGCTTGAATGTCCGTCTACACCCCAACGGCTACGGCAAAAGCACACTGGCCGTTTTTATCAAAGCCATACTGTACGGACTCCCCGTGACCACACGTCGCTCGCTCATCGAAAACGAGCGCAAGCGCTATACGCCTTGGCAAGGTGGAGCATACGGCGGCAGTTTGGACATTGAAATCGACGGTAAGGCCTACCGCATTGAGCGTCTGTTCGGCGCAAAGGAATCCGATGATACGCTCGCCGTGCTGTCGCTGGAAACAGGCGAGGCGGTCCGCGAGGACTGGGCGGTAGCCCCGGGCGAGCGATTGTTCGGCGTCGGAATCGCCGCTTACGAACGCTCGGCTTATATTTCTCAGCGCCCCGATGAGTTGACGAAAGACGGCATGGACAGCATCCATGCCAAACTCAACCATATGGATGCCGTCGCCGATGATCTGGGAAATTTTGACATTGCAATGACGGCATTGGAGCATCGCCGTCAGTATTACGCTCATATACGCGGCCGCGGCGGCGCCATTGCCGATAGCGAAGACACTCTTGCGGTGTTGGAAAACCGCGTAGAGGAATGTCAGCGCGCGCGCGACGCGCTCGCCGCCACACATCGCCGCATAGACGAAGCGGAACGCGCCATTAAGCAAATCAACGACGAGTTGGCCGTCCTGCAAGAAAAAGAAAGTGCTTTGCATCGCGCCCGCGAGGCCAAAGCCATCGAGGATCGCATGGCGGCCGCAGAACAAGAGCAGGCAATGTTGCGCAAGCAAATCGAAGCACTGCGCCATGACCTTGGCGGAACTGTTCCCACCGATGCCATGATAGGAGCACTGGAGGAGGCACTGGCCGCGCGCGACGCGGCAACCGGACTGATCTCAAGCATAATACCGGATGAACACGAGATCGAACAACTGCAAATTCTGCAAACACGCTTCGGCAACAAAATCCCCACGCCGGAACAATGGGAGACGCTACGCCGTTTCGCTGTCGACAGCAGCCGAAGCGCACTGCTTGCCGAAAATCTTGCGTCATCGCCGAATGCGTCCGCGCGTTTCACGGAAGATCGCTTACAGGAACTTCTCCGAGAGCGACAGACGCTGAACAATCGCCTCGGGCAAGCGACAGCCGCACGCGATGAGATCGATGACTCCACCGTCGGCCGCGCCCCCGCAAATTTCGCCTTGATCTGCGCCGCACTGATCGCACTCGGGCTGATGATCGGCGGAATATTTCTGTTACCGTTGCTCTTTGTCGGTGTAGCAATCGCCATCGGTACTGCCATCATCGCGATACGGCAAAAAGGTCGCCGCACCACGCAGGTCAAATCATCGATACTCAAGGCCGCTCGGCTGGATAGCGAAATCGCAACTTTGCAAAACGACATTCACGCAACGGAAATTCGCATCACCGCCGCCGAGCACGATGCGCGTTTCACATCGCTTTGGAAAGAACTGCTCTCGGGACTGCCCTGCCCCGCGCCGACGGATGCGCCGTCGCAAGTGGAGCGCGTGTACGCCGATGCCCGGCGTTTGTGTACACTGCGCGCCAAGCAGGCCGAGCAAGCCGAATCCGTCGCGCGCGGCAACGCAGTGCGAAAGCGCGCCGAGGAAACCATCCGAACATTGCTTGCTCCCATGCCGAATGCCCCCACCGACGCCGCACAAGCGCTACGCCGACTGACGGAACAGCGCGTGGTACTGTCGGACTGTATCGCACGCTATGATCGCAAGCAACAGGAACTCGCCCGGTTGCGCGAGCAATACGACATTGAGGGAGAAGCACATCGCGCCGCGTTGAAATCGGCCGAAACAACAGACGAAACGGAACTGCAAACGGCACGCGACGCCCTGCAAGCGGAACTGTCGCTCCGGTCGCAGACGCTGTTGCGCGAGCAACAAGCCGCCGAACGGTTGCGCGTCGAGGCAGATGAGTTAGACGAGTCGGAAAACGAAAAGGCGCGACGTCTTGCGATACTGGAAGAACAAAAAAGCAATCTTGATGCAATCCTGCAGGCCGAAAAATACCTTAAACTTGCTCGAGAACATCTGTCAAGCCGATATCTCTCCACCATGCAACAGCGTTTCGGACATTATATGCAACTTTTAACGGGGCGTGATGCCCCCGTATTCACCATGGACGGACAATTCCGCGTCAAAATGCGGGCGGCGGGAGCGGGGCGGGATACCGATGCATTCAGTGTCGGCACGCGTGATTTGATCGCACTGTGCGAGCGCCTGGCTCTGCTGGATACCATGTATGAGGGCAACCGTCCTTTCTTGGTTTTGGATGACCCGTTCACCAACATGGACGACGATACCATCCGACGGGCCCATCGGTTGCTGCGCACCGTTTCGGAGCGTTACCAACTGCTCTATTTAACCTGCCATTCGGGGCGCGCCCCCCACGAAAACGATATTTGAGGAAATGATATGAAAATTCAACTTGTAGCAACCTGCCTGTTCGGCCTTGAGCATCTGCTCGGCGAGGAATTGGACGCGCTGGGACTTCGCCGCATCAAAACAATGGACGGGCGCGTGATCTTTGAGGGAGAAGAACGGGATATCGCCCGCGCCAACATCCATCTGCGCTGTGCGGAACGCGTGTTTATCTTGATGGGACATTTTTATGCATCCACGTTCGATGAATTGTACGAGGGCACACGTGCGCTTGACTGGTCCGCGTGGATCGGCAAGCAGGACGCTTTTCCCGTCAGCGGACACAGCATCAAAAGCACCTTAACCTCCATTCCCGCTTGCCAAAAGATCGTCAACCGCGCCGTGGCAGACGCGCTCTCCGCGCGCTACGGCATCAAGTGGTTCGAGCAGAACAGTGGAGTGACCTATGCCATCGAATTTTTCCTGCTCAAAAATGAAGCGATGTTGCTCATTGACACTTCCGGCGCAGCGCTTCACAAGCGAGGTTATCGTCCTCACGCAGGTGCGGCTCCGTTACGCGAAACGTTGGCGGCAGCCATGGCATTGACCGCTCGTCCCCGTCCCGATATACTGTTTTGGGATCCCTTTTGCGGTTCGGGCACCATTGCCATCGAAACAGCCATGATCTTGCAAAATCGTGCGCCGGGGCTGGGGCGCACTTTCGCGGGAGAACGGTTTTCCCGACTGAGTCCCGCCTTATGGCAAGATGTACGCGATGCGGCCAAAGCCGCCGTACGCGAGGACGCGGACTGTGAGGTCCGAGCCTCCGACATTGACGAGGCTATGACCGATATGACCTACGAATGCGCACTGCGCGCGGGGGTAGAGCCCTGCATGAACATTTTCACCGCCGACGCACGAACCATCGAAAAACCTCCGTGCCGCGGTACTATTTTGTGTAACCCGCCCTATGGCGAGAGAATGATGACACAGGCCGAAGTCGAACAACTTTATCGCGCCGTAGGCAAACACTTTGCAACTTTCGAGCCGTGGCAAATCTACATCTTGACCTCATGTGAATATTTCGAGCGACTGTACGGTCGCCGTGCCGACAAGGTTCGCAAACTTTACAACGGCATGCTCCCCTGCTCGCTTTACCAATTTTTCCGCCCCGTGCGGCAGTGACTCCCACTCATGTCTCGCGCCCGCTGTTTTGATCACAAAACAGCGGGCATTTTTTCGTCCGAGCATTTCCGCATGATTTCCGAGTTCGCATTTTGTCGAACAATTTTTCGGCCCCGCCGCCTCCATACGACGGATTTCGCCCAAAGTCGCACACAACGGCTGATATAATGACATCGACAGCAAAATCCGAAAGGAAGTGAAACAATCATGAATACAAAAGAAAAAAGCAAAAAAATATTCCGCGCGGGCGTAATCGTGTGCCTGTTCGTCCTGTGGTTAGTCCTGCTCACCATGACGGCAAGCGCCGAAATTTACGTTGGGCGATACGGCGGACAGGTCGCTTGGTCGTTTGAGGCGGATACGGGCGAATTGCGCATATACGCCGACTGCGGCACGCAATCTCCGGGATGGCAACCGATGGCAGAACAGATTCGAACGGTCTACATCGCGCCGGGCACCACACGCATTCCCGACGCCGCCTTTCGCGGCTGTACCGCGCTGACGGAACTGTCGTTTCCCGATACCGTCACCGTCATCGGCGCCTACGCCTTTGACGGTTGTAGCGCCCTGACGGACGTCACCTTGCCCGAAAGTTTAACTTATATCGGCGAGCATGCCCTGCGCGGTTGCACCTTGCTGAAGCGCTTGCAATACACCGGAAGTTCGGAACAGTGGGAAATGCTGTGCGTGCGCGTAGCCGCCGTGCAAGGTAACGACACGCTCACCGCCCGAGTTCCCACCTACACACGACCCACCTACACATTGACCGTCGTCTACATCAACGCCGACACGGGAGAGACCGTCGCGCCGAACGTCACGCGAACGCTGACTTTCGGTTCCGGAACGACAGTCCCCTCTCCCATGGTGGACATGCACGAGGCGGACGAGCGAACCGTTGTCGTCACGGGCATTGCCGCCGACACAACGGTAACGGTTCGTTATCATCGTACCCAATGCAGTGTGCAACTCCATTTCGTCGACGAACAAAAAAACGTCGTTCTTCCCTCCCAACGCCTTGCGGTTGCCTACGGCAGTTCACTTTCCTTTAGCGCCCCGGCAGTCGAGGGCTATCTCATCGATTCGGCTCAAAGCAACTTGGAACTGGAACATGTCACAAGCGCTACCACCGAACACACGTTTGTTTACTCCGTCCGCCGTTTGTCGGTGACACTGCATTGCCTTGACGAAAACGGGCAGGCCCTGTGCGAGCCGCCGGTACTCAACGATATTCCCTACGGCGGCGATTATCGCTTGGAACTTCCCGTGCTGGACGGATACCTTCGCCCGACCGACTTTGCCGAGGGCAGCGGCATTGTGGAAAATCTCACGCTTGCCTATCACTACACGCCGCGTTATTTCACCTTAACATTGCGCTATATTGACACCGACGGGGTGATATTGGCCGATGACGAGGAAGTCACGGTGCGCTACGGAACGACTTTTTCGCGCGCACCCAGGCCTCTGGAGGGCTACCAACCATGTTCCGGCGAGATCACACTCTCGCAGTTGACACACTCGCAGTCGATCGAGGTGGTTTATGAACGATCGTCCTACACCCTGACCGTTCTGCATGTGGCAACGGACGGAACTTTACTGCAACAAACGCGGCAAACATTGCTCTACGGCCAGCCCTATACGCTGACACCGCTGTCGTTCACCGACTACACCATGTCGGAAGAGCAACCGTCCGCGCTCAGCGGCAGTATGCCCGCTTCTCCTTTGACCGTCACGATACAATATCGCATCCGAGAGCCGTCGAATCTGCCCGATGCAAGCGACCCTCAAGAAGATGTTCCGTCGCCGACACAAGAGCCATCGAACAAACCTCTTTGGTTGCTTGTCGGACTGTGCATGTTGATCGGCGTGTTCGGCATTGCTTTGCTGTTCGTCAACACCGTCTTGTGGCGCCGTCACCGAGCATCGGAGCCCGGCGCGGAAAAATAAAAAAAGAGCGAGTTGGTAACTCGCTCTTTTTTTGTTTACTGTTTTTGTTTTTGTTTTTCGGTTCGAAATAAATTGTATTTTATTACAAAAAACGCTTGACAAGGACCGATAAATATGTTATAGTTACGTCAACCGAGGCGGGAAAACCGAACGGCCACACAAAATCATATCAATATTGGAGGCAAACATGGAACAGTTCAAATCATGCAAAGACGGTAAAAGAATGATTTACATTCCCGGCGGAAAATTTTTCATGGGCTCGGAAAAAGGATATGGGGAAGAAAAGCCCGTTCATGAAGCGGAAGTTGCGCCTTTCTATATGGACGAGACACTTGTCACCAACGCCGAATTTCGCGCCTTTTGCGATGCAACGGGACATCCTTACCCCGCATCGCCGCGTTGGCTCGATATGCCCGATTATTTTTTGAACTATCCCGATTATCCCGTTGTCAACATTTCCCGCCAAGCGGCCCAAGCCTACGCTAAGTGGGCCGGCAAACGCCTGCCGACCGAGGCGGAATGGGAATTTGCCGCCGCCGGCGGTTTGAACGCCCCCACCTACCCTTGGGGAGAAGAGGAGCCCAACGGCTCGCTGGCCAATTTTGCCGACAAAAACAGCGAATTTACATGGCGTGACAGCATGTCGGATGACGGCTATCGGTACACTTCCCCCGTTGCCACCTATCCTCCCAACGGCTACGGCCTTTACGATATGGCCGGCAATGTTTATCAAATGGTGGAAGATTGGTTTTTCAGCTATAACGATACGGTGCATAACACAGAGGTATTCAAAGACGGTTGGGGGGGCTCGCGCGTAGCTCGCGGCGGTTGCTTTTATTCGTTAAAAAAAGATCTTCGCATCGCTCGCCGTTTCAAACTCAGCGGTGCCACGGACGAATTGGGCTTCCGTTGCGTCAAAGATCTTGACGGCGTCGTCCACGAAGAACGCGACGTGCTGGTTTACAAGACTTCCGAAGCGGGCTGGGAGAAAAAAATCGAACAAATGAACGTTCGCGTTCCCGATGGTCAAGAATTGTGTGTCGGAATCGGCCCGACTTCCAATTCCGTTGAACTGCGCAGACTGCACCATATGGGCGTCACCTCAGTCGAGCAGTACGTCACTTGGCAGACCTGCGAAAACCGTGGCGAGGGCGAGTGGGATTTCTCGCATTGGGATGCCGAAGTCGAAAAAATCAAGGCCGCCGGGCTCAAGTGGTTGCCTTTTCTCATCGCCGGCCCCGCCTATTCCCTGCCCGACTGGTATCGCGAGCACCGCGAATTTGAAGGCCTTGTTTGCATGGAACATAATATCGAGAGCAAAGTCCAAACGTTTTGGGACAAGCGTTTCTATCATTACGTGGAGCGTTTTCTCAAGGCTTTTGCCGAACATTATAAGGACACCGAAATCTTTGAGGGGCTGCTGTTCGGTATCACCGGTGACTTCGGCGAGGCTATCGTTCCCGTTTGGGGCGGTTCAAGCAGTATCACCAAGCAGATTCCCGGTTTTTATCACACCCATTCCGGCTATTGGTGCGGCGATCGTTTCGCACGCAAAGACTTTATCCGCTTTGCCACCGAAAAATACGGTACACCGGAAAACATTGAAAACGCTTGGGGCATTCGTGTTCCAACGCTCGCTTCCGTCACCCCGCCGCACGTAACGTCGGACGCCGAGCAGTTTCGTATAGGCGAGCCTACACATGCCGGGGTGTTTGAACCGAAAACAATTCAAGAGCGCCGCTATTGGACCGACTTCATCGATTGGTACCGCTCTTCTATGACCGAATATGCCTCTTTCTGGATGAAAACGGCACGCAAGTATTTCCCCGACACCGAGTTGTATCTGTGCACGGGCGGTGCCGCCGAACCTTGGCATGCTTCCGAATTTGCTCAGCAAAGCAAAATCAGCGCCGAGGTAGGGGGCGGCGTGCGTATCACCAACGAGGCGTCCAACTATCAAAATAATTTCGTCGTGACCAACTGGGTTGCCTCTGCCTCCACTTATTACGGCGGTTATTTCAGTTTTGAACCCGCAGGGCAAGTGACCGAGCGAGGCGTGGTCTGCCGCGTTTACAATGCGGCCGCCACAGGCGCAAAATCGTTGCATTATTACTACGGCAACCTTTTGGGCAACGAAGACCGCGTCAACAATTTTGCAAACAACGCCGCATATCTGCACGAGGGCGGCATCAAGCGTGAGATCGGTCTGCTTTACCCCGACACGCCCATCGTCCTTCAACCCTCACGCATGGGGCAAATGCACAGCACATTCGGATTGTTGCGCGACTATACCGACTATGTCTTTGCCTGCGACACGACCATCGCCGACGGCATTCTCGATGGATTGCGTGTGCTCATCATCACCATGGACGGCTACTACAAAACAAAAACTTTGCAAGCCATCCGTGACTTTGCGGAGAGAGGCGGCTTGCTCATCGGCATCAATTTGGATACCTTGCGCGACTTAGACCGAGATGAAGATTATTTGAGTCTGTTGTTCGGTGAGAACGGCAAGACGATCGGCAAGGGTAAGTCATTGCTCATTCGCGGTACGCTGGGCGCCAAAGCGGAAGAAACCGGAACATCGTCTAACTTCAAAGTCAGCAACACGCCCTCCACGCTTCTCGCCGTGCAGCGCGAGGTGTGCGATGTCATGACCGCTTTCCTAAACGAAAACGGCTATTATCCCTCGGACGGTCAGTTGGACGGCGTTTACACCGCCGAACGCTATGGCAAAATATTGACCATGAATTATTCGGGCCACGACGTTGAGCGCGACTTTACCCGCCCCGATGGCTCGACTTTCCATCGCACCGTCAAAGATTTGGCCATCGAAGAATACGACATCTGAGCATACGCGATATTATCGTACAGAGAAGAGAGTATAATATGAATTTAATGAACGACAAAAAACTCGGCTTCGGTCTGATGCGTTTACCGTTGCACGACCCAAATGACCCCAAAAGCATTGACATCGAGCACACATGCCGCATGGTCGATGAATTTCTCGCGCGTGGTTTCACTTACTTCGACACCGCATGGATGTATTGCGGTTTCGAGAGCGAAAACGCCATCCGCAAAGCGCTTGTGGAGCGGTACCCCCGAGAAAGTTACACCTTAGCCGATAAATTACACGCGAGTTTCCTCACATGCGCCGAAGACAGAGATCGCATTTTCAATGAGCAACGCGCCAAAACGGGCGTTGAATATTTCGACTACTATCTCATTCACGACGTCGGCATGGATCATTACGAGATCTACAAAAAATATGATTGCTTCAACTGGGCTCGCGAAAAAAAGGCACAGGGACTCATCCGACAACTCGGTTTTTCTTTCCATGACAGCGCCGAAATGCTCGAAAAAGTGCTCAGCGAACAACCCGATATGGATTTCGTTCAATTGCAACTCAACTATTTGGATTGGGAAAGCGAGGGCATCCAGTCACGCAAATGCTATGAAGTAGCACGTCGCCACGGCGTTGACATCATCGTCATGGAGCCGGTCAAAGGCGGTACGCTGGCCAAAGTGCCCCCCGCTGTCGAGAAGTTGTTCAAATCGTACAACAGCACCGCGTCCATCCCATCCTGGGCCATCCGTTTTGCCGCCGGATTGGAGGGCGTCAAAATGGTACTCTCGGGCATGAGCAATATGGAGCAATTGCTTGACAACACCGGTTATATGGCCGATTTCAAGCCACTTTCCGACGAGGAACAACAACTCGTCCGACAGGCCGTTGCACTCATCAACTCCACGGTCGTTATCCCCTGCACCGGTTGTGCGTATTGCGTGGACGGCTGTCCTCAAAACATCGCCATTCCGCGCTATTTCTCCCTTTACAACGCAGATCGCCAAGAGGCTGACGGCAAAAAATGGACTCCTCAGGGCGAATACTACGAACGTCTGACCGCCAAATTCGGCAAGGCCGGCGATTGTATCGGTTGTGGCCAGTGTGAAGCCGCCTGCCCTCAGCACCTTCCGGTCATCAAACTTCTCAAAGAAGTGGCAGAGCACTTTGAACCGTAACCGCGCGTGAAAACTCTTTCCGAAAAACACTTTCGTCGAAAAAACAACAAACAAAAAGGCGCTCGCCGCAAAGGTAACTCAGCGGCAAGCGCCTCTCTTTATTTACCGACACAAAAATTTTTGAAGATCTCATTCACCACATCTTCGTTGACCTCGCGACCGTCAAGTTCTGACAATGCGGACATCGCCGCGCTTAAATCAACACAGCAAAGATCGATCGGCATGCCGTGTTCCAGCGCATCCAGCATACGGTGCAACGCCTCAATGGCAGTGACAACGGCCGCCTGCTGCCGCGCATTGGCAATGATGGCGTCATGACGAAGATCCAACGCGCCGTCGACAAACCGCGTATTGATTTCACGAATAAGTTCCTCCATGCCCTCGCCGGTTTGTGCCGAGATAGGCAAGACGCGTTCCACGGTGCGGTGTACAACGGCCGACACGCGATCTGCCACAGTCGCATCGCAAACCGCATCTGCTTTGTTGAGCAAAGCAATGATTGGCACGCCACGCGCGGCATAATCGGCAAGGGTATGCAACAGCGCATTCTCGTCATCCGAGAGCGGTTCGGTAAGATCAAACACGGCCAAAACCAGTTCCGCACATTCCAGCGCGGCGCGAGCGCGATCAATCCCGATCTGCTCCACGCGGTCATCCGTTTCGCGCAGACCTGCCGTGTCATAGAGCCGCAGCGTCACGTCTCCCAATGTTGCCACGTCGCACAACACATCGCGCGTCGTTCCCTCCACATCGGTCACAATCGCCGCGTCGCGCCCCAAAATGCGATTGTAAAGCGAACTTTTTCCCACATTGGTGTGCCCGCAGATGACAGTCGGAATTCCCTCGGCCACTGCATGCCCCGTGCGATAGGTTGCGGCCAACTCCTTCAGGTCACGCAAAACGGTTTGAACGGTTTCCGTCATCTCATCTCGGCTCATTTCGGCCAGATCTTCGTCGGGGAAATCAATACAGGCCAGTGCGGAACTCATGACGCGCAATAACTGCTCATAGCAAGCGCGGCTGCGCGCCTCCAATTGACCGCCGAGCCCACCGTAAGCCAGCGTCATCTGGCGGCGATTTCCCGCTTCCAAGAGCGAACCGAGCGCTTCGGCGGCGCTCAACCCCAATTTGCCGTTCATGTGCGCGCGGCGCGTAAATTCTCCGGCTCGCGCGGCGCGGGCACCTGCCGCAAGCAAGGCGCTCAGCACCGTTTGCGTAAGCAAAATACCGCCATGACAGCAAATCTCCACCGTATCCTCGCCCGTAAACGAAGCAGGAGCGCGAAATACAGTTGCAATCCCGTCATCCACGGGCAACCACGTTCCCTCCTCGGGAGCGTAGATTGTCCCGTAGGTGGCCGTGCGCGGCTGAATTTGCGCCAGCGACCGACCGTTCTTGGGGCAGAACACACGTGACGCGACCTCAACCGCATCGTTTCCGCTGACGCGCAACAATGCCACACCGCCCTTTCCGTGCGGTGTACTGATGGCGGCAATGGTATCCAGTAGTTCCATAGCATTCTCCTTATATAGCCGATAGTCGATGATCGATAGTCGATTGTCGGGACGTTTCTCCAAAGCACATGACGAATCGCGGGGGAAAAGCTTTTTCAAAAAGTTTTTCCCCCGCCTTTTCTATCCCTTAATATAAATCTTCGCCGAAGTCGCGCAGGATCTCATCCTCCTCAACCTCATGGTGAGGGCGATGAGCGGCCTCGGACTTCTCATCCAGGAAAATGACGACCTTGCGGTTGTCCTCCGACCCGATTGAGTTGGTCGAAACTCCCTCGATGCCTTGAATTTCCGAGTGGATGATGCGACGCTCATAAGGGTTCATCGGTTCGAGCATCACGCTCTTTTTGTAGCGCAACACCCGCGACGCCATACGACGTGCCAACGCACGCAGCGTCTCTTCACGTTTGGCGCGATAGTTTTCCACGTCAATGGTAATCTTGACATACTCGCGCTTCTCGCCTTCGCTTTTTTTATTGGCGGCGAGATTGGAAAGGTACTGCAAAGCGTCCAGCGTGTCTCCATGGTGACCGATCAGCACGCCGGCGTGGTCACCGTCGATCGCAATGATCTTATCTCCGTTGGTACCATCACGCACTTCCATGGTCACATCCAACCCCATGTTGCGGGTCAGTTCGGTCAGAAATTCCAGTGCCAGTGCGACACCGTTTTTCTGATAGGTCGCCTCAATCACAGCCGGCGTAGCGCCGATGCCGAACAATCCCTTCTTCGGCTCCTCAATGACCTTGTATTCAATGTCGGACACGCTCGGCGCACCCAATTCGCACACCGCTTTTTCCAGCGCTTCGTCCATCGTTTTTGCCGTAATCGTAACTTGCTTTCTCACAATCATTCTCCATTCGTCATATCAGAATTTGCGGGGGCGATCATTGACCGTCCTTATTTTTCTTGTTGTTGCGAGGGCGGCTGTCTTCTTTGATCGTCGCGCCGTCCAGCCGACTCTCGGCCGCAGATTTTGCATCATCGGTCGCCTTTTCTTCGGCCTCTTTTTGTTCTTCCTCTTCTATGCGGGCAACATAGTCGTCATCATCCATATGGAAGAGCGACTTGGGCTTACCGCCCACCATCTTGGTGTCGCGCCCGTAAGCATACTGCCCCGCCTCTTGGCGACGCGGCGCCTTGCCGGCATACTCACGTTCGGCGGCTCGATAGTCTTCCTCGGTAAATTGTGGGTAAGGCATCACGCGGCTGATCACAAAGCGCGAGAGCGTTGAGATGATGCTCTTGAACATCCAGTAAATACCGATCAAAGCGGGCACAACGAAAGCAATATACACGCTCATCAGCGGCATCGTAATATCCATCATCCAGTTGGAGCAGGCCGCTTGGCGCTCGTCCACACCGGTCATGTTGGAGGGCTGATAGGTGAATTTTTTGGTCAGTCGCATTGACAGGAAGTAGACCACAAAAGTGAGTACGGGAACGAGTAGCAAAATCTTGGTCCCGTTAAATGAGGGAATCTCGCCCAAATTGATACCGCCCAGCGTAAAGTTGGGAATAGTCATATTGCTCATGCGCCCGTAGACCTCTTCACCGTTTCTCAACAGCATGAAGTCACGGATACCCTCCAGTTGGTCGCCGATGCGTGACAGAATCTCAATCGTCCCCCGTCTTGACTGCGCTACAGTTGCACCCAAACCTCCCGCCGCACGCGCGGTGGAGTAGTAAAGGCCGAGAGCCGAGGACATGCCCGAAGCTTGCCCCAGCACATAGTGCAACGGATCGACCACGATGTTGTACAAAGCCAAGATGATGGGCATTTGAATGAGCAACGGCAAGCATCCCGAGGCCGCGCTGACATTCTCGCGCTGATACAACTCTTGAATTTCCGTCGCAACTTTCTGGCGTGTCACCTGATCATCGCGGCCGGCATACTTTTTGCGAATTGCCATTTCCTTGGGACGCAGTTTGGCCTGCTTGATCGAACTTTTCTGTTGTTTGATCGCCAGCGGCAACATCAGCACTTCCACCAAAATGGCAAAGATACAAATACCGATGATATAGTATCCGCCGCCCAAAGTGTTGGTAATCCAGCCGAGCGCCGCGCCAATCCAGCCGAGCAGTGTATCCCAAAAACCGCCCTTGCCGTCCAGTTCCACATTGGTTTGAATGGAATTGATCATCACGCGAACATCAGCGGCATTGATACCGGAATAATCGAAATTGGCGCGATCGTCGACACTGCTGACCAGTTTGGCCTTGTCAAGCAGTTTGACAACAGCCTCCAAGTTCGGCTCTCCCGCTTCGTCGGGATCAATGATGTTATCATCGAAATTCTCGGCAAGCATGTCGTAACCGCGGTAAGCAGCCACGAGCATTTCGGGGGTTTTGTAGGTACTATCGACCTTGTCATAGGTCGCGACGAGCATTTCGGCCAAATTTTTGAGCGAAGCACCGTCCATCGAACACTCGGTCTTGTCCAAATCGAGGAACGCGTCGGCATCTACCGTCGGAGCCGAAATCGTCACGCTCGACGAACCGCAACCGACCAAACTCGTCAAGAGCAACACGGCCAGCAATGCGATGGCGAGAATTTTCCCGCCTTTGATTTTGTTGATTGTTTTCATGTTTCACCGTTTTGCGGAAGCGCGACACGCGCTCCACGCAAAAACTCCCTTTCGTTGAATGTTTGGGAATTTGCACCGCCCATTTTGCGCATTTGTCGCGCGGTGCTGCGACATGTCATCGTTCGTTCACTCACCCGAATCATGCGAGTGAGTGCTTTGTCTGCGCTCGCGTCGCAGAACATAATCTTCGCAGATGAGTTTCGGCTCATCCGCCAAAGACGTGTCATTGATCGTTTTTTTGCTTTTTCTTCGCCGTGCGGTCCCTCGTTGCGGAACGGGATCATAACCACCGGGGCAAAAGGGATTGCATCGCGCAATGCGGCAAATCGTCAGCCACAAGCCGACGAAAAAGCCTCGCGTTTGAAAAGCCTCCACGGCATAGGCCGAGCAAGTCGGTTCAAAGCGGCAAGTCGGACGTGATTTCAGCGGAGAGATGCAACGCTGATAAAAGCGGATCAGCCAAATACACAGCCACTTCATCGTTTCGGCGCGGCTGTGCTTTCACTGTCACCGTTGAACAATTTCAAATGAGCAAAAGCGCGGCGCAACTCGCGTTCAACATCCTGCATTTTTTTGCCGCAGATTCCTCCTCTTGCGGCAATGACGACAAGATAGCCTGTTTTCAGTTTTCCCTCGCGCTCAATGGCACGATAGGCCTCGCGCATAATACGCTTGGCACGCGAGCGCACGCATGCCGAACCGATCTTTTTTGACACGGCAAGGCCGATGCGATTGACGTACACCTTCATTGGGTGCGACTTCATCAGGCGCTTGGCCGCGAAATCGCGCAACACATAGACGGCCACCGTCTGACCGACATAGCGGCTGCCCTGTTTGTACGCTTTATTGTAAAGATGGTGTTCGCGAATGGCGACAAATTTCATATTTGATCTTTGATCCTTTTGCTCTGCCTTGGTTTGCATTGATCGTGTGTCAACTTCCGTCGGGGCGCGTGGGACGCGAATGAATACATAGCAAAAAGTCCGATGCCGCAAATACAGTGTAAGACCACGGTGCACTTGAGGCAATCGGAACTTTCATGTGTGCGGGGCACGACCGATATCAGTAGGTCAGTCTCTTTCTGCCCTTTGCACGTCTTCTCTTGAGAACATTTCTGCCGTCAGCGGTCTTCATTCTCTTGCGGAAGCCATGCTCCTTTTTTCTCTGACGCTTTTTAGGCTGATAGGTTCTGAGCATTTTTGTTTCCTCCTTGTTCGATGATCGGAAGCGGACAGCACAAGGCTGTTTTCGCTTTTATACAATGACAACTTATATTATATACAAAACTTTCCCCTTTGTCAAGTTTTTTATAAAAAATTCATTTCTTTTTTCGGTTTTTTCTTGATTTCGGCCCAATCAAGAAAAGAAAAACAGACAAAATGCCGAGAAAACAAGTCGCGCACCGATCGTTCGGCACCCCGGTCGTTTCAAAAAAGTTACATCTGTTCTCCGACGTTCTCTTGACACTCCGGTGCATCCATGGTACAATATAGCATAGGAATACAGCGGAGGGAATACGATGGAACAAAAACGGTTTACCAAAAACGATGCGGGATTTATCTGCGCCCATTGCGGTCGACAGGTTGAACCGCTGGGCTACACATCGCGTAACCATTGCCCCTTTTGCCTATGGTCATTGCATGTTGACATTCTTCCCGGAGACCGCGCCAATCCCTGCGGGGCTCCCATGATGCCCGTCCGTGCCGAACCGGACCGTAAACGCGGTTACATCATCATTCACCGTTGCACCGTATGCGGCAAAGAATGCCGTAATCGCGCCGCGCACGAGGCCAAGGTTCAACCCGATGACATCTCTCTCATCATCCGCTTAACTGCGGGCGAACAATCTTTCTGAAAGGAAGAAAATATCGCATGCTCATCCATGATATCAAACAACTCAAGCAAAACCCGGGCCGTTTGCTCGGCGTTGACTTCGGAGATGTCCGCACGGGTCTGGCCGTCTCGGATCTCTCCCGCTATCTGGCCTCGGGACTTTGCACCATCGCCCCCGGTAGCATGACCAAAACAGCCGATGCCGTCGCCGCGGCGGCTCGCGAACACGGCGTAGCCGGTATTATCGTCGGTCTGCCCGTCAATATGAACGGCAGTGAGGGACCGCGCGCGGAGCACGTCAAATTGTTTGCCGCCATGCTCGACGAGCGCGTCGGTGAGGTGCCGATTTTGCTGCTTGACGAACGCATGACAACCATGGCCGCCTCTCGCTTTCTCAACGAAACGGGAACGCACGGCAAGAAACGCAAGCAGGTGATCGACACTCTCAGCGCCCAGATCATTCTGCAAAACGCACTCGACCGTTTACGCTTAAGCATTTAAGCATATAAAAATACAACAACCGAGAAAAGGAGAGAATCCATGGACGCAGAAAACGAAATGCGGGAATATTCCGAAGGACATATAAGCCGCCGACGCAAAATCGTCAGCCGCGTGTTTTCCTATATTTTCCGTATCATTGTATTCGGTATCATCGCGCTTGTACTTTGGCGTGTATTTCTTTCGGGGAAAATCCCGCGCACGGCCAAGGGTCTGCTTGTCAACGATGCCACCTATAACGCCTACCTTGCCGAGGGGGAAACGCTGACCGTCTACACACAAACGCAGGACAAATTGGCCATTGAAGAGCGCTCGGAGGGCACTCTGGGGCTGTTTTGGGTATGTGAGACGGCTTTCAT
Organism: uncultured Lachnospiraceae bacterium; assembly: GCA_964579815.1. GTDB lineage: Bacteria > Bacillota > Clostridia > Oscillospirales > CAG-272 > SIG644. The sequence continues at coordinate 23,833 of CAZOHP010000003.1, forward strand.
TCCCGAAGCCGACCAAATTCAGATCTTGACTCGCTACAACAACAGTACCCTGCGCCACATCGCCACCGATTTCAAACTGGAGGAGGACGAAATCCCCTCGCGCGGTGACATCGTGGCCGACGTCACACTGGTCGTGACGACCGATCCGACCCCCGACGACCGCGAGAACGGCGACGAATACGAAACGCGCTACCATGCCACCGGTGAACCGTCCTGTGCGCAAACAACTTTGTATAACTACCGCAAATACATCTTTGACGGCATCACGATCGACCCCGAAACGACGGTCGACATCACCGCGGAGTTTTATTATATCGAACGGGTGAATTATAACAGCACGCCTTACAGTTTTTTGCGCATTTACGACAACGAGACCGAATGCGAATCGGTCAAATTGACCTCGCGCGACAAAAAAGCGCTCGCCGCGTACGGTAAGGCACAGTAAAGGAGCGACACATGAACAACTGCACCGTTCTCCCCGAGGGCTACGAGCCGTTTCTCTCGATCGATCTGCAAAAAAACAAACGGCTGATGTTGCTCGTCAACATCATCGGCACGGTCATCGGCATTGTCATGCTCGCGCTTGCTCTCCCGTTTGTTCCCATATCCACTCTGTTTGACATGTCAGACGGCCTTGGCGCCTACGCGTTGCGCTTTGGCACAATCATCGTCGGCATGATTGCCTATATCGTTTTGCACGAACTTGTGCACGGCATTTTCATGAGGGCGCTGAGCGGCGTCAGACCGCGCTACGGCTTTACGGGCATGTACGCCTTTGCGGGCAGCGATGCCTATTTCAACAAAAAAAGTTATCTCCTCATCGCGCTCGCGCCCGTTGTCATCTGGGGGGCGGTGCTGGCCGTCATCAATGTCCTCGTCCCGACGAATTGGTTCTGGGTGGTTTATCTCATTCAGATGATCAATCTCACGGGCGCGGGCGGCGACCTATATGTCACAGTCAAATTTTCTCGCTTGCCGCGTGACATCCTCGTGCAGGACACGGGTGTGGCCATGACGGTATTTGTATTTGAAAAAGAAAAAAGGTAGCCCACCGGCTACCTTTTCTCTTTTCTTTTTCAATAAACGTTCAACGTTCATCGTTCAACTGCGCGCGCAACTCTTCCATTCCCTGCTCGTATTGAGCATCCTTGGGAGCGGCGCCGTGCCATTCCACACGATTTTCCATAAAGGAAACACCCTTGCCCTTAATCGTTTTGGCAATGATGGCGGTGGGTTTGCCCTTCACGGATTTCGCCTCGGCAAAAGCAGCGGAAAGTTGGGCGAAATCATGCCCGTCAATTGAAATCGTATGCCAACCGAACGCTTCGAATTTTTCCGGATACGGCGTAGGATTGAGCACTTTTTCAACCTCACCGTCGATCTGCAGGCCGTTCCAGTCCACTACGATGCACAGGTTATCCAAGTGCCTGTGGGCGGCAAACATAACCGCCTCCCAGATTTGCCCCTCCTGGCTCTCGCCGTCGCCGACGACGGCATACGTGCGATAATTTTTGTTTGTCAGTTTGGCGGCCATGGCCATGCCGCACGCGGCCGAGAGACCTTGCCCCAGCGAGCCGGTCGTCATATCCACACCGGGGAGATGCCCCAAACTCGGGTGTCCTTGCAAATGCGAGTCAACGCGACGCAGTGTTGTCAAATCTTCACGCGGGAAGAACCCGCGGGCGGCCAGTGCGGCGTACAGCGCCGGTGCGGCATGCCCTTTGGACAGTACAAATCTGTCGCGATCGGCGTCCTGTGGTTTTGCGGGGTCGACGTTCATTTCGGCAAAATAAAGATAGGTGATAATCTCGGCTATGGACAGTGAGCCGCCCGGGTGACCCGAGGCCGCGCTGTGCGTCTGTGTAAGGATATCCATGCGAATGGTAGTCGCGATGTTTTTCAGTTGTTTTTCATTGAATGCCATAACTGCCTCCTTGGCAAGTTTTATTCTTCCTCGTTTAATTATACTCTGCCGCGACCGAAAAGTCAAGAGCGAACATGCGACTTTTGCATACTTTGGGCCAAAAAAGACACCGATGCGATCAAAAGTCGCTTTTTACATGGTTTTTTTGCTTTTTTCAAGCGCCATATTCACGATTGTTTGACACAGTTCGACATAATCCATGCCAACGGCAGCGGCCATTTGAGGGAGCAGGCTGGTCGGCGTCATGCCGGGCAAAGCATTTGCCTCCAAGCACCACATTTTTCCCGCTCCGTCCATGATATAATCAAAACGCGCATAAGCCTCCAACCGCAATGCCTCGAAACCGCGCAGGGTCACGTTTTGCAAGCGCGCCGTCTGCTCGCCCGTCAGCGGGGCGGGACACAGTTCGGTCGCGCAACCGCCCTGGTACTTGTTGTGATAGTCGTAAAAACCGCTATGCGGAATGATTTCGACCGGGGGGAGCGCCCGGCCGTTCAGTACGCCCACGGTCAACTCACGTCCCTCAATGCGTCGCTCGACGATCAGACGACGCCCGTATTGAGCACCGTTTGCACCGTTCGCCAGCGCCGCACGCAGTTCATCTTCGGTGTCGACCATGGAAACGCCCACGCTCGACCCTCCCACTGCGGGTTTGACCACGCAAGGGAGCCCCACTTCGGCCAACACGCGATCCGCCGCGTCCGGTTCGCGGTCGGGGCAAATCGCAATACCCGCAGGCGTGTCGATGCCGGCATCCCCCAGCAGGCGTTTGGTCACATCTTTATCCATCGACAACGCCGCTCCCAATGCGCCCGTACCCGTATAACAAATACCGTGGCAGTCCAGCCATGATTGCAATGTACCGTCTTCGCCCATGCCGCCGTGCATGGCATTGAACACCACGTCGGCATATTGACAAAGCGCCAACACCCCGCGGCCGATCAGCGCGTTTCCGTTCCCGCTCCGTTCACGCAATGCGACAAGATCGGGCACCTCGCATGTTACGCTGTACTCATATTTGGTATCGTTGCGAAACAACGAATCAATATCGTGCGGGACATCGATACCGAAATAAGTATCCACCAAGGCCACGCGATGTCCCGCAGCCATTAACGCGTTGGCAATCAAACTTCCCGAGGTCAGTGACACCTCACGTTCGGACGACAAGCCGCCCGCCAATACGACAATATTCATTTGATCTCTCCTTCGTATCATGGAATGTGTTACGCCAGTATATGCGGCCGGGTAACCACCGCGACTCGGTCTTGCCCGCTCATATCACGCAAAATCTCACAATGTGCACCCGCCGCCAGCGCGCGCACCGCCTCGGCTTGATCGTAACCGATCTCAAAGGCCATGATACCGCCCTCGCGCAATGCGGCGCGATAATCGTCTTGCAATATTCTGCGATAAAATGTAAGGCCGTCGGTCCCGCCGTCCAGCGCCGCACGCGGCTCATAGTGCAACTCCTCGGCCAGCGTATCGATCGTCGCCGTCGGAATATAGGGCGGATTGGACAGAATCATGTCAAACCGGCCGAGCGCGCCGAGAAAATCACCCCTCAACACATCTCCCCGCACAAAAGTCAATCGCGAACCGTCAAGATGATAACGCGCGGCATTTCGCCGGGCAACGGCAAGCGTATTTTCGTACAACTCCACCGCCACGCCCGAAAGATCGTTTCGCTCGCAAAGCAAGGAAACGATAACGCAACCGCTCCCCGTACAAAGCTCCAGCACCCGTCCGCCGCGCGGTGCATGCTTGACCGCATAATCCACCAACGTTTCGGTATCGGCGCGAGGAATGAGGCAGTCGGGACCGACCTCATACTCCTGCCGCCAAAAGCCCCAAGTGCCGAGCAGATATTGCAAGGGCTCGCGGGCTTCGCGGCGGGCAACGGCACGCGAGAGCAAACCGTCGGGATCATTCAACGGCTCATGCCTTGAAATGCGCAACCGCTCGGATGGCACTCCCGTCACATGAGCGGCAAGCAACAGTGCCTCCTCGGCGCATTCTTCTATCCCCGCAAGACGCAATTTGGCCTCAATCTCGGCAACCGTCATAAGTTCCACCATTTCGTTTATTATTCTTCCAACACAACGGGACCGAGCAAACCGGAGGGCGGCAATGCCAAAAAGGCGGAATAGCAATCGCGATGCTGACCGACCAACGTATTGGCAACCTCTACAGTTACGGTATTGTCCCCCGCATGCAGATGCGTACCGATGGTAAAACGGTAGGGAGCGGCGATACGAATGCCGCAATTTGCGCCGTTGACATAGACGCGCGCGCACTGCCCCACGCGGCCGAGATCAAGCACGGCGCCGACATTGGGCTCTTCCTGTGTCAGATGGAACACATAGCGCATCTTGCCGGAGAAATCGGGCAGGCAATCGGAAGCCGTCACGTTGAACAATTCTTTTGTCACCGTCAGATGCTCCCATACGTCAAGATCATCCGAGCGGGCAATATCCACGGTGTAAGTGGGAGTCAACTCGTGCGGCGTCAGCGCTTGCGGTTGCTCTCCCAAAGGCAAGTCGCTCAAATCCCCGAACACCAAGATCTCGGACTGTCCCGGCAACAGTTTCACGGGAACGGTTCCGTCATCGGTATGTGCGCGGTAAACGATATCCTCCGTCAAGCGCAACACAGCGTAATCGCCGCGCACCTGCTCGGGTAGGTGAAGCACCGTATCGACAGTCGTGGCAAACGCTTCATTGACCAACATGATGGTATGGCTGTCGTCATGCACAGTATGGTAAGCACGCAACAACGGGAAATCGCCGTCGACCGAAAGATCGCAAATACCCAGTTCACGTACCGCAGCAGCTAAATCGGACACCGGAAGCGCACGCCCGACCGCGCCGCGAGGCAGTGCCCCCACGTACAGCACCGGCAGTCCGTCGGCGGCCAACTCGTTCAGACGAACGGTCAACTCGGCAGGCAACTGCGGTGCGCACGGCACGATCAATGCACCGAAATCTTCCTCACCGATGTGTAATTTCCCCTGCTCGACCGTTGCATTCTCGTACAGTGTATCACCGCAAACAATATCAAAATCGATATGATCGTCATACAACGCGCGCGCCGGCACTTGAGTCAGCATGGCCGTTCCGCGGGGGTTCATCCACTCGCCCTCGGCATGATAAAGCACAGCCACGGAGGCAATATGGCGACCGCCGGATAGCAAATGCGCGGCACGATTGGTGTAGCGCATAAGGGCTCCGAAACCGTCAAATTGCGGGTCATGCCCCTCGGCTCCCATATGCGGCGGGCTATCGGGGTCGGGATAGGTCGGCGAAAAGGCATGAGGGATGAAATGATTGGTACCGCGCACCAGCAGAAAATCGATCAGCCATTTCATCATGGGCACACCCTCGCCCCAGCCGTAAGCGCCGAACACCTCGCACATGGCACGTCCCCTCATGCGCGGATTCTGATGTGCGATCGAAGAGCCGAGTTTTGCCAAAACGTAATGATAAAACTCGGAATCGACCACACCGCCCGAGCAAATACTGGCGCTTGAAACATGTGCAAAGCCCGGCATGACTTGGTGCAACACGATATCGATTCCGCCCATGTCCTGACCGTCCAGCGCGCGGAAATAGTGTCCTGCGCCGCACGACATGCGGGCATGCGCGTTCATATCCTCAATCACATGTCCGATATATTCAACGCCTCTCTCGCGGCACCAGTTCCCCACGCGGCGGCTGAAGTTTTCGCGATAAAGTCGTGTCAAGGCGTCCATGTAGGCCAAGCGGGTATGCGGTGCGTGATCGCTCGGATACCACAACTCGCCGAGATACGGCACGGCATCTTCTCCCAAAGCCTCGCTCATCAAGGCAAGCAATTCGTCATTGACGGGAAGCGCCAGCCCGTCTTGACCGATACGTCGGTCATATACACCGTAATCCTCGGTATGATTGCCGAAAAAGCCGTTCGCAAGTTGAGGTTCATCCGAGAAAAAGCCGGCAAACGTATGACCGAAGTGGCGGGCATAATGAGCATAATGCGGCTCATAGACCGCTTCAATCAGCACGTCTGTCGAAGCGGCCGAGATCATATCGATCGCGTTCGGACGTATGCCGCGGCGCGAACGATAGATCAGGAAAATGCGATAGCACCCCTCGGGAACATCCCAATAAAGATAACCGCCCTTGACATTGCGACGCAAATCGATGGGGTCGCCCGTCAACTCCTCACCGTTGCCCGAGCGACGGTACGCAACCGCGCCAAGCAGCATCTCGTCGGGCGTCGAAGGGGTGACCAGCACCGAGGCATCGGCCATCGGTCCCATGACATCGACATGATGCTCGATCAGCGTCCATTGACGCAAATGAGGATATTTTTTTTCGATCAACCCGTTGGCATAACCGGTGGGATAACGTTTATCGTCCAAGATCCAGACTTTCACGTCGCGCTTTTGGCAGATATCGAGAATGATATCCATATCCGCCCACCATTCTTCGCCGCAAAAATCGGGATGCGGGCGGGATTCGACGCAAACGGCTCGGCACCCGGTCGAAAAGATACGCTCCAGTTGTTCGGGGATGCGATCGCGGTGATTCCCATGCTGCCAATAAAAGGGGATCAAATAATTGTCCTCTTTACCGCCAAGGACTTGACGAAGTCGTACACTCATAGTTATGTTCTCCTTTGCATTCATATTTTACAGTTCAACACGCTTAACGGTTTCTCCGCGATCGGAATTGAAAGTGACAGTCACGTCGTCCTCGCGCAATTCCACCGCCGTACCGATATAAGTCGGTTCCGGGGCGAACGTGGGAGCCGAGCCGATGACAGCAGGCCAGCCGAGCCCTTGGTGATCATCCGCATCGCCGGGCTTGACCACGCGAACGAAATGCGTGTGCCCATGCAGGCTGAGCGTCGGTTTCACATGCTCGCGCAACAGGCGCACCCATTCGCCGTAAAGCGGCTGTTCAATATCAAAAGGCGGTTCGGGAATGCGGAAAAACGGAATATGGCTGATCACAAGGCGAAAATCCACACCCTCGGCCGCATATTCGGCAGATGCGCGGCGAATGACCGAGCGGATAAAGTCGGTTTCGGCCAAGCGGTATTCCCGGAAGCATGTCGTATGGCCGTATTCTGCGCAACTGTCCGCTTTATCTTCCCCGCAATCCAGAACCAATCCCCAGACACGGCCAAGGCGGAAAGTGTAATAAGTGCGGTTGTTGCAGGTGGGAATATAATCCGGCATGTCCTCGGCATGGATGCCGCGTGTATCGTGGTTGCCGCGCGCAAAAACGACGGGGCAACGGCCGCCTGTCAAAGCGGCGGCGATCTCACAGATGGCATTGAAATTTTCCACCGCGCCGCTATGGTTGGGGATGTCACCGTTGAGTACGAGCAGATGTAGCGCATCGCCGAAGTAACGCCCCGCCGCCACCGGCTCGGCTACCATATTATGTGCATCGGCAATCTGATAAATATTGATCGTCCCCTCTGTCGGCAACGGGCGGTAAGCAATCGTCAGTGATTGTTCCGGTTCACTCGTCGGGAAATAGGGCTTACGCTCGATGATATTACGCCACAGCACGGTATATTTTCCCGCTGCGTCCAACACATCCATGGGCAGTTCGACGCGATGCATACGTTTGCCCGAGCGCATCACGCCGCAAGAATGGTCATAAAAAACACGCTCGCCGACGCGCACGGACATCAAAACTTCGCGAGTGAACGGGATCATAATGGTATAGCGATCTTCCACGGCAAAAACGGTAGGCAAGCAATACATTTCGGGGGGGAGCATCGATTGAGATGTCATTTTCGTTTCCTCCACATTGATTATTTTAGGTTGATTGATCGAATTTGGCACGTAGTTCGACCACACGGCCGAAGATGCGCAACGGCGTCTCACGCAAGCGGGCAGCCGAGAAAAACATCGGCTCGTAATCGGGGTTGAACGAGAGGAGCATAACGCCCTCTTTCATGATCTTGACGCGCTTACAGGTAGCACTTGCGCTACCGTCGCCCTCATCAAGCAACACGACGGCGATTTGACCGTCCTCAACGGTCTGCTGTATACGGACAATGACGATGTCACCGTCTTCCATGCGCGGTTGCATACTGTTGCCGTGAATACGCAATGCGACAAACTCACCCGTTGCCGCCATATCGGCGGGAATCTCCTCGAAGTCATCCGAATCTGTCAGCGCATCAATGGGCGGCCCGGCTGCCACATCGCCACACACGGGAATACGCACAGCGTTCAAACGAGCGCTCTGCGGCTCAAACAGCACATGCGGCTCGATACCGAAATATTCCGACAATCGCTCCCGACTGCGGCGGCCGGGCAACGCGCCGTTTTTCCATTTGGTCACCGAGCCGGTCGCAATACCACAGGCATGAACGACCTCGGTCGGCGTTTTTCCCGTTTTGCGGCACAACTCGCAAAAATTTTCCCAGAACATAGCGTCTCCTTTTTCCACAAACATGCTCAGAAGTGAATTGCATACCATTGGATATAGTGCGGAAAATTCACCTAAAATGAATTTTCTTCTTGACATTTCACCAAAAGTGAATTATAATAGATGCAGCATGCGATAGCTACGCACGCGAAGAGCGGGCACGGTCAGACCTGTCCGGACAACCTTATTGTACCATGTTTCCGCTCGTTCGTCAACTATATTTTTCAAATAGGAGGAACAATATGCCAAATCTTCATGTTTCGATTCGTAACAAAGTTGCCCGAGCGGCGCGACGCGACGGTGCCATCGTATGCGGCAACAACGATTATTCCGTCATTTTCTCGTTTGACGATGAATGGAAGCAATATGCCGAAAAAACCGCCCGTTTTATTTGGAACGACAATTATTTTGATATTGACTTTATCGGGGACACATGCCCGGTGCCGCCGATCACTTCGGCTCCGTCGCTTGAGGTGGGGGTTTATGCGGGCGAACTGCGCACGACGACTGCGGCGTTGATTCCCTGCCGTCCGTCCGTTTGCAGTGACACACAAAAGAAAATTGCGCCGGAGGCGGTCGAAGAATACCGCGATCGGGCACAAACGGCGGCAATTGAGGCCAAGGCCGCCGCCGCATCGGCCGTGCAGGCGCTTGAGGACTTCCGAGCAAGCAAGGACAGTACCGAACGCTTAGCCGACGATGCATTACGCACCGCGCAAGCGGCAACGGCGACAGCTGCGGAAGCATCCGGGCGGACAGATGAACTGGCCACGCAGGTCGCTTCGGCCATCGATCACGCATCCGAGATGAGCAAGCACGCGGCGACCAAGCACATTCGCTATGCGTTCACGGTCGGGCAGGACGACGAGCGAAACTATCTGACCGAGGATTCCTCTGGAATCTATTCGGCGTCGGGGGCTTTTCGCTACAACGACAGAGACAAGGTGACGATCTATCGCTATCCTTTGACCGACAGCGGCGCGATCACTTCGGCCGTGTGGCACGCGCATTTGGCGCAACAGCATTTACTGCAAGCATCTGCGGACGGAGAGACATGGCTCACGCTATACGACACCGCAGGCGCATCCTCGGGGACACAGGATCATTACGAACTTTGCGGCATACTGCCGTTGGCCGAAGCAGAAGCACTCTATATCAAGATTGCCGACTCCGACACGGCAGACGGACACGGCGGGGCTGTTTTGGCCGACATTCCCGTGACGCTGGATCTCACCTATGGGGCGACGCTTCCCTATTTACTGCCCACGGTCGGTGAGGCGGACGAGGGGGCGGTGCTCCGCGTACTCGGCGGTCGATGGCGCGCTTGCGACGCAACGACGCTGAATTCCCGCGTTTACACGTATCTGTTCAAGGTCGGAGAGGAATCCGAGCAAGCGTATCTTTTGAACGAGTCGAACGGTTTACTCAACGACACCTGCCGCTACAACGACGGCGTTCGCTCTACCGTTTACCGCTATCACATTGCCAACGCGGCCTTGGTGCGTCGCGTGCTGTGGACGGCGACGGTCGGGCAACAACTCAAGTTGGAATGCTCAAACGACGGCAAGCAATGGTCGACCGTTTACGATGCGGGAAGCACAAAAACGGCATTTGCGCGCACGACATACGACTTGACGGCACTGCTCAATCTTTTGGCATTTGACGAAATTTACATTCGCATTTCGGATTCGGACCCATCCGACGGGTTCGGCGGGGCGATCCGCATGAGCGACGCCGTGGAGTTGCACGTGGAGCGCTGTGAATTGCCGATCGGCATGATGTAAGGAGGTGAGCACATACGGAAACAATCAAGCAAAAACTGACTTCACGCAAATTATGGGTTGCGCTGGCGGGGTTTATCTCCGCGCTGATCATTGCGTTTGACGGCAACGCCGAGGAGGCCGAAACGGTCACGGGGTGCATTATGGCGGGCGCGAACATGATCGCTTACATTATCGGCGAGGGGCTGGTTGACCGCTCCGGGCGTTCCGGGCGGAGCGAGGACGACTGAGGGCGAAAAACAGCAAGGGAGACCTCCGACGGAGATCTCCCCTGCTTATGTTATTTCACCATGCGGCCTTACTCACCCAAACGCAACGCGTTTTTCAAGGCTCACGGTTATGTTGCGAAATTCGCTTATTTCTTCTTCTTGCGAACAACCAGAAGAACGACCACGCCGGCGATCACGACAACGGCGACGACAACGATCACAATGATCAACGTTGTGTTACCGGACTCGTCATCGGTCTTTGTGTCATCGGCAGGCTTCTTGTCATCATCGGCGGGCTTGTTATCGTCTTCACCGGGCTTCTTATCATCCGTACCGGGATCGGTGGGATTTTCGGGCTCAACGGGAGTGTTTTCAAACTCAACGATAGCGGCCTCGGCCGTTTCCAGTTTCTTGAGCATATCGGCGCTGACGAAACTCTTCTCCAGGTCGGAGAGTTTATCGTAAACGGCTCTTGCGCCTTGAACCTTAATCTTCATCGAGGTGTAGTTATCGGCGGTGATCTCGGTCAACTGCTCGATACGGTTATCCATCTTAGCAGCTGCTTCCTTAGCGTCGGCCTCAAGGACTGCCTGAGCGTCGGTCAAGCGGAAGTTATCGAACTGGATAGCGATGGAAGACTCGATTTCGGGGCTCACCATGTAGAAGCCGATGAAATTGATGTTGGAGATATCAAACGCGGCATTGGGATTTGCAGAGGAGAGCGGCAGAACGATGTGGTTCCAGCCGACAACGAGATCGCTACCCTGATTCTTTGCTTTGATCTGAGCCACGGTCCAGTTGATCTCCTGCTCATCTGCCTTGCCGGAAGAAGTGATCTCCAGTTGGTTGCTGCCGAGTTGGGCATCGAAGATAGCCAAATCGGAGACGTACATATCGAACTCAAGGGTATCATAACCGGTGCCGTCTACGGGAGTAGCCAGCGTAAAGCGGTTGATGGTCTGCTCGCCGGGTTTGACGATCAGCAAGAGGCTGGCGAAACCGGCTTTCTTATTTTCCGTATCCAGCGTGAAATTGGTGCCGGCGGGAACTTCGTTACAGCCGAACAGGGAGATGGAATGATCATCCTTGGCGACTTCCGAAGCATTGACCTTATCCGCATAGAGTTGATCGGCCTCAGCCTGAGAGGTTACGAAATACAGCGGGCGGGCATTGTTGATGTCGCGGCTGTGGTAACCCTGAGCGGCGCCGTCATTGACGAATGTCAAGCATTTCTGAGCAAGGCAGGAGCCTTTGCCGTCCGTTACACTTGCTTCACCGAAGTTAATGCAAACGTCCAAGCCCATGCTATCACCGTTCTTCGGGATGGAAGAGAGGACTTTCACGAAAGGCAGTTCCACTTCATAGATGACGTGCGAGCCGTCACGGGTGACCTTACAATTGAGGTCGGTCATGCCGTTGTCACCGTTCTTGAGCGTCGGGTGCTGCTTATCGGATGTATTCTTGTTCTGGCCGAACGAGGTCTGGAGAGTCTCGTTGCTCTCATTGATGGCCATACCCCAGTCTACGTTATCGCCCGACTTGAAATCGAACATACCCAACTGCGTGCAGAAAGACATCCACATGCTGCCGGCCGGCAAGCCTGCGGGATAATCCCAGCCGAGGATGTTGGTATCGATGCAAACATACAGAGCGCTGTCCGTCCAAACGGCATAGCCCTTGGCATAGTTCTCTTCCACCAAAACCAGCGCGAGGACGTCGTCCTTATCACCGGTTGCTTTGGTGAAGAACCAGTTTGCGACCGAGGTGTAGTCACCGGCGAAACTGTCGGTACCATCGGAAACAAAGTAGAAGATCGGCTCGCCGTAGGCTTCGTCCACGGCACCGTCAACGGTGATTGCGCCCTCTTCGACTTTGAGAGCCGCATAGTAGTTCGGGTTGTAGAGTTCTGCGGACGCCGAGACCGCGAGAACCACAGCCAAAGCCGCAACCAGCAGAACTGTCAAAATTTTTTTCATGGTTTTTTCCTCCCCAATGAAATATAAAAATTGTACGGCGCGGCCGCGTGAGCCTCCGGTGAGGGGAGGACGCGCGGCAACACCCACCATGATACTCGTTGTATCACTACTGACATTATATCACGCGTCTTGATGTTTTGCAAGAGTTTTTTTGCACTTTTTTCGGCTGAAAAACAACAATTATCAGTTTTTACAAATTGTTTGTCGCTTTTTTGGTGAGATTGACGAGAGCGGATTGTTTCCTTTTCGCCGTATTGATGAAGACTATGAGTATTTTTTTGACCTCGATACAGAGGTAAAAAGCAAAAATCCCGCACAAAAGTGCAGGATTTTTTGGAGGCGCCACCCGGAATCGGACCGGGGATGAAGGTTTTGCAGACCTCTGCCTTACCGCTTGGCTATGGCGCCTTATTCGGAACGAAAGTATTATACCACAGGATATGCGGTTTGTCAATGCTTTTTTCAAAATTCTTTTCGCCGATTTTTTCGGTGCCGAAATTTACCGCGGATGGTTCGGCTCGCGGTTTCCAACACTATAAAAAAACTTTTGGGGGAAAAATGGAGATAATCAAAGTTATATTGACGGCGCTTTTATCGGTGGCGGCGCTATTTGTCATTACCAAAATCATGGGGCACAAGCAAGTGGCGCAGTTGGATTTTTTCGACTATGTTTCCGGCATCACGATCGGTTCCATCGGGGCGGAGTTGGCCACGGAGTTGGAAAAGCCCTACAAGCCGCTCATCGCGCTGGGCGTTTACGGGGTAATTTCACTGCTGCTCAATCTGCTGGTTCGCAAGTGGCCGCGCGCGAGGAAATATATCAACGGCACGCCGACGATTCTGATGGACGGCGGCAAATTGTATCGGAAAAATTTGAAGCAAGCCAAACTTGACCTCACCGAGTTCATGTTGCTTTGTCGGGAGCAGGGGTATTTTGATTTGGGCGAGATACAGACGGCGGTTTTTGAGTACAACGGGAAGTTATCGATTCTTCCCAAAGCGGCGAATCGCCCCGCGACGCCGGATGATCTGAAGATTGCCGTCAAGGCGACGCACATCGGCACGGAAGTCATTATGGACGGGCGGGTGATCGGGGAAAATCTTTCCCGCGTGGGGCGAGACGAGCATTGGCTGGCCAAGCAATTGAAATCGCAAGGGTGCAAGGGCGCGAAAGAGATTTTTCTTGCCGTTTACAATGCCGAAGAGGATATGCTGACGCTCTATCCGAACGAATAAGCGATTGGCACATGGCGGGACGAAAACAAAAAAGCCTTGTGAAACAAGGCTTTTTTCATAGGTTATATTCTTGACCTATGAATATGGAGCGGATTACGGGGCTCGAACCCGCCACCTTCGCCTTGGCAAGG
>CAZOHP010000004.1:0-34892 GCA_964579815.1 uncultured Lachnospiraceae bacterium
CAGGCGCGGAGGGTAACGGGTTGCGTGAACAAGATGTCGTATTCCGCATTGGGGTACTTCTTGCGGATTTTTTATTGGCCAACGGCAATTTTGAAGTGAGGTTGTCACGGCCGTCACCGACAACACAACTCGGTACGTCAACGGCTTCCAGTTTGGCGGCGCGCGTCAACCAAGCCAATACGTGGGGAGCAGACTATTTTCTTTCATTGCATACCAATGCCTCGGACGTCAGTGCGGCAACCGGGGTAGAAGCGTATGCCTACGCGCGCCCGTCTGCGGCTTTTACGCTGGGCGAAATCATTTTACAAGAACTTAGCACCTCAACGGGGCTGCGCAATCGCGGCATGCAGGTGCGCACCAATCTGTATGTGCTACGTCGCACGCAAATGCCCGCCGTACTCATCGAACTTGGTTTTATTACCAATCCGCAAGACGCAATGCTGATGCGGGATCATCCCGATCTGTTTGCCCGTGGAATTTACAATGGGTTGCTCAGTTATCTTGGCTTGGATTAAGGTCGAGCGCAGTCTGCTTGGAAGAAGTGGACCGACCTAACATGGTGAGTAAAGAATTTTCGTCAATGATGGAGATGCCGAGTTCTTGCGCGCGTGTCAACTTGCTACCTGCCGCCTCGCCGGCCACAACATAATCGGTCTTTTTAGAGACAGAGCCGACGACCTTCCCACCCTGTGACTTGATCAGTGCAGTTGCCTCATCGCGGGAGAGAGAGGGCAGGGTACCCGTCAATACAAAAGTCACCCCCGCAAGTTGTTCGGTATGCGGCGCGACGGTGGAAGTGGTTACAAGCCCTGCGGCAACCAATCGCCGGCATAAAGCAATGTTCTGCGGATGCGAGAAGAAATTAACCACGCAGTCGGCTGTAACCGTACCGAAATCCGGAATGGAACAAAGTTCCTCTGTCGTAGCGCACATACAGGCATCCAACGTTCCGTAGCGGGTCGCCAATGCTTCGGCGGCAACTTCGCCAACATTGCGGATACCAAGTGCATAAATGAGGCGTTCAAGTCCCGCTTGCTTGGATGCGGTGATGGCATTGATGAGATTGGCGGCGGATTTTTCCCCCATGCGGTCAAGTTGAGCAATATCTTCGGCTTTGAGCGCATATAGATCCGCGGCATCGGAAATAAGTCTTTCGTGCAACAAAAGTTCGATGATTTGCGGACCCAACCCATCAATGTTCATAGCCCCCTTGGAAGCAAAATGTTCCAGCGAGCGGGCGATTTGAGCAGGGCAGGCACTGTTGGTGCAACGAGTTGCGGCACCCTCGTCGGCGTCGCGGCAAACAGGCTCGCCGCAGGATGGGCACAACGTCGGCATGTGAAACTCGCGCTCGTTGCCTGTGCGTTGATTCGGATGGGCGCAAACGACTTCGGGAATAATATCGCCGGCTTTACGTACGGTCACAACATCGCCGAGCAAAATGCCGCGTTCGCAGATGAAGTCGATGTTGTGCAAAGTGGCACGCGAGACCGTTGTTCCCGCCAGTTGTACGGGAGAGAGTTCGGCTATTGGGGTCAGCACACCTGTGCGGCCGACGGCAATGCTAATATCGAGCAATTTGGTTTGCTTACATTCGGGGGGGAATTTGTAAGCAACGGCCCATTTCGGTGTATTGGTCCCCTCGCCCAGACGCCGACGGAGGGCAAGGTCGTCGATCTTGATGACTACGCCGTCAATATCGTAGGCAAGACTGTCTCGCAATTGACCGAGTTGTTCGATATGGGCAAAAATATCATCTGCGTTTGCGGTGAGCGAACGATTTTCCAATGTGTGAAATCCCAATTGTTCAAGTCGATTCAGCGTTTCTGTATGCGTGTTCGGGGCGTGACCATCGAGATAAAGATCTCCCTCTTGAAAGTTGAACACAAAAATATCAAGTGCACGCTCGGCACATACGGAGGGGTCGAGTTGGCGCAGCGAACCGGCTGCGGCGTTACGTGGGTTGGCAAGCAACGGCCGGCCCTTGCCCTGGCGTTCGGCATTGAGGCGGTCGAAAATCCGACGAGGCATATAGACCTCACCGCGCACGGTCAGTGTCAGTTGCTCTGGCAACGTGAGCGGAACGGAGAATATGGTTTTGATATTCTGTGTCACATCCTCGCCGATGGCACCGTCACCTCGTGTCGCTCCTTGTACCAGCACACCGTCAATATAACGAAGCGAGACAGACAGCCCATCGATCTTCGGCTCAACCGAATAGAGCGGCGCTTCGGCCTCCTCACCGAGTGCGGCTTTGGTACGATCAAGAAAATCGCGCAGTTCATCGTAGGAAAAGACATCCGAAAGCGAGTTCATGGGCACCGTATGCGTAACTTTTTCAAATTTATCCAACGGCTTGCCGCCGACACGTTTTGTGGGGGAAGCCGGATCGTCCAGTTCTGGGTGCTCTTCCTCCAATTTCAAAAGTTCGGCGTACATGCAATCATATTCGAAATCCGAAATTTCGGGATCATCGTCAATATAATAACGTTTGGCGTGGTAAAGCAACCGTGCGCGCAACTTGGTGACATATGTTTCCAGTTCGTTGCCGACAAGATTGAAAGGATATTCAGCCATGGTACATTCTCCTTGGTGAAAAATATTCTACCATAATATTTTACCAAATTTTGCTCGGATTGTCAATCGCAGTGCTGTTTTTTAAGGATAATAAAACAAAAATTTTCTAAAACATATTCCGAATTTGAATTTTCCGTGAAAATGAAGAACATTATTGTTTGTGCAGTTTTGACAAACTTTATCAAATGATATAAATTTTAATATAATGTATTTACAAACAGCGAAAAATGTGCTATATTAAATATGCGATCCGAGATCGCGGAAACTGACACCTGCTATGCAGCGGAGAAAACGAAACAAGGAGGAAACACCATGAAGTTGAACGTAGTCGGCAGACAGATGAATGTGTTCGAAGAAACCAAGGCACAAATTGCCAAAAAAATTGCAAAATTCGACAAATTTTTCCCTGTAGAGGGAGATGCGACGGTTGCGCTATCGCGCAAGCATGGCGCTTCCAGAATTGAGTTGACCATCAATGCCGGAGGTACTGTGTTCCGCGCCGAACAAGATGCCGACGATTTTCGCGAGGCACTTGATCGGTGTGTGGAGGTTATCGAGCGGCAGATTCGAAAAAATAAGACCAGACTTGCCAAACGTTTGCGTGAGACGATCCCGGATGATGAATTTTTTGCCATTGAGGACGAAGATCCGGAAACAGTCGTTCGTACAAAAGAAATTGTACTCAAGCCCATGTCGGTTGAGGAAGCTATTTTGCAAATGAATTTACTGGGGCATAATTTTTTCGTTTTTCGCGATGATACCGATTCCGCGCACCGAGTGTGTGTTGTCTATGCCAGACGTGACGGAAATTACGGGGTGCTTATCCCGCAAGAGTAATATTTGAAAGATTATTTTTGGGCAGACGACACATAAGTGCCGTCTGCCCGTGATATTTGTTGGTCAAGGATTACGAAAATGAAAATTTTATCAAAAGTTCTTGCATTTTTACATAAAATGTGATAAAATATTTACAACATTTTTCATTGAATTTATTCCGAAAAGGAGAACAATCATGAGCAAAAAAAAAGTCGGTATCGTAGGCGCAACCGGGATGGTCGGTCAGCGTTTCCTTACCTTGCTGGAAAATCACCCTTATTTTGAGGTTACCGCTTTGGCGGCATCTGCGCGCAGCGCGGGCAAGAGTTACGGCGAAGCCGTAGGCGACCGTTGGAAAATGACCACCCCCATGCCTGAAATTTATCGTCAGATGCTCGTGTACGATGCAACCGATATTGCTAAAATGGCAGAGTTGGTTGATTTTGTCTTCTGTGCCGTTGACATGAAAAAAGATGAGATCCGTGCATTGGAAGAAGCCTATGCCAAAGCGGAAATTCCGGTTGTTTCCAATAATTCCGCTCATCGTTGGACGCCCGATGTTCCTATGGTCATTCCGGAAATTAACGATGAACATTACGAGGTTATCGAAGCACAAAAGAAGAGACTGGGCACCAAACGCGGTTTTATCGCCGTTAAACCGAACTGTTCTATCCAATCCTATGTTCCCGCGCTGACGCCGTTGCGCAAATATGGCATTCAAGAGGTTGTTGCAACCACATATCAAGCGATTTCCGGTGCCGGCAAAACATTCAAGGATTGGCCCGAGATGATCGACAACATCATCCCCTACATCGGCGGTGAGGAAGAGAAGAGCGAGCAGGAACCGTTGCGTGTTTGGGGCACGGTCAAGAACGGTGAAATCGTTAAAGCGGATGCTCCGCTCATTACGACCCAATGTATCCGTGTGCCTGTCTCGGATGGCCATACAGCGGCAGTGTTTGTCAGATTTGAAAACAAGCCGACAAAAGAAGAAATTCTTGAGGCTTGGGAAAGTTTCAGCGGCAAGCCACAAAAGTTAGGATTGCCTCATGCGCCTGAAAAGTTCATCACTTATTTTGAAGACGATAACCGTCCTCAAGCCAAACTTGACCGCGATATTTACGGCGGTATGGGCGTGACGGTCGGCAGATTGCGTGAAGATACATTGTTTGATTATAAATTCGTGTGTCTGTCGCACAATACACTCCGCGGTGCAGCGGGCGGTGCCGTGCTCAATGCCGAGTTGCTTTACAAGTTGGGCTATTTTGATTAAATAAGGGGATGGATTTATGAGATACACCGTTGATAACGATTTGCACATTCATTCGCAATTATCGCTTTGTTCGAATGACCCGAATCAAAGCCCCGAGCGCATTTTGCGTTATGCTATCGAAAACGGCTTAAAAACAGTATGTTTAACTGATCACTTTTGGGATGAGTCAATTCCGTTGAGCGGCGTCTCTCCTTTTTACCAAGTCCAGAACTATGAGCATGTATCATCATCCTTTCCGTTGCCGCAGAGCGACGATGTTCGATTCCTTTTCGGTTGTGAAACCGAACTTGGTCAAAACTTGACTTTAGGTATATCAAAAGAAAAATTTGGTTTATTTGATTTTATCGTCATTCCGACTACCCATTTTCATATGGTTGACTTTACCGTGTCAAAAGACGATCTGACAGATGCAGTAAGCAGAGCCAATACATGGATTCGGCGTTTGGACGCCTTGCTTGAGATGGATTTGCCTTTTCACAAAATAGGAATTGCACATTTGACTTGCAGTTTGATTGCCCCCTCCAGGGAAGAATATATTGAAGTCCTGCGGCAAATCCCGGTGGAAGAAATGAACAGACTGTTTTGCAAAGCGGCACAGTTTGGCGTTGGAATTGAACTGAATTCGTTCGATATGGTTTTCTCGGACGAAGAAGCCGAAGTTGTTTTAAAACCTTATAGAATTGCAAAACAATGCGGTTGTAAGTTTTATTGCGGAAGTGACGCGCATCACCCCGAGGATTTGAATAGAGCAAAAGCAATTTTGGAAAAAGCCGTTGACTTGTTGGAATTAACAAATGAAGATAAATTTGTGATTTGAAGATCAAGAGGGCACCGTCAATGAGCGGTGCCCTTGCTTTACGTACTTTTACGTGAATAAAATTTATCATCACATGGAAAAATTTTCGAAAAAGGGGTTGACAAATCCAAATTTTTTTGATATAATAAACACTGTTGTGATACGACATGGGAGCGTTCCCGAGCGGCCAAAGGGGGCAGACTGTAAATCTGTTGTCACTGACTTCGGTGGTCCGAATCCACCCGCTCCCACCAATATTGAAACGGAACGTTATTAAGGGTGTTGAAGCATTGTTTTTGACACCCTTATAAGTATATATTCGCACTTAAAATTATTCGTTTTGTGTGGTGAAAATAAAATGATTGACAACAACAAGTTACAAAAAGTATACGAACAACTAAGAGTGCCGTACAAGTACGGGGTGGTTCTTAAAAGAGATGGGTTCTACTATGATAGCCCCGTAGTGTTTAAGCACAAGGGAAAGTTTTATCTGACCTGCGTAGAAATAGATGCGAAATGCACCACCGGGTACAAAACGAAACTTTTTACTTCCGACAATTTACTCGATTGGAAAGAAATCGGTTACATACTTACGGAAAACAACGGCTGGGATTGCGCGCAAACAGGTGGCTATGCGCAGTTTATCGATCATAAATTCGGCGCAAGTAATGAGATTATAAAAATCGGCGAAAATTATTTATTGGCATACATAGGCGGGGCACATTGCGGTTACGAGACCGACCCTCTTTGGATCGGGTTGGCAACCTGTTATGACATCGAAAATTTGCAAACTTACAAAAAGTTGCAAAATCCCATTTTGACAACGATCGACAAAGATTGTCGTATGGGAGAAAGCACAACGCTGTTCAAGCCGGATATGTTTATTGACGAAAAGCGTACCATCGGACATCCTTACGTTATGGCGTACAATGCAAAAGGTCCCACTAGAAGAGAGAGTATATTTTTGGCTGTTTCCGATGACGGTTACACTTGGCAGCGCTACGGCAACAGGGCAATCATTGCCGTGGAAGATTGCTCTCCGCAAACAGTGATAAACGGTGATCCGCAAATTGTGGAAATGGATGGGTTGTACGTAATGCTTTATTTTATGTATGACGGCAAAAATGCTTGGAATACGTTTGCGGTTTCGCAAGATTTAATACATTGGGAGAAATGGCAAGGTCAACCTTTGGTGAAAAGCGAGTATGCGTGGGAAAATGTGTATGCACACAAGCAATGGGTGATTAAGGAAAACGGTCAAGTGTATCATTTTTATTGTGCAGTAAATGATAGAAACGAAAGATATATTGCTTTGGCTACGCAGAAAGAAATAAAATAATTGCAATTTCACTTTAAACAATAATGCCAAAAGCAATAAAGCAAAATCCTATGGTGCCGTCGAGAAAAAACTCTCGACGCACCATAGGATTTTTTATTCAAGATCATCCGTTTCGGAAATCTTTGGCAACGGCTTGGCCGCGCTGGATAGAGGGTTCATTTCCATCGCTTTTTCCATATGCTCATCACTGACATGTGTATAAATCTGTGTGGTATTCAGTTGCTCATGGCCGAGTATGTCCTTGAGCACACGCACGTCGACCTTGCCGGATTGATACATTAACGTCGCGGCGGTGTGTCGTAACTTATGCACCGAATAATGTTTGGCCTCAAGCCCCGCCATTGCAAGATATTTGTAAACGATATGTTGCACGGTTTTGACACTGATCTGTTCGTCACGATTGGAAAGAAAAAGCGCCTTGGTATTTATGTTAGCGTAACGTGGGCTCGTACGCTCTTGAAGGAGGGGAACGAGTACGGCACGGCATGCCTCATTCAGATATATAATGCGTTCTTTGCTGCCTTTGCCGATCACGCGTAACGAACGTAACTCCGGATCCAAATCATTTAAACGAATGCCGACCAATTCAGACAGACGCATACCGCAGTTGAGAAACAGTGTCAGCATTGCATAGTCACGCACACGGTTTTTGGACTCAACATCGTTACGAACACAGTCGAGTAGGGAAATGCTTTCTTCCAGTGTTAAAAATTTAGGCAGCGTCTTTTTTTGCTTGGGAGATTCAATGTTTTGTGCGGGATTGTTTTCAAAATAATTGCGTTTATTAACTAAATATTTGTATAGCCCTTTGATTGAAGATAACTTACGCGCCTTCGCCGCCGATTGATTGGCACGCGTATTTCCTGTGTACATGAGAAAATCATAGATCTGTGCCGTTGTAATGGCGGATATGCGCTTTAAATCCATCGTTCGTATATCAATCTCGGAAAATTCATCGGATTCCGGATCAATGCCATATTCCTTGGCAAGTAAAAATCGAAAAAAGGTACGTAAATCAAGCAAATATTGATCCACAGTTTTGGCGGAACAGCCCTGAATACCGAGTTTATATGAGGCAAATTCCTGCACGATGTCCGAAAACTCTGTAACCGATATTTCTTTTCCCATATTCTTACTCCTTTTTTGATTTTTTTTGCTTGAAAAGCGTATTTTCAAATCCATTGGATAGGCTTACAGTTATGCGCTGTCAGATAATGATTAGTGGCAGAGAATGGATGTGATCCCCAAAAGCCTCGCCAAGCAGAGAGCGGACTCGGATGCTCTGATTCAAGTACCAGATGATCGGGATTATTTAATAATTTCTTTTTGGCGCGAGCATCTTTGCCCCAAAGAATAAATGCCACGGGAAAGGATGCCGCATTCAATTCACGCAAAACAGCATCGGTTACATTTTCCCATCCGAAACCTCGATGCCCACCGGCCAGCCCGCGGGGAACCGTTAATACACTATTGAGTAAAAGCACTCCTTGATGTGCCCATCCGATGAGATTTCCCGATAATGGAATATTATTTTCCGGCAAACCGAGATCTGCGCATATTTCTTTGTAAATGTTGCGAAGAGATGGGGGAAGACGCACACCGTCCGGGACGGAAAAACTCAGCCCATGTGCTTGACCCGGCTCATGATAAGGATCTTGGCCCAGAATCACCACTCGAACTTGATCAAACGGAGTTTCGCGGAAAGCGCGAAATAAATGTTCCGACGGCGGATATATTTCATTGTTTTGATACGCAGTACGCACAAATTGAATCAACGCCGCCGCCTCCGGGGAAGCAGCACGGTTTCGGATATCATCCCACAAATAACGCCGGAAAAAGCGTTCCCATCCAATCGGAATCTGAAATGCGGCATCGCCGGGTAAATTCAAGCAAGTATTCATATCTTTAGTCCTCAAAAGGGAAAAATAATAAAGAAATAACGGGGCTTAGAGAATATTCCCGATGTTCTGAGCAATAGATGCAAAATTATACAAAATGCAAATTTTGTATAATTTGAGGAACGATCAAAGCAGAGTTACCACCCAAATGCATCAATTTCAAGTCCCAACTCTTGCAAACACTGATAGAAATTCGGAAAACTTTTATTAACCGCCGCAGCATGGTCGATTGTCGCTTTTCCAACGACGCTTGCCAGCACGGCCAAACTCATTACGATGCGGTGGTCGTTGTGTCCCAAAAGCACTTCTTTTGCAGGATGCAAACCGTTTTTGGGAGCCGTGATGAAAACCCATCCGCCGCATCCATCATTTTCGTCGAGGTTGTTCGGATTATGCGGAAGCAATGCTCGAATTTCAGGTGCCACATCGCATTGAGGCTCATCCGAGGTGACAACAACGGCACCAAATTTGGCAAGTTCGGCGGCCATGGCCGCCACACGGTCGCTTTCTTTCAGTCGCAGACGATCCGTATGTGTAAAGAGCGTCCCCTTTTCCAAGGCCGCGACAGCAAACAGGATGGGACCGAGATCCGGACAATCGGCAAGCGAGATAACCGGAATCGCATCATTGTCTCGCTTGCGAATTTTGTCTAAAAGTTGAGGACATACGCTGTCTCCTTGAAAAATGTCATCCTCGGCGCTGACATTGACAATGTCCACATGACCACCAACGGCATTGAGAGCGTGAAAAAACGCAGCCCCGGAGGCGTCGCCGTCGACAACGATCTCTGCAGGAGAATATATCTGTCCACCCGGAACTTTAATTGTGGTTTCATTTTCCCAATAAACTGTAACACCGAAATTTTTCATAACGGCAATGGTCATATCGATATAAGAGCGGCTTTCGGGTGCTTGGCTGAGAACAATGGTACTGTCCTCGTGTAATATGGGCAAAATAAATAACAGTCCTGTTACAAATTGACTGCTGGTTTTGCCCTCCAAGTGAAATTCACCGCCGGTGACCGCTGTTCCCCAGCCAATATCCAAACTGATCTCTCCCCGTATCCAACTGCGGTTGGAAAACAGTTCACGGTAGTCATCCAACGGGCGTTGCAACAGACGTGGGCTCCCCGTCAAGGTGCGTCCCGAGTCAGTTAAAAGACAAAGCGGCAACATAAATCGCATCGTGCTGCCGCTTTCGCGACAACGCAAAATTCCACCGCCGCGATCACCGTTGAGCCAATGTCCCCCCATGCCCTCTATGATCACCTTGCGTGTGTGTGTTTCAAATTCATCTATTTGGCGGAAATGAACGCCTAACGCCTCCAAACAATCCAAAGTTGCATCGATATCCTCGTTGTAAGGAACTCTGCTGATGACGCTCAAAGACGGTTTATCGGCAAGCGCCGCGCAAATCAGCGCACGGTGCGCAATGCTTTTTGATGTTGGAATTCGGACTTTTCCGTGAGCATGTCCTTTCCACACTGTTACAAAAGTGTCTTTTACCGTTTCAAATTTTCGTATTGACATGGTGCATCAAATACTCCGTTAATATATCCATCGCTTCCAAATACCCGTTTGTTCCACGGCCAGCAACAGTTGCAATGCACGCTGTTCGGATGTAACTGATATGTCGGAAAGACTCTCTGGTATCCGGATCGGAAATATGAATTTCCACTGTGGGAAGTTTGGTCGCTTTGAGTGCATCAAGCAGTGCGACACTCGTATGCGTATAGGCTCCTGGGTTGATTATGATACCATCTGTTTGATTAAAAAACGCATTGTGTATCTCATCAACCAACACGCCTTCGTGATTGGATTGCACGCATTTTACTTCAATTCCGAGTTCACAGGCGTGCGCATTGATCTTGTCAAGCAACATTGTATAGGTTTC
Source organism: uncultured Lachnospiraceae bacterium (assembly GCA_964579815.1). GTDB lineage: Bacteria > Bacillota > Clostridia > Oscillospirales > CAG-272 > SIG644. The sequence goes on from CAZOHP010000004.1 coordinate 10,593, forward strand.
GGCGCCGTATATATTCGGCTCGCGAACGCCGAGGAGATTTAGGTTAGGCCCGTTCATGACCAATATTTTCATATCAACATTCTTTGACTCCTAACTTCGTTTAATATACGTGACGCGGTCATCTTCGGAAACTCACCGTTTTGAATTTTAAGATGAATGTCGGAAACAGCACAATAACGCGGATATCGCTCCTCATAGCAACGATGAAGCAATTCCCGATCACATGACAGCGGACGATCCGGCGTCGTTTCCAATGATTCGAGATTGCGGTCAAGAAAATATAATTTCCCGTTTCGTTTTAACCTGCGAACATTTTCATCGCGCAAAACGGCACCGCCACCGGTTGCAATAATAACGCCGCTCAAAGGGGCAATTCTTTTTTTAATCACCGCAACCTCTGCATCGCGGAATGCACATTCGCCGTAAGTTTTAATATATTCGGCGGGGCGTTTCCCGGTCATTGCGGTGAATTCTTCGTCGGTGTCTACCAGTTCTCTGCCGAGTGATGCGGATAACAATTTTCCTACCGTTGTTTTACCGCAGGCAGGCATACCGATTAGTACAATGTTTTGCTTTTGTGCTTGGATTGCGGAGGTAACTTCGGCAATAACATCGGGAGAAATAACACAATCCAAAAACCGTTCGGTAGCGGCAACTGCTTGTGCGACCAACATGGGCAAGCCTCCTGTGGCAGGAATATGCAGTGCCTGAGCGCCCGAGATCAATTCGGTGCGCAGTGGATGGTATATTGCATCTACAACGCCGCAAAGTGCCTTAAAATCGCTTAGAGGGGCACTTGCCGGGAGCGGAGAGTTCTCGTCGTTCGGATACATACCTACGGGAGTTGTGTTAATTATGACCTGCGCATCTAAGTGCAGGTGAAGATCATCGTATGTTAAGTATCCGTCTTGAACATTACGAGAAACTTTGTATATTTTCTTGGCACCGGCGTATTTAGCTACCGCAAAAGCGGTATTGGATGTTCCCCCTGTCCCCAGAATCAATACTTTTTTATCCTTTAACTCAATACCTGCCAAAGAACACAAATATTTCATGCCGAAATAATCCGTGTTATCTCCAATCAAGCGCCCGTTGCGATTGATCACAGTATTCACTGCGCCGATCTCGCGTGCCACGTCGGTCAATTCATCCAAATAAGGAATAACGGTTCGTTTATAAGGTATAGTTACATTGATTCCCCGAAACTTTCGCAACCGAAAAAAAGGCTCTACCTGTTCCGGCGACAGTTCTTGTAACACATAATGATAGGGTTCGGCGCGTTTTTCTTCAGCCAATGCCACCCCGATCAATCGGTGAATTTCCCCTGAAAAACTATGTCCTAAATGCTCGGCAATGCAACCATATTCCGATATGATCCCCTTGTAATTATCCATCGCTTGAATTCTACTTTCTCATCATGATGATTTGTAAAACGGAATAACAGTGCTTACTCATGCCAAAAGCCTTCCGTACCGTAGCGCTGTGTTAACAAATCTGTCAATACCAAAGCACATACACTGTCAACGACCACACGCGCACGGTGGACAATACAGGGATCGTGTCTCCCGCGAACAGAATAGTCCACATTTTCTCTACGAACAAAATCAACGGTTGATTGAACCTTTTCAATGGACGGCGTCGGCTTGATAACACAACGAAACAATAACGGCATTCCATTTGAAATACCACCGTTAATTCCTCCGTTGTTGTTCGTTGTTGTTACAACACGGTCGTTGATGATACGAAACGGGTCGTTAACGGCACTTCCTCTCATGTCCGCAAAATCAAAGCCAAGGCCGAATTCAATACCTTTGACAGCGGGGATGGAAAATAATGCATGGGAAAGCATACTTTCCAAAGTGTCGAACCATGGCTCTCCCAAGCCGGCAGGCAAGCCAACAACCGCTGTTTCAAGAATGCCGCCGACACTATCTCCGTCGGCTTTAGCGGCATTGATTGCAACAGTCATCCGCCTGCCGATTTCCTCATCCAATACAGCAAATGACAACTTGTTGAGGTTTTGTATTTGGGCGCGTAACGCGTCGATATCATAGGTGCATGACAAATCAAATGTTGCATCATCAATTCCCGCACAGCGTGAAATGTGTGTCCCGATCTCAATTCCTTTCGCACGCAACGTAGGAATGATCAAGGCGCCCGCCGCAACCAAGGCAGCCGTAATGCGACCACTGAAATGACCGCCGCCCCTGGCATCTTGTGCGCCGTGATATTTGCATTGTGCGGTATAATCGGCATGCCCGGGGCGCGCAAGATCGGTCGAATAATCGCTACTGTGCGTATCTTCATTGTAAATGGTGAAACAGATCGGTGTACCTGTTGTGTGGCCATGGTGCACTCCGCTGACAATTTGATAGCGGTCCTGCTCTTGTCGTGGTGTAGATATCGTCCCGGATGGGCGTCGAAGAGCAAGTTGACTGCGAATAAAATCTTCATCTATCGAAAGTCCCGGCGCCAATCCGTCAACAACGACGCCAATGCCCGCGCCATGACTCTCGCCGAAAATAGTTACGGATACGGCATTTCCAAAGGTGTTTTTCATGTGAGATCAGTTCCTTTCCTGTGATCAACTTCTCAATTTTGTCGCGGTTTGTTGCAAAAGTTTGATCAATTCAGAGGATGTTTGCTCCTGCATCGCAAATTCTCCTACGTGCGGAACATAAATCGTTTGAATGACTTCCCCGGCGGCTTTTTTATCATGTCTCAGTGCAGTCAAAAGAGTTTCGTATGCAGGAAGCCGTTCCAATGTATACGGCAAACCGCTATGCTTGAGTAGAGGCAAGAGGCGCGTTCTCACTTCATCGCTACACATCGGCAGCATACCGAGCGCCACGCACTCACCGTGATATCGTTCGGTGAATCCGCCACAACTCTCTATCGCGTGTCCCAGCGTATGACCAAAATTGAGCACACGACGTACTCCTGCTTCATACACATCATTTTCAACAACACCGATTTTAATTCGTAATGCGCCGATAATCATTTCATCAAAGGCTTTCGGAAGATCAATTGAACCATCGCCTATAAACGAATAATCAAATTCTTCAAGGTATTTAAATAAATCGGCATCACAGGTCAATGCCATTTTTATGACTTCGGCCAAGCCATCCGAAACGCGACGACGCGGCAAAGTATTTAACGTCAAAGGATCAATCAATACCGCTTTGGGTTGCCAAAATGCGCCGATCATGTTTTTATATCCATCGAAATCGATTGCTGTTTTACCGCCGACCGAGGCATCGACTTGAGCGAGCAACGTGGTCGGAATGTTATAAAAATCAATTCCGCGCATGTAAATGGCAGCCGCAAATCCCGCCAAATCGGTAACGACACCGCCGCCGATGGCAATGATTGCATCTTTGCGGTCAAAATGATTTTTCAGCAAATCACCGAGCAAAATGCGCAAAGTGTCAAAATTTTTGTGCTGTTCCCCACTCGAAAAGCAATAAATAAGAGGATTTGTACATTGCGACGCCAGCGTTTGTACGTACTGCTCGGGTACACCGCTGTCTGTAACAATACAAATGCGTCGATTTTTGACAGATATCAATTCGCAGATACGTTCCAGTATACCGCGCTCAACATAAATCGGATATTTTCCCGAATTGGTATGGACATTCAAAATCATAAATCGTTTCTCCGCGATTGATCATATTTAAAGTTTAAAACGTGAGGTATTCATTTAACTTTAGATAGCGGCAAAGGTCGCATCGTTCTCCAATGCATCGATCATATCCGTATTTAGGCGGATATCGTTTTCGTAGAATCCAAGCACTCGAACGCTTTCGCAAACTCGGCGGAGATCCGTTAACATCCGCTGCCCGTTTTCGTCGGACAAATTTCCTTCGCCCTCGGCGAAGAAATAATAGGACCAATTGCTCTTCTTTGTCGGTCTGCTTTTCAAAGCACGCAAATTAAAGCCCGTTTCGCCGATCGCTTCAATGGCGCGCCCCAGTGCACCGGCTTGATGACGAACGGTAAAAAAAAGTAAAAACCGTCCGTCATTCGGTTTAGCCTGTCGCATCGTGCGAGAAAATACCGCAAAACGCGTAGTATTGGTATTGTCACTGCCGATATTGGATGCCAACACAGCCAAACCATATCTATCGGCGGCCTCTCTCGTTCCGATGGCCGCAATGGTTCGATCTCCCGTATCGGCAATGGTTTTAGCGGCCGTTGCAGTGTTAACCGCTTCCTCCGTCTTCCATCCGTTCCGTCGAAGATACGGTGCACATTGAGATAGCGCTTGCGGGTGGCTGACCACCACGTGAATATCGTTTAAGGTCGCACCCGGGATTCCAAGTAAGTTTTGTTCGATTTCAAGTTCGTATACACCGGTGACAAACAGTGATCCCGCATAGGCGAGATCAAGCACCTGTGTTACATCACCGCCGATACTGTTTTCAAGCGGTAAAACCGCGCATTCACACTCTCCTCGTTCGACAGCCTCGTAGGCCGCTTGGAAATCGGCGCATGATATTAAATCGGCATCGGGGAAAATCATTTCGGCGGCTTGAGCGGCAAATGCGCCCGGCACACCGCTGTAAGCCACTTTTTCTCCTTCCAACAGCCGATGCTGATAACGGCGGGAAAGCGCCATTGTTGCGCGAAGGTGACAAATATAATAAGAGCGAAGTTCCTCGTCTTTGATGCGCGCGGCATTATTGGCAATTACTTCCCTTTCCCGTTCCGCATCATATACGGGCAACCCGCGACTGCGTTTATACTCGGCGACCTTTTGAGTAGCTTTGAAACGACGGCAAAAAAGTTCTGCCATTTGTTGATCCACTTCGTTGATCTCAGCCCGCGCCGACAAAAGCAGGTCATTGTTTTGTTCTGTTGTATGATCCATCAGAGAGCCTCAGCCATTTCTTTGATTAAAATTTCTGTTTTTTCCCACCCAAGACACGGATCTGTAATGGATTGGCCATGGCAATAGTTGCCGTTCGGCATCAATTTTTGCGCGCCATCAACAAGATAACTTTCAATCATCAATCCCTTGACCAGACATTTAAGATCATTGCTTTGACGACGACTGTGTAAAACATCCTTTGCAATGCGCGGCTGTTCCAGATAATTTTTACCCGAATTTGCATGGTTGGTATCGATAATGACGGCGGGGTTGGCAAGGCCGGTTTTTTCGTACATCACTTGCAACTGACGCAAGTCCTCATAATGATAGTTGGAGCAGTTGGAGCCGTCAAATTTTGTATAACCGCGCAAAATGGCGTGCGCATAAGGATTTCCGCTACTGACGACTTCCCATCCGCGATACAAAAATGTATGTGAAGTTTGAGCGGCACGAATGGAATTCATCATAACGCCAAGATCACCACCGGTGGGATTTTTCATTCCGACAGGAATAGCCAAACCGCTGGCTGTCAGACGATGTTGTTGATTTTCAACAGAACGGGCGCCGACCGCAACATACGATAAAAGGTCGGATAAGTAACGGTGGTTTTCCGGATACAGCATTTCATCCGCGCAAGTAAAACCATAGTCGGCAAGTGCGGTGCGGTGAAGTTCACGAATGGAAACGATCCCTTTCAGCATATCTTCGTGGGCATTGGGATCGGGCTGATGCAACATTCCCTTGTAACCCTCGCCTGTGGTGCGCGGTTTATTCGTATATATTCGAGGAATAATCAAAATTTTATCCTTAACAACATCTTGAAGACGACGAAGTCTGGAAAGGTACTCCAAAACCGAATCGCGGGCATCTGCGGAACAGGGACCGATGACAAGCAACAATTTATCCGATTCCCCGCAAAACACGCGCAGAATTTCCTCATCTCGCGCAGCCTTGATCTTGGACATTTCATCGGTTACCGGATATTCCTTCTTAATTTCTTGAGGAATCGGCAATTTTCGCAAAAAATTCATATTCATAATGATTTTTCCTTTATTTCACTCTTTCGGTAAGTCTTTCTATTTCTTTTTCCGTAACGGTAATCACGCAATTTTCATACTCTTCGCTATTGCACTCACCGGCACAATCTACAATATACAAAGTTTCGCCATCTACTGTGTGTACATCGCAAATCGTTCCTGTTTTTCCGCTCGCAATGATACGAACTCTATCACAAAATTCATAGGTCATGTTCTTTTTTCTCCTCATTTCAATGAAAAATTCGGCTTTGTCGGTTTTTTATCAAAACCATGACGACGTTCTGTGGAAACACGCATCATTTCTCGCATGGTTTCACGATCACCATTGGCTAACGCATCACGCATAACGGAAAAATGTGCGGCAAACAAATCCATTTGCTCCAGCAGTGCTGTTCTGTTGGATAAAAACAATTCGCTCCACATAGCATCATTGATTTTAGCGATGCGAGTCAGATCGCGAAAAGAATCGCCGGTAAGTAACGCCAAACGAGCCAAATCCGTATGTTCACCATCAACACTTTCTTCGCCTGCACAGCACATCAGCGAAACGGCGATGGCATGCGTCAATTGAGAAAGATATGCTATCATACGATCATGCTCTTTAACGGATAATTGAGTAATACCGGCAAAGCCGAGTAATTGCCCGAGTTGCTCGCACAGTCGTATGGCTTCCGGAGTGTTTGTTTCGGTTGGAACGACTAAGTAATTGGCACCGCGAAACATATCGGGGGTTGCGGCATGATAAACCTCCAAACTGCTACCGATCAATTCTCTGCCCGCCATGGGGTGTGCCGAGATAAATTCTGCGCCATTCGGTAACAGTTTCTGTGCGCGGTCAACAACTCCGCCTTTCACGCCGGTAACATCCGTGACGAGGGTGCCGGGTTGTATTAGGTGGCCGTTTTTCTCTAACCAATCAAGAAGAACGGCGGGATAAAGGCAAAATATAATGATGTTTGCCTCTGCAATCAAATCGGGGTTGACCTCAATGTCGCCGACAACAATCGTACCGTCCGTTAAGGCGGCATCAATGACCTCGTGTGAGTGCGTAATACCAAGCACTCGATATCCTTTTTGGGACAGTGCTTTGGCGTATGCGCTCCCCATTAGGCCGAGACCGACGATCAAAATTGTGCAATCCGGAATCAATTTGGGAAATTGTTTCATAGCATATCCTTTCGAAATTCAAACATGAAAAAGCGAGGAAATCAACCGCCGAGGTATGCTTTCTTAATTGCTTCGCTTTGTGCAAGTTCCGTTCCCGTACCCGAAAGAACGATATTGCCCGACTCCATGACGTAAGCACGATCCGCAATACTAAGTGCCATCTCTGCGTTTTGCTCAACCAGAAGAATCGTTGTTCCGGCAGACTTAAGTTCAAGAATCATGCCAAAGATCGATTGTACAAGAATCGGAGCAAGTCCCATGGATGGCTCATCAAGCATGAGCAATTTCGGGCGGCTCATCAAGGCACGCCCCATTGCAAGCATTTGTTGTTCTCCTCCGGAAAGCGTACCGGCTATTTGTGCCTTACGATGCGCCAACCTAGGAAAGCGCGCATAAACATCTTCCAACCCTGCTTTGAGATTATCTTTGCATGTGTATGCACCCATTTCAAGGTTTTCTTGCACGGTCATTTGCAAAAAAATGCGTCGTCCCTCAGGGACATGAGCCAAACCGCGTCCGATCAATCGATATGGCTCAATATGACTGATATCCTCATCCATAAATGAAATGCTGCCGGTGCGGGAACGCAAAATTCCCGAAATGGTCTTCAGTGTTGTTGATTTTCCCGCGCCGTTAGCGCCGATCAATGCAACAATCTCCCCTTGCTTCACATTAAGCGAAACATCTTTCAAGGCATGAATTTTGCCATAATATACATTAAGATTATTGACTTGAAGCATTGTGTTATACCTCCGTCTTGCGGCCAAGGTAGGCTTCAATCACACGCGTATTGGCCTTAATTTCCTCCGGCGTTCCCTTGGCAATGATTTTACCGTGATCCAACACGCAAATGCCCTCACAAATATTCATAACGAGTTTCATATCGTGTTCAATTAACATAACGGCAATACCGAACGTATCGCGAATACGACGAATATTTTCCATCAATTCGGCGGTTTCGGATGGATTCATCCCCGCCGCAGGCTCGTCAAGTAACAGAATTTTGGGATTAGTAGCGAGTGCACGCACGATTTCGAGACGACGCTGAGCACCATAGGGCAAACTGCCGGCAGCATCCTTGGCCATTGAGGACATGTGGAAAAAGTCGAGCAACTCAAGTGCGCGCTCATCGGCTCGTTTTTCCTGCGAACGGTATCCGAACATATGCGTCATGGCGGCGAGCATATTTTCTTTCATATAGTTGTGAAGTCCGACCTTGACATTATCCAATACCGAAAGATTGGAAAACAGACGAATGTTCTGGAACGTGCGCGCAATGCCCATATGATTGACTTGATGTGTACTTTTTCCCGCCGTGGAATAGCCGTTGAGCATGATGTTGCCACGTGTAGGATGATAAACATTGGTCAACAAATTAAACACCGTTGTTTTTCCTGCGCCGTTGGGGCCGATCAATCCTGCTATTTCCGTCTGACCAATGGTCAGCGAAAAATCGTCAACTGCCGTTAGACCACCGAAATCAATGCCGAGGTGCATCGCCTCCAGCACCGGCGTCTTGTGAACATCGCGCTCGGGAACGATTGCACCGGATGGGTATGGCACCATGCGAGAGCCCTCTTTTTTATACTCTTGACTCATCGGTATTTCCCTCCTTTGCATCGTCGATAATTGCCGCCTTGGCTTTGCGACGTTGGTTCCATTTGGTCAGCGAGAAGCGCTCTTTCCACTCAATAAATCGAGGATTGGAACCGAGGAGCATAATAACGATCAAAACGATCGAATATGCCAGCATGCGATAATCGGAAAATTCGCGAAGCGCAATCTCGGGAAGCGCGTAAAGAATGATTGCGGCAATGACCGACCCGTGCACCTTGCCCATACCGCCAAACACCACGATAATCAACAGTTCAATAGAGAAATTATAGCCGAAATCGGATGACTTGATGACGGAAAAACCATGGCCGTACAGAACACCTGCCATACCTGCGAAAAAGGCGGCGAGAATAAAGACCATCAGTTTGTAATACGTGACATTGATACCCGTTGCCTCAGCTGCAATACGATTATCGCGGATAGCCATAATCGCTCTTCCGTGTCTTGATTTCTGAATGTTGAGCACAATCCACACGACCAACGTGACCAAGATGATCAAAAACGGCAGAAGCAATTTGACATTGGAATAAATAGCCTTGGTATTCAAGCCCAAAGCGCCGTCAAGCACACCAGCCAAAGGCCCGCTTTTTATCTGGATGTTGTTAATAACGTTTTTAATAATTTCACCGCAACCCAAAGTCACGATGGCAAGATAATCCCCTTTTAGTCGCAGCGCGGGGAGACCGACAATCAAGCCGACCAACGCCGCCGCAAGACCTCCGACCACCATGGAGATCGGAATTCGGATCGCGGCGGGAAGAGCGTCTACCGTGGCAATGGATACCAGACAACCGGTGAATAGACCGACAGACATAAAGCCCGCGTGACCGAGCGACAATTCACCGAGAAAACCAACGACAAGGTTGAGTGAAACCGCCAAAACGATATGACAGGAAATAGGAAGAATGACCAGCAACAATTGACGCGATGCAAAACCACCATATACCATGATACAAAGGATCAAGTACATCAGGGCAATGCCCCCCAGTGTCAAAGTGCTTTTATTGAGGATTTTTTGTTTTATGTTCGTTTTCATGATAACGCACCTCACACCTTCTCGCTGATCTTCTTGCCGAGAAGACCCGTGGGCTTAATGACCAACACCAATACCAACACACCGAAGACAATGGCATCAGACCATTTGGTGGAGATATAAGTTTTGGACATCTGTTCAATCACTCCGAGCAAAATTCCGCCGAGCATAGCCCCCGGAATGGACCCTATACCGCCAAACACCGCTGCCGTAAAGGCTTTAATACCGGGCATCGCACCTGTGGTCGGTCGAATATAGGTATAAGATGCCCCGTAAAATATGCTTGCAACAGCCGCCAATATAGAACCGATGGCAAAAGTGACCGTAATGGTGTGGTTTACACTTATTCCCATCAATTCGGCCGCCTCTTTATCCTCGGAGACCGCACGCATCGCCTTACCTATACGTGTGTAGTTGATAAATAATGTTAAAGCAACCATGATAACGGCTGTCAGTCCCAATGTAAGCAACAATGAGCCTTCCAAACGGACACCGCCGATAATCAACGTCGGAATCGTCTTGAATAATTCCGGAAAGGCCTTTTGCTCGGTTCCGTATACAAGTTGTGCCACGTTTTGAAGCAGATAAGAAACGCCGATTGCCGTAATCAAAACGGTCAACGACGGTGCTTTGCGCAGCGGACGATATGCGAGAAATTCAATCGTCACGCCCAACAGTGCGCAAACAAGAATACTGATGGCCACGCCGAGAATACCGGGCATTTTAGCCTGAGTGACAGAGGTGATAACCGCATATGCACCGACCATAATAACATCGCCGTGTGCGAAATTCAGCATTTTTGCAATGCCGTAAACCATTGTATAACCAAGTGCGATCAATGCATAAATGCTGCCCAGTGATAGGCCGTTCAGCAACGCTTGAATCAAGGTTGTCATAATATTCCATCCTTTGTCGAATTTTATTTTTTCCATGTCACCCGAAGGGACATTGACATATCCCTTCGGGTCGCACGGAACATGCGACGGGAAGTAGGGAGCATACGGCTCCCTACTTTTCCGCACGGAAGAGATTTTATTTTTTTTCGTAAGCGACGACTTTGCCGTCAACAAAGGTCATCAACTTTGCCGCCTTGGCAACATTGCCGTCATCTTCCCATGACATTTCGCCGGTCGTTCCGTTCACGGTAACTTCTTTCATAGCGGTGACAATTCTCTCGTTGAAATTATCAACATCATCGCTCTTCAAACCGGCTTTTTCAAGCGCAGCCTTGACCGCATAAACCGCATCGTAACCGTCAGCGGCAAACTGATCGGGAACCGCATTGTACTTTGCGGTATACGCGCTGACAAACGCTTGAACGTTTGTTTCGGGAGAATCGGCGGTAAACGGTGTCAGCATCAAAACGCCGTTAGCATCCGACACGTCGCTGATCTTGGTCAAAAGTCCGTCAAAACCATCACAACCAAATACGGGAATATTCAATTTCCCTTTTGCTTGAGTTAAGAATTGAGCAGCCTCCGCGGCGTAAATGGGAGCAAAAACAAGTTCTGCACCGGACTTGGCAATGGCATCGATTTGGGTGGAAAAATCGGTCTTGGTAGAATCATCGAACGTCTGAGTTTGTACGATCTCAAAACCGTATTCACCCTTTTTGGAATTGAAACTCTCATACAGACCGACGCTGTAATCGTTGTCACTGGCATAGAAAACGGCAACCTTGGTACCGAGATTGTAGTTTTTCACGTACTGCGCCGCAGCATAGCCCTGTTCGGGATCACTGAAACAAATACGGAATGCGGCATTGTTTCCGTCAATGGCGGCAACGGAGGATGCCGACGGCGTCAAAAGCATAATGCCATCGTCCTTAGCGGCAGCTACAACCGAAGCGGTTTCGCCCGACAAAACGCCTCCCAGCGATATCTTCATTCCCTCATCCATCTGCTTACCGTAAGCGGAAACAGCCGAGTCGGGAGCGCCTTGGGAATCTTCAAAACTGACAACCAATTTGAAACCGTTGACACCGCCTGCCGCATTGATCTCGGCAGCTGCCAACTCGGCTCCCTGCTTGACCGAAACGCCGTAATTGGCGTAGTCACCGGTCAACGGGCCGATTCCGCCGATATACAACTTGGTCAAGCCCGTCTCGGTATCGATGGGCCATTCGTCATTGCTTCCACAGGACGCAAATCCGAGAGCGCTCATGGCAACCATTAGGCATGCGAGTGCGATTGTTGTGATTTTGTGAAATGCTTTCATTTTTTTCTCCTTTGGATGTCTATATTTTTGATGAAAAACGAATGTTCGTTTTTCAACCAAACAAAGTGAAAGGGCGGTTGCTGTGCAAAACCGCCCATCGCCCGACCTTATGTTTGACACGCCGGAAATGCTGAGTGTCAACCTAAGGAATATGCGCTCCTTTTATGAGGGTGGTTTTGCCTTTCGTTGTCGTAAAGGCAATAGACATAAAAACGTATTATGGTATAAAAGCGGTTGGCAAGGCACAGTCGCAACACTTGCTCCGGCGGCATAGCCATGATGCGCAAGCAGAAAATCATCAGATCCTTCACCGCAGTAAACACCCTAATAAACACAAAAACGGACACCGCAAAAGCAGCATCCGCCAAACAGTAAAGTATTTTTGCAGCGTCGGCCGTGCTTTTGGCCATGGAACGGGCGCACACTGACAGCACCGACGCATCGGTCGGTCGACAAGTATGACTATGCTGTAATGCCTGTTCCAAATTATGCATCATACTGATCCTTTCAAATAATAATATATATAGTATACATGATTTCTTCCGAAAAATCAATAGTGAATTATACAAAAATAACGGATTTGCTTTGCCCTTTTTTCGTGTTTTTATCACATAATTTGCATATTTTTTCATTATTTAATCGAAACGACATAATAAAGCGCAATTGCATTGGCATTTTATCCAAAAACGGTTATGGGAAGTTGTGCAAAAGTGATAAAATTAAAATTGGGGGCTTTTCAACTGATTGATTTTATGGTACAATGTAATTATCAAACAAAGGAGGATAACCCCATATGGCTATCAAAATGCGCGTACTCTATGCAACAGGAAAGAAAAAAATAGTAAACATTGCAAATTTCATCAAGCAGCACTACGAATTATCCCAAAATTCCGTGGATAAAGTCCCCCCTGCTTATTCGTGCGATAAGGAACGCATCGTCATATTGGCGATCGCTGGTAAATCCGATGTGGAGGATGCACTGCGTCGTTTTTGCATTGAATTGACAAAGGAGCGCACCGCCAATGTTGCGCTGCTGGTTGATGGTACCGAAGCCTATGCTAACAATGTCAAGGAAATTCTGCGGAGTGCCGGCACGAACGTCATTGAGGATGTTTTGTACATGAAGAGCGGTTTGCCTTTCTTCGCCGCTGTCAAACCGGAAGAACAAAATGCCATCGTGGAATGGTTGGACAATAAAGTCATCAACAATTTGAAATAAACAATTGAAAATTTGATTAAAACAGGCAGACACGTTTCAATGATCGTGTCTGCCTGCTTTTGTAGTATTTAACCCTGTTTTTTGTCATTGAGGTTTGCCTTATGTTTGTCCAAAAGCGTATGAATACGCTTAACGGGATCAAGCAAACCGCTGATGGTACGATCGTGATTGAGCGTATCGATCAAATACGCAACATACTTGCACATATTGACTTCGCAATACCACGGCTTTTCAAGCAACTCCGGCTGACGATAAACCAGATTGGTCGTAAAAATTTTGTCAATTACTCCATCATGATATGCCTTGTCGAATTTTTCAAAGCCTTCGGTGAAAAGCCCAAACGTTGCAAAGTTAAAGATACGCTTAGCGCCTTTATCCTTGAGTTGCAGCGCAACATCAATAAGAGATTCGCCCGAAGCGATCATATCGTCAACAATAATGACATCCTTCCCCTTAACACTGCGCCCAAGATATTCGTGTGCTTCGATTGGGTTACGCCCGTTGATAACAATAGAATAATTGCGACGTTTATAAAACATACCGATATCCAAGCCGAGAATGGAAGAATAGTACATCGATCGTTGCATCGCACCCTCGTCCGGTGAAATCATCATCAAATGCTCTTTTTCCAACTCGATATCGGGGTAGCAACGAACCAACGCCTTGATCATTTGATAGGTGGGTTGAATATTATCGAACCCGTTCAGCGGAACGGCATTGCAGATGCGGGCATCATGCGCATCAAAAGTCAAAATATCCGAAACACCCATGTGAACCAACTCTTGCAACATGATAGCACAGTCCAGTGATTCGCGAGATGAACGTTTATGCTGACGTCCCTCATACAGCATCGGCATGATGATCGTAATTCGTCTTGCCTTACCGGCGATTGCGGCAATGATGCGCTTCAGATCGGCATAATGATCATCAGGACTCATAGGAACCGCTTGGCCATACATTTTATAGGTTACGCTGTAATTGAAGATATCACAGATAATGTAAACATCATTACCGCGCATAGATGAATACAGCATGCCCTTGCCTTCACCCGTTCCGAAACGGGGGCAATCCACACGGGCAAGATAAGTCTCCTCACCATCTTGTCTACGCCATTCCTTGAGATAATAGTCAACCTGCTCTGCGAATTTTTCGCATCCTTTCATATAAATGACGCTAAGTTGTGCGTATACCGCTTCCTTCATGTCATCTGTCCCTCTCTTTTGTCAGATTTTCTCGGGTCTTGCCGAGTGTTGCCACATCATTATACCATACCTTACTAAAAAAGTAAAGGGTAAAACGCAAAAATCGCAAAAAGAAAGAACAAAAGAATATAGGTTAAAATTTTATTTCGTATCTTCACACTTTCATATCTTCGATGACATCGGCCAAGGTGGTCGGTGTGACTTTTCCGCGTTTGATGCGCAGGTAGGCTTCATATGCAGTAGCATAATCGGGAAATGGTAAGGTCATCGTAAGGCCCTCATATCCGTAAATAACGTTGATATCGTATCTTGTCTTGCCATCACTGCGAACAATAATAAAACGATAACGCACATGTCGATGTGTGAACTTCTTTTGACATTTGTCGGCGAGAAACTCGGATTGTGATAATGTAGTCATTGAATTGTAACTCCTGTCATTAAATTTTAGCGGAAAGGCATCCGGATGCATTTTTACCCGCAAATTTATTATAACACAAGTTCTATCTACTCTTTTTTTAATGTTTTTTGTCGGTTTTTGATGATCTTGACGAAGGTTTTGCAAAGTTTGTATAAACATATGATCAACAGCGAGGAAGAATGCTCTCCCTCATCACTTGATTTTCACAATTAAATTCTTAAAATATTAAAAAATGCAACGGCGATTCAAATATTGTTTACAATTTATACGCATTGTGTTCGTTTTTTTGCCTTGATACCGCAAGAAATTTTCCAACTTTTCGCACTGGACAATTCCTTTATTTTAAAGTATAATAGGTGGTGTCTAAGTAATGAATCAAGATTAAAATGCAGTGAAAAAATATTTTTTTCGTCAAAATAACGGAAAGAGAGTACATATATGCCAAAATTTTCAAAAAAGAAACATCCGACAAAACATTTCGCACCAATTTCGGTGCATTTTCTCAAGTTTGGTTTATTTGCAGTTGCATTGCAAGTTGCGACGTTTGCCATCGTCGTTCAAGATACTCTGACATATAATCCGTATTACGTGGCGTTATACTATTTGCCACTCGTGGAATATATTGCCCTTTCTTTTACACTTGTTGCCCTCGGCGTGTTGCTGTTTGAAATTATTGCCAATGATTTCAAAGAATAGAACATGACAAAAGGCCGATGCATTGCATCGACCTTTGTTCCATTTACATTTCTTTTTCCCAACACATCACGCGATCAATCAATTCATCTGCCCGCAAACGATCTGTTGCATAAGCGCGACGAAGTAATTCAACGGGAATGCAATCATCATATTTTTCGAACATCGGTATCTCACTGTTTTCGATCAAGGCCATGCAATCAATACCCTCCTGTTTGATTTTGGCGGTAAGATGACAAATCCAAGCATGCGGATCCGGTTCGTTCATTTTAAAAGTTATATAATTGCAACCATCGTTTTCAATGGAAGAGATTCCCAATTCATTGGCATACTTCCTAAGATATTTGCGACAAGTGCGAAATGAACGCGTTCCGAGCCAAGGGAATAAGCACCAATTATAACCGCCTAAATGAATGAGAGAGTGCTGTAACATCCCCGTATTACGAGCAACGTGACGGGCGCTCTCCAGCCGCTTACGGGCATTTTCCTTAAGATACGGATAAATTGTGTCTTCCTCCAGCACACGTCGCATTCGCTCAAGGATTTTAGTGTGGATTTCACCGTAATCCCCGGGCCATGATACCTCCATTTTGCCAAGCACGCTTTTCACGTAAATCAGTTTATGTGCGATATCAAGTTCTTCAACTTCCCACACACGTCCCGCCAGTGCGAAGCGATCTCCCACAGGCGGTGGGGTGGTGATTGTGCCGATCTCATCGGAGCCGCATCGTACGGTATAATCCTCACTATCCTTAAACACAGCGTAAAATTTAAAACTTTTAATCAGTTTTTCTCCGCGCAAACCAACGATCAAGCCCTTTTCCTCGGTCATCTCGAGATATTGCTGCTGTATCATTGAAATTAGTAAAGTTCGATAATCTTCTCGACTGACAGTGGCAAAGGGAGGTAGCGTCAAAATACGCTCGGCCAAACGTTTAGGTGACAACTCGCCCGATGCGGCAAGCACGCTGAGAGTTTGATGAAACAAGAGACTCATGGGTATATGACGAATATTCGGAGGCTCAATGAAGCGCTCTTCAATATACAGTTGAACGATTGCGATAGCACGCAAAAGTTCCCATGGCATCAACTGCGGAAGCGGCGTATTCGGCAACGCATCTTCTTCGCGAAACACCATAATCATTTCCGGCGGCTGTCCACGTCGCCCCGAGCGCCCGAGGCGCTGTAAAAAAGACGACACCGTGTGCGGAGACTGATTTTGCAATATGCGTTCCAAACGCCCGATATCAATTCCCAATTCCATCGTAACCGTGGCGCATGTGACGGCCATACTTTCTTCATCTTTCATCCTGGCTTCGGCTTCCTCACGAATGGCAGCCGACAAATTTCCGTGATGGATAAGAAAAATATCCGGTTCGCCACGTGCGGCAGCAATTTGACGAAAAGTAGCCGTTAAATATTCCGTTTCTTCGCGCGAATTGGAAAAAACGAGCGATTTACAATCTTTCACACAATCATACATGTATTCATAACCGGCGTCTATTTTCGTAATAGGATCCGGAGATGTAACTTCATCGCTCTTGCTGTTGTCTCCCGCATCTTCGGTTTGCTCGTGAAAACTTGCAGTTTGATCGGCCTTTGGATTTTGAACGTAGAAATGTTCCATTCCAAGCCGCCAACGATTCTTACCATCGGCAAATACCGGTACATCGACCGAAACGCTTGAGCCACCGGCAAGCCAAGCGGCAACCAGCCCTACATCGCCCACCGTAGCCGACAGACCGATACGACGCGGTTCATGACCGATCAGGCGTGACAGGCGCGTCAATTGACAGAGAATTTGGTTACCGCGATCCGAACCGGTCAGAGTGTGAATCTCATCAATCACGACATAGCGCAAATCCGAAAATAAACGTACAATATCATTGGAACGATTCATCAGCATAGATTCCAAAGATTCCGGTGTGATCTGCAAGATCCCACGCGGTGTTTCCAGTAATTTTTTCTTGTGCGAGGGGGCAACATCACCGTGCCAATGTGTCACGGCAATGCCGGATTCTTCCAGCAATTCTTCCATGCGAAAGAATTGGTCATTGATCAAACTTTTAAGCGGTGCAATATATAATGTTCCGATACTCGGCGGCGGGTTTTCCCAAAGATCCGCAAGTATGGGAAAAAATGCAGCCTCGGTTTTGCCGCTCGCGGTAGAAGAAGTTAAAAGCAGATGATGGTCGGTTTCAAATAATGTACGTGCCGCGGCAATTTGCACCGCACGCAGTGACTCCCACGAATGGCGATAAATAAATTCGCGGATAAATACAGGAAAACGCTCAAAGATTCGCGCGGCTTCTTGTTCGGGTGCATTTTGTTGCGACATAGCGCCTCTCCTTTCAGAAATCGATATCTTCGGGGCAAAAATTGATAGTGGCAGGCGCGGATGACCTTTGTTCGGAAAGTTGCTCCGCTTCCCTTTCCTCCTCGAGTTGCTTTTCGGTCTTGAGCGTGACCGTGTTACCGACAACATCCTCAAATACAGCATTTTCATTTTGCATGAGAATATGCAAAACCGTCATATAGTCACGTAACATCTCACGCGGCGTGATCATACTGTCGGCACCTGCTCTGGAAAGACATAACTGCAAAAATGATTGCATTTGTTCAAGAGAGACGCGTGGCTCCCAATGATAATTCTGCGCATGAAGATGGGTAATGCGCACGATCAGCGCAAGCAGTTCGTCATCGCTTAATCGTTTCAGCCGAATGACAGGGCCGATCATGTTTTTATAACCTTGAAGAGAAAAACGGCTGTCACACAAGCGACTGCGCAAAGCCTCATAACTGAAAAGTCCTCGACGAGAATCTTCGAGAAATTGCGGTGTGCCGCCGAAAATCAGTTCCAGTCCCGGCGCTCGCCCTTGTAATGTGTCATTAAACATTGACAGAATTTTTTCATAGTTATTCTCGCGGCTGACGCGATGAACGATCTTATACAGATTTACGCATTCATCGATAAACACAACCACCCCTCGATATCCCATCAAACGCACAAGTGCCGCCCATAGTTTGAGAAAATCATACCAGTTGTCGTCGTCAATGATAACCGAAACGGGGAATCCGAGTGCTGCTCTGGCTTCGGTCTTATTGGAAAATTCGCCGCGCAACCACCGTAGACAGGCGCTTTTCTTTTGCTCTGCGATCCATTCATCCGGGTCGTTCCATGCCTCAAAATAGGCAGTGATAACCTTGGAAAAATCAAATCCGCCGACAAAAAACTCGACCTCACGCAATTTTTCAAATACCAATGACCGCAAACGTGTACTGAAATTCGGATCGTCAGGCGATACGCCGGATTCAATCAACTCGGTTTGCAGCGCTGACAGCCAGCGTGCTAAAATTTTCGGTAGTGCCCCGCCATCGGGAGACGCCTTGGATGCTAAATTTTTCATCAGTTCACGATAAGTGGCCACGCCGCTACCACCGCTACCGTATAATCTTCTCTCCGGTGAAAGGTCGGCATCAGCCGTAATGAAATCACGTTCGAGTGCGTAACCTCGTATCAATTGCATCAAAAAACTTTTGCCGCTTCCGTAACGTCCGATCAAAAAGCGCATGCCTCCCCCGCCCTCGCTGACGGCTTCAAGATCAGAGAGAAACGCTTCGATTTCATCGGTCCGACCGATAGCGATATAAGGAGCACCCGCACGTGGCACGACGCCGGCTGAGACAGATGCCAAAAGAGAATTCAATATTCGCTTCGGGACGAGTTGCTGTGTATTTTTTTCAAAGGAAACCATTGGTCATTCTCCTTTTTACTCCATGCATTATATTTTATATTGAAAACGTAAAATCTCTTATTTGTCAACTGTTTAATAGACCTTTAACAGCATCCGTATAATCCTCAATCACAATGTAACTGCCGTCGCCGCGATCTTCCAGTAAAATATCGCCGAAGATATCAACCGCAATGTTATTGATTTGCTCGGCAACGGCATCGGGAAGCATTCCGGCGTCACGTGCGATCCGAAGTTGATCGTTTGGATTTTTCTCCAGTGCGGCAAGCAAAAAAGCATGATATTTTTGTAGTCTTGCCACAGCAGAAACATTTTCCTGCGAGGAATTCAATGCGTCCTCAAGTTTGGGTGTTGATATCGTTAACGGTTGATCCTGTTCTCGGTTTCCTTCGTCATCAAACGCCTCCACTAATTGTTGTGTAACCGCCCATGAGGACTGTTCAATTTCAAAGGCGTGCTCCGGTGAGAGCGCTGTCTTGGGAAGATCGTAAAGCGCCTCGTAGTCGGGACGAGCAGATTCAATCTTTGCCGTAGAACGACGTGAAAGAAACTCGACGGCAAAATAATCATCCAATATCTTCTTGATTTGATCCGGCAGCGCGTATATACTCAGTTTTGATTTAATTCCAAAGTACGAGCGCAACTTGTTTTCGGTATATTTAACGATATCGGTAATCAAAAAGCGCAATTCATGCGAGCGATTAAACGAGCAATAATCAACTTCAATACGTCGTTTCATATCATTTGAGCACAAAGCGCCGATAAAAGTATCCCGACTGAGCGTGGATTTTTGCATTTTGGTATTGGCCAAAGTCGCGCTTTTTTGCCCGATTTCCCGTAATACCGCCGACAAGGCGGCCGGGATATGGCGGTTAAGCGCCATAGCTCGTTCGCCACCGGCAAGATATAGTTTGCTTTTGCGGTAATCGTAATTTGTGCAAAACAGCAAATATATTTGCGCATCCTGTGTGGCATCATCGCCGGTCGGACATGCGTAAAATTCCTTGAACGAACTTTGTTCGGCGATGATACGCAATGAACCCGTCAATATTTCTCCCGGTGGCGGCAGTTGATGAATTAGGCTATAATCGCAAATCCAATCGGCCAAATAGCGATTGAGCAGCGGATAAGTGTCACGATAGCGTTTCCATATGCGACACAGCATTGTTTGTCCTTCCGATGGCGGAATTTTATCGGGCAAATTGATGATTTCAAACAAGTAGAGAAAAATATAACTGTAATCGGTTTCAAGGTATTCACCTGCCCGAACACGATCACGCCAATACAGATACCAAGCCAATTGTGCATGATTCATTTGATCATATTGTGGCATATAGGAAAAAAACGGAACGCTCTCACAAGATTTACCGTGACGGTAAAACAACTGCTCTGCAGTGACGCAAAAACGCTCGTAAAAGCGAAAATTTGAACGCCAACGATATAATCTGACCTCGCGTATAAGCGGATGCGGCGGTGTATAGGTGACATCGGGAGCGGTAATTTGCCGACCATCGGTTCGATCGGAAAGCGAGTCGTTTGATGTGACGGAAGCGAGCGGAGCATCTCGGACAACATCTGTCGGCTGCTGTGATGGCACAGAGGGGGAAAATTCCAGTTCGACCGTATTTATATGAGAGGGGGGATTTCGCCGCGGCAATTGTATCTTTGACTTGAGTGGCAAAAGGTTTTCTATGTCCCAAAAATCATCCAACTCGTGATCTCGTTTGTTTTGCACATCTTCCCCTCCCCTCATACTAATACATTGACATGTGATATTTATATCTTGCAAATTATATCAACGAAGATTAAAACATGCTGATCTGATCTGTCTCGGTCAAATGATCCAGCACACCGTTGCGACGCATGTTCTCAATTACACTCTTGTTAAGTTTTGCACGTACTTGCAAGTCTTCAATCGAAAAGAACGGTTCGGCTGTTCTGGCCTCGACAATATGTTCGGCCGCATTTTCACCAAGACCGCCAAGCGCCGAAAACGGCAGACGAATGGCCTTGTCGCCTTCGGGGCGGTAGCAACGCGCATCCGAAATGTTGATATCGATGGGCAAAAACTTGATGCCGCGCGCATATGCTTCCATCACAAGTTGGAATGTCGAAACGGAACTTTGTTCTTTGGGAGTCGCCTCCTTGCCACGCTTTTCGATGTCCTTGATATAGTTTTCTACATATTTTTTCCCGCGCATAACGATCTCGGCGTCAAAACCGTTGGGTGCCACGGTAAACATGGCCGCATAGAACACGGTAGGCATGTATATCTTGTACCATCCGAGTCGGATTGCCGACATGACATAGGCCGCCGCATGCGCCTTGGGAAACATGTATTTGATTTTTTTACATGATCCGATATACCATTCCGGTACATTATGTGCGCGCATTTCCGCTTCCCATTCGGGTGTCAGTCCTTTTCCCTTTCGAACACTTTCCATGATCTTAAAGGCCAACGCATTTTCCAAACCATAGCGGATCAAATCGAGCATGATGCCGTCGCGACATCCGATTACTTTGGAAATATCGCATATTCCATCTTTGATCAGATCCTGCGCATTGCCCAACCACACATCCGTACCGTGCGTTAGGCCGGAAATCTGAAGCAAATCGGCAAAATTTTGTGGTTTTGCATCCAGAAGCACCTGCTGGAGAAAGCGGGTTCCCATCTCGGGAATTCCCCATGTTCCCACTTGGCAACCGCCGATGTCCTCGGGACGAATGCCGAGCGGTGCGGTAGAGGTAAACAACTCGTAAATGGACTTGTCGTTCATCTTCACATCCATAACACTGGTGTTTGAGTAACGCTCGAGCCATTTGTATTTGGTTGGAATATCGTGACCGAGTTCGTCAAGTTTGAGTAGCGTGTCGTGTAGATATTCAAAAGTAAAATGAGTGGTAACAATATCAGAGGCAGGGTCATCGGCAGGGTGTTGCACCGGGCAAAAATCATATATCTCGTATTCTCGCGGCACAACGACAATGCCGCCGGGGTGCTGTCCCGTTGTTCGCTTAACTCCGACGCAGGAGGCAACCAAGCGATTCATGTCGGCGCGCGAAACCGATACGCCCTTTTCATCCAAATATTTGGCAACAAAACCATATGCCGTTTTGTCGGCAAGTTCTCCGATTGTGCCCGCGCGAAAAACATTTTCCGCGCCAAACAAATCCTCGGTATATTTATGCACCTTTCCCTGTACTTCGCCGGAAAAGTTAAGGTCGATATCGGGAGATTTGTCGCCATAGAAACCCAAAAAGGTCTCAAATGGGATATCGTGACCATCGCCGAGCAATCTCGTGCCGCATTCGGGACAATCAACGTCCGGTAAGTCAAAGCCGGAGCCGACGGAGCCGTCTGTGAAGAACTTGGAATATCGGCATTTTGGACAATGATAGTGCGGTGGTAACGGGTTGACCTCCGAAATTCCCGCACAGGATGCAACAAAGGAGGAGCCGACGGAGCCTCGCGAACCGACAAGATACCCCTGGCTCTCGCTGTACCAAACCAGTTTTTGTGCAATCATATACAGCACGGCAAAACCGTTTTTGATAATGGAAGTCAGTTCCTTATCCAATCTGTCGTGGACGATCGGTGGTAGCGGATTGCCGTATATTTTTTCCGCGTGCTCATAGCAAATACGCTGCAGATCTTCCTCCGCTCCGTCCATATGAGGAGTAAAAGTTCCTTTGGGAAACGGGCGAATACCGTCTTCAATCATGTCGGCAATCTTGTTGGTATTGGTCACGACGACCTCATACGCCTTATCTTTACCCAAGTAAGAAAATTCCTCAAGCATTTCCTCGGTGGTTCGCAAATATAAGTGAATGTCTCTGTCATAATCCTTGAATTTCATACCGGCAAGCAAAATCTTGCGTCCGATCTCATCTTCGTCATTGAGAAAATGGGCGTCGCATGTCGCCACAACAGGCTTGTTGTATTTCTCTCCCAAAGCCACAATGCGACGGTTAAGATCACGTAAGCCCTCTTCGTCCTTAATCTTTCCCTCGGCGATCATGAAGGCGTTGTTACAAATGGGTTGAATCTCAAGATAATCATAGAAATTGACAATCTCCTCAATGGCGGTCTCTGTTTTGTTATCCAGGATAGCCTGCATCAACTCACCTGCCTCACAAGCAGAACCGACAATGAGCCCCTCCCTGTATTTCTCCAATTCCGTCTTGGGAATACGAGGCTGACGGCGGTAGTATTTCAAATAACTGAACGAAATGAGACGATACAAATTTTTTAATCCCACTTTATTTTTGACCAACAGAACTTGGTGATACGTCTTAAGTTTGAGTGGATCGGTGTTGGCCAGCATATCTCGTTGCAGCGTTTCAAAATCATGGATATCCGATTCATGCAAATGCTCTATCATGCAGAAAAGGATCATAGCCAGCATTTCGGCATCATCCGAAGCACGGTGGTGGTGGAAATCCCCCAGGTTGTAGCGTTTGGCGATTGTATCCAATTTGTGATTTTTGATATCGGGGTTGACAAAGCGCGACAGTGCCACTGTGTCCAGATACGGATTGGTAAATTCCAACCCGCATTGCTCGGCAAAATAGCGAATAAATCCGATATCAAAGTTAGCGTTATGTGCGATCAGTAATTTTTTTTCGACGCTCTGCCCGTCACCGATAAAATCAAAAAACAATTGCAACGCTTCCTTGGTTTTCGGCGCTCCTTTGACCATATCATCGGTAATGGAGGTCAGTTCGGTAATTTCGGGCGGGATGGGTATTTCCGGGTCAACAAAAGTATCAAAGCGCTCCAGCACTTCACCGTCGCGAATGCGCACAGCACCGATCTCGGTGATCTTACAAGTAGAGGTTGAAAGGCCCGTTGTCTCAATATCAAACACAATCATCTCATCCTCAAAACTGCCTTTAAACTCTCCCGATATCACACCGGCAGTATCGTTGACAAAATAGGCTTCGAGACCGTAGATCACTTTTTGCCCCAATTTTTCCGAAGCAAGCATTGCTTTTTGATATGCTTGTACATTACCGTGATCGGTAATGGCGATGGCGGGCATTCCCCATCGGTTGGCTGTTTTGACCGCTTCATCCGG
>CAZOHP010000005.1:0-32983 GCA_964579815.1 uncultured Lachnospiraceae bacterium
CCTTGAAACCCGCATAAATACTGGGCTTTTAGTGACCTCGGAATTATTCCCACTCAATCGTTCCCGTCGGCTTTGGCGTGAGATCATAGAGCACGCGATTGATGCCGTCGACCTCTGTCACAATACGGTTCGTGACCTTGTTCAATACCTCATAGGGAATTTCCTCAATCGTAGCCGTCATGGCATCCTTGGTGTTGACGGCGCGAATGATAGCGGGCCAGCCCTCGTAACGGCTGTCATCCTTAACACCGACGCTCTTGAGATCGGGGATAATGACAAAATACTGCCACACCTTGCCCGCCAAGCCGCTCTTATCAAATTCGTCACGCAGAATGGCATCGGCCTCGCGCAACGCAGCCAAGCGGTCGCGCGTGATGGCACCCAAGCAACGCACCCCCAGCCCCGGACCCGGGAACGGCTGACGGTAGACCATGGAATGCGGCAAGCCCAACGCTTCACCGATCACGCGGACTTCGTCTTTAAACAGCAATTTGATCGGTTCGATCAACTCAAACTGCAACACATCGGGAAGCCCCCCCACATTGTGGTGCGACTTGACCGCCTTTTTGCCCTCCGCCTGTTTCACGCTCTCGAGAATGTCGGGGTAAATGGTTCCCTGGGCAAGATAGGAAATCCCGTCCAGCCGTTTCGCCTCCTCGATAAACACCTCGATAAACTCTTTGCCGATGATCTTTCTCTTGCGTTCGGGATCGGATACACCCGCAAGCAGATCCAAGAAACGGTCGGTCGCGTCAACGTAAATCAAGTTGGCATCCAGTTGACCGCGAAATACCTCAATAACATTTTCGGACTCATTTTTGCGCATTAAGCCGTGATTGACGTGCACGCAAACCAGTTGCTTACCGATGGCTTTGATGAGCAGTGCGGCCACAACCGAACTGTCCACACCGCCGGACAGCGCCAGCAGAACTTTTTTGTCACCGACTTGCGCGCGGATATCGGCGATCTGCTCGTCAATGAAAGCCCGTGCCAATTCGGGTGTTGTGATACGTTTCATGGATTCGGGACGTACGTTTCCTTGCATATATTTTTGCCTCC
The DNA here is from genome assembly GCA_964579815.1 of uncultured Lachnospiraceae bacterium. Classification (GTDB taxonomy): domain Bacteria; phylum Bacillota; class Clostridia; order Oscillospirales; family CAG-272; genus SIG644. The sequence continues at coordinate 1,060 of CAZOHP010000005.1, forward strand.
GATAAAAAATTTTTTGATCCGAAGAGTATCCGCTCGGTGATGTGCCCTGCCCGCACGGAGCGACAAAAAACACTTACCACCGTAATTATATCAAATTTTCCTCCGTTTTGCAATACCAAGATGTCTCCGCAGTTGAAAAATTTTCATCCGTTTAGAGATATTTTCTGTGAAAAATGCAAAAAACGCTCATTTTTGTCGCAATTCGCCCCCATGCACTCCAAATATTTCCGTCATCGCACCTGTTTAGTCCTCGCGTGCGGCGGGTAAAATATCTATGTAAACACATACCGATGCGGGCGTTTCCCGTCATAAGGAGGAACATGGAAACAATGAGTGTCAAACGCGGAGATATTTATTATGCCGATCTGAGTCCCGTGGTCGGCTCCGAGCAGGGCGGCTTGCGTCCCGTGCTGATCATACAAAACGACGTAGGAAACCGTTACAGCCCAACGGTTATCGCCGCCGCCATCACCTCGCGTCTGAGTAAAGCCCGTCTCCCCACCCATATCGACGTCTATGCCGACCGCGTGGGCCTGATCAAGGATTCCGTCATTCTCCTGGAGCAAATGAGAACGCTGGACAAACGGCGGCTCAAGGAAAAAATGGGGCATTTGGACGAGGGCACCATGGCCGAAGTCAATCGTGCCATCGCGGTCAGCGTCGGGTTGGGAGATTGGCACCCCGAAACGATCCGCCACTCTGTCACGGTCCCTCACGCAGCATCGGAGGAACCGAGAGTCGCCGCCGCAGCCGTTGCCGAAAACATTCCGCTCGGCAACGCAACAGCCGACCTCACCGCCGCAGTTGTCGTTTCAAATGAAGACAAACTGTAAATTTTCATTGTCCGCTTGATTTTTTTCGGCATATCTGCTACAATAGCAAAAGAGCGAATGCCCCCGCGCTCCGCGCGGTACATATTTACATACGCTGAGGAAGAATATATGATATACCAAGAAACGCTCACCACTCGTTGGCACGATACCGACGCAACGCTTTCCGTTCGACCGTCTCAAATCCTCGTGTACATGCAGGAAATGGCCTTTCACCACCTCGACTCTGCCGGAAAAAACCCGGACGACATGCGCTATCGCGACGGTCTCGCTTTCTTGTTGATTCGTTTGACTTTGAATTTTTATCAACCGCTCCATGCGTCGCAGTCCATCACGGCGCAAACATGGATCTGCGAGGGAAAAGGCGTCAATTTTCCCCGTTGTTTTCGCTTGCTCACGGCCGACGGAACCATCGCGGCAGAGGGCGCCAGTTCGTGGGCTCTTCTCAATATCCATACTCATCTGCCCGTGCGAGTCGAAGATTTTGCCTACGGTTTTACGGCCGAGCCTCCCTTGAGTTTCTCTACGCCGCGTCGTTTTGAAGTACCCGATCGGATGATCGAAGTCGGCACGCGGCGCATCGCCTACTCGGATATCGATTACAACGGCCACATGAACAACACCCGCTATCCCGATATGGTCTGCGATTTTTTGCCCGAGGGCACCGTGCCGCGCATCCGCACCATGAACATGGAGTTTGCTCATGAGGCAAAACTCGGCGCAACGCTCCGCATCCTGCGCGGCGAACGTCCCACGAAAACCGGCAAAGCCTACCTCATCCAAACATTCGATGAAAATGATCGACTCTGCCTTGCCGCCGAAGCATTGACAGAGTAAAAAACGGCGCCCGTTCCGCTCCGTTTTGAGGAAAACTTTCAAAGGAGTCTTCACGTCCCCATGAACATCATTTCTTCCCTCACTCATCATTTCGCCGCCATTCTTTCGGCCGTCACCGCCGAATGCGATGATCGTCTGCGCGACACCGACCTGCGCGGCGTGCAACTGTTTTATCTGCTCTGCATCTGCCATAACCCCGGCCTGTCGCAAGATCGTCTGGCACAACAATTGGGTGTAAACGGCAGTAATGTAACTCGCCGAGTATGCGAACTGGAACGCATGGGCTACATCAGCCGCCACCGCAACCCGGAGGACAAAAGACAATGGCTGGTCGAGCCGACCGACCGTACCTACGAACTGCTCCCCCGCTTGGTCGATACCCTCTCGGATATACAGCGCGCCCTCACTCGCGACATGTCGCCCGAAGAGCAGGAATTGCTGGGTGAACTTGCCGAGCACATGGCCAAAAACGCCGCACGCTGCACCGCCGAACGCAAGCGAAAAGAGGATCCCCTTTCCGAATCATGAACACGCCCTTTGCTTTGACAGTTCTTTGGCTGCCAACGCAAGGGCCTCTTTTTTCAAACGGTAAGCACTGCGAGGCGAGATGTCAAGTTCATCGGCCGTTTGCTCCACGGTCAATCCGCGGATATAATGATAAAACAGCAGCAACTTGCAGCGATCATGCGTCAGTCCGTCCACAAACCCGCGCACCTCGCGTGTACGCGCCAGCCAATACGCCGCATCGCCGCCCATTCCGCCGTCATGACCGATCTCCGCGCGGCAATCATCGGCGATCTGTCGGCGCTCGCGTTCGTCCTCGCGACAAAGACGAAGCATGTGAACGGCAACCGCATAGTCCTCCAAAAACACCTGTGCCTCACATAACTCAATCGGGTCGAAACTCAACTCTTCCCTGTTCAATTTGCGTCCCCTCCTCGGCATACCCTTTCCCCCTTTCCGCACACCGTAACATTCGAATACCCGAAAATCAACCGTCGCATTTCCGTGCGAACCGACCGCTCGCCCGTTCCCGTTTTCGCCCGCTTTCTTTCAATCAATTCAAAACAAAAACGTAAAAAGCCTTGACAAACGATCGACAATACCCTATAATGACTCTGTCGTTAATTATTATAACGGATTTCATAACGTTTGTCAATACCAATATTTATGAAAACCGAAATATCGGAACTTTCACCAAAAGGAGCACACCATGGATTATACCGCTTTTGAGCAATTGCTGCAATTGCATCGTACCACCGTTTATCGTGTAGCCAAAGCCACGGGCATCGCGCCGTCAACTTTCACGGACTGGAAAAACGGCCGCTCGGCTCCAAAAGCCGATAAACTGATGCGGATTGCGGCCTATTTTCATCTGTCGCTTGATGAGATGCTCGGCACGGGAACGGTATCGCGTGAGGATCGTTCCGCCGCGGCGCTTCCCATCATCGGCGAGATCCGTGCGGGAAGCCCCATCATCACCGTGGAAACATTGCTCGGGTACGAGTATGCCGACGTAGATGACGCCGAGGATTATTTTTATCTCAAAGTCTGCGGCGACAGTATGAAAGACTGCGGTATCGTGGAGGGCTCGCTCGTGCTCTTTCGCAAACAGCAATATGCCGAAAACGGCGATATCGTTGCCTGCTTGATCGGCGGTGAAAGCGCCACCGTCAAGCGTTTTTTCAAGCGCGACCACCGCATCATTTTGGAACCCGAAAACGCCGATTACGCCCCCATCATTCTCACCCCCGTCGATTTCGAAACAGGGGATGCCCGTATTCTCGGCGTTGCGCGGGAAGTAAAAATCAAGTTATAAAAGCGGAGGACGGATATGACCATTTTAACCGTAAAAGACATGACCCTCCGATTCGGCGTGACCACCATTCTCGACCATATTGACTTTACTCTCGACGAAACCGATAAACTGGGCGTTATCGGCGTCAACGGCTGTGGAAAATCATCGCTTTTTCGCGTCATCACGGGCGCCTACGAACCGGAAAGCGGCAGCGTCAATATTGCAAGCGGGAAAACGATCGGCATGCTGTCGCAAGACGGCGCGTTTGACTCCATGTGCGGTGTGCGATATTCCGACGCCCCCGCTGATGCGCCCGCCGATTCGTCTGCCGTCACCGTGCTCGATTTGATGCTTCAATCTCGCCCCGATATACTGCAAAAGGAAGCCCGTCTTGCCGAGTTGGAACGAGAGATGTCTCATCCCGGCGCCGCCCATTTGAACGCCCTAACCGCCGAATACACCACGCTCCATGACCGCTATTTGCGCGCCGGCGGCCTTGAATACCGCGGGCGATGCGCTTCCATGTTATTGCGCCTCGGTTTTGACAGGCAAGCACAACAACAAACCCTCGATACGCTCAGCGGCGGCCAGCGCACGCGCCTTGCCTTAGCGGTCGAACTTTCGCGCGAACCCGATATTCTGATGCTCGATGAGCCGACCAACCATTTGGATCTCGAAACAACGGCATGGCTGGAGAATTTTTTAATCAACTACAAAAAATGCGTCCTGGTCATCTCGCACGACCGCTATTTCCTTGACCGCGTGACAAATAAAACCTTGTCTGTCGAAAATCGTCACGCCACACTGTATCTCGGCGGATATACGCAAAGCACGGAGCAGCGCCGTATCGACCGCGAGATCGCCGAAAAACATTATCTTGATCAGCAAAAAGAAATTGCCCGTCAAGAGGCCCACATCGCGCGGCAACGGGCGTGGAACCGTGAGCGAAATATCATCGCCGCCGAAAGTCGGCAAAAGTTGCTGGATAAAATGGTCAAACTCGAAAAACCGCAAAACGCCCCCCGCCCTGTCAAAATGAAATTTTCGCGTGCACACGAAAGCGGCAGTGAGGTGCTCTCGGTGCGCGGCCTGTCCATGGCGTTCGGCGACAAGGTGCTGTTCTCGGATTTGAATTTCCTGATCAAAAAGAAACAGCGCGTTCTGTTGATCGGTCCCAACGGTTGCGGCAAATCAACGCTGATTAAACTGATTCTCAACATGCTTGAGCCGACTGCGGGCGTGATTGAGGCGGGATATCATGTCGAAGTCGGTTATTACGATCAGGAAAATCAAAATCTGACCGACGAAAATACCGTCTTGGAAGAATTGTGGAACGCCTATCCGCAACTGCCGGAACTCACAATCCGTAACAATCTGGCACAGTTTCGCTTTGTCGGCGAGGACGTCAATAAACGTGTGGCCGTACTGTCGGGCGGTGAACGAGCACGATTGACGCTGTGTAAACTTATTTTGTCACATATGAATTTACTTGTGCTGGATGAACCGACCAACCACTTGGACATTGACTCACGCGAAGCACTGGAATCGGCGCTGGAACAGTTTGACGGCACGGTGTTGACGGTCAGTCATGACCGATATTTCATTGACAAACTCGCCACCCGCATTTTGATGATGAAACCCGGAGACGCCTTTCACGGCGATCTGCTTGATTACGAGATCGGTTCCGCCCATGTAGGTCACGGCTACACCGAACTGTTGCGCTACAAAGCCGCCCGCGAGGCCGAACGAGCATCGGTTGCGGACAGCGCCGCTCGGACAGAAGAGCAAACACCCCTTCCCGGCACGGCCAAAGCGGATTATCTCAAAAACAAACAAAACGCCGCCGAAGTGCGAAAAAAACGAGCACGATTGCAAAAATTGCGTCTCGAATGCACCGCGCTGGAAAACGAACTGGAACAAGTGGAACGCGAGATCAACGGCGAAGCCGCCGCCGATTACAAAAAAGTGATGGAATTGGATACGCGTCGAAACGAACTGGAAGAAGAATTGATGAATAATTACGAAGAACTCGAACAACTCGAGGCATGGGAGGATTTGCAATGACACGTGAAGAAAAAAGCAAGATATCGTGCAGTAATCGGCTGGCTTTTCTGTTTTGTTTGCTGTACTTTACCAGTTACATCACGCGTAAAAGTTTCAGCGCGATCAAATTGGGGCTACCCGAAGGGTATATGGCGGAGGCGCAAATCGGACTCATCGGCAGCGCGTTGTTTTTCGCCTACGGCATCGGACAACCGATCAGCGGCATCTTGGGCGACCGTATCGACCCGCGCCGCTTGATCTTGATGGGGCTCGGCACAACCGCGGTGTGCAATGCCGCATTTCCTTTTATCACCTCGGTGCCCGCATTGGCCGTGCTTTGGGCGATCAACGGTTTCGCTCAAGCCATGTTTTGGCCGCCGATGGTCAAATTGATGTCAGTCTATTTTCAGGGAGATCGCTATATCAAGGTCAGCACGCGGGTTTCCATGGCCGCGCAGGTCGCCTTGCTGGCCGTGAGTGCGCTGGCATCGTTGGCCATTCGTTTGGCGGCATGGAAAAGCATCTTTGCCATATCCGTTGCCATGGCCGTGATCACCGCCGCGGCACTGACTTTCGGTTTCCGCGCGATGGAGCGACACTACCCCGGGGCAGTGTCGGCCTCCATGAAAAAATCATCGACCGTCCCAGACACCTCTCCCACCCAAGGCCACGACATCCCGCCGTCTCACAGCCTGTGGGCAGTCATTTTGGCATCGGGTTTGATGCTCGTGTTCGTCATGACGGCATTGCTCGGCTTTTTGCGCGATGGTCTGGAAGAGTGGCGGTCAACCTATCTGCTTCAAACGTTCTCGCTGACGGCGGAATTTTCCACTCTGCTGGATATCCTCTTTCCGCTGTTTACGATAGCCTGTGTCAAACTGACGGCATATCTGTATAAACACGTATTTCACGATGAGATCGTGCAAACGCTGGCCGCAACATCGGTCAGCCTGCTCTCCACGCTGTTGCTGATCCTATTCGGCAGCACGAATCTTTGGCTCGCCATCCTGCTGCTCATATCTGCGGTCGGCTCGATTCATATGTCCAACATCTGTTTGACCGGTTATCTCCCCGCTCGGTACGCAAATTCGGGAAAGGTCGCAACCGTTGCCGGGCTGGTCAATGCCTTTACATACATCGGCAGTACAATCGCCGCCTCGGCGCTTCCCCGCATATTCGGACAATATTCATGGACCGCGGCGCTGCTCGCATGCGCGGGTGTAGCCGCGGCATGCATCGTTTGCGCATTGCTGATCATGCGCAGATGGATGCGGTGGAAAAAGCAATAAACGCCCCGGCGCGTAACATCCCGAGACGAAAAACTTCGCAAATCTTCACATTCCTCTCCCCGCCCCTTGCATTTCTCCTTAAAATGTGTTAGAATAATATGAATATGCATCATTGAGCATTTTTGCGCGCTCTTTAGATAAAAATATGTTGATCCGCGAGTGCTCCCGCAGCACGGCCGCGGACAGGAGGCTGCCTTGAAAGAAGTTGTTACCCTGCGCTCCGGCGCCAAAATCCCGCGTGTCAAAAAAAAGGATGTCGACTCGGGCAAATATATCACTCGTTCGACGCTCATGCTGATGCACCTCTCTCCCAAGGGCGACCCCGTTGCGTTTGACCGCAACGAGGACGGCACCGTCACCTATTATTTCGATCCCGCCCGCATTACCGAAACTCCGCCGGAGTTGTGGTACCGTCAGCCGGAGGACTCGGCCGCCGATTCGACCGTTACTCCCCACGACACTGCCGCCCCCCGCCGTCATGAAGAGGACGAGGAACTGAAACTCGAATCCGGGTCAATCATCTGCCGCATGAGCACACGCCGCGCCGCATCCTACGGCTACTATACCAAAGAGCGCCTCGCTCAGATGATGTACGAAACGGCAGAAGAACCGGTCGCGTTTTCACGCAAAAGCGACCAAAGTATCATTTATTTCTACGACAAACGAACCGCCAATCGCTTGCCGTTGCTCTGCGTCAAGTGCGGTTGCGACGTGCGTTACCGCCGCAAACTTTGCCGCACATGTTACGAACAAGATCTGGCCGAGCGCCGCACAGAGGGCGACGCCCATCGTTCCGCCTATTACGGCATGGATCCCTCGCGCGTGCTTTTCTTTGATTTGGAGTTGACCGGCGTCTACAGCCACGATGAGATTATCTCCGTTTCCATCGTCGACGGCAACGAGCAACTCATCATGGACACGCTCATCAAGCCCGTGCATACCAAACGCTGGAAGCGCACCGAAAAAATTCACGGCATCACCCCCGCAATGGTTTCGGACGCGCCCACGCTGGCCGAACTGACTCCCCGCATCAAAGAGATTTTCGCCCATGCGGATCACTTGATCGCTTATGGCGTATCGACCGATTACAGTCACATCAAAAACATTTACGAAACCGAGGCCGAACAGTCGGCACTTCACGAAAAAGTGCGCTGCTGTGCCAATGAGTTCGTCCGCTATACCCATGAACACCGCCCCGATATACAGCACGCCGCACTGGTCGACGCCATGGAGTGCTTCGGCGTGAGTTGGGAGGGCATCCCTCACTCGTCGGTCGCCGATACGTTCGCATGCTGCCGCGTGTGGCACAAACTCTTCCCTCGCTATTATATCGGAGAACAAAATGCCTCTTTGGATGTCCCCACTTACGAAGTGCACCATCACGACAAGGCAGGCAACATTCTGCCCGATGAAGTTGAAATCGATGTAACCGCCGAATTTCTTGATGTACCGGAAACGCCGGAAGAACCTGCCAAACTCGGGACAACCGAGGCATAAGCCGAACGAAAGGAACAAAGATATGTCTTTTTTTGAAAAAATATTCGGCCTTGATCACATAACTCCGCACAATGAAGCAACCTCCGCCCTGCTCCTCACCGTGCACGGCAGCGAGGAATTGGCCGCCGTTGAAGCATTGTTGCGCGCTGCCGAGTTGCCTTATCGCATCTGCGATCGCGGGGCCGGCAGTGCGGTTCGCGTCTTTGCCGGCTACACCATATACGGCACCGATGTATTCGTTCGTCCCGAAGATTTGGATACGGCACAGGCACTGCTCGCCCCGATCGATCCCGAGCAAGCGGAGGCAAATGAGAATACGGAAAGCGAGGATACGAACGCATGAAAGAGATCCTGCTTTGCAAATACGGTGAGATATTGCTCAAGGGAGCAAACAAAAAATACTTTGAGGATGTTTTAATGCGCGAATTGCGCATCCGAGCCCGTTGCTACGGCAATTTCGACGTTTACCGCGCTCAAAGCACCCTGTATGTTGAGCCGAAAGACGATCTTGCCGATATGGACGGCATGTTTGAAGCCGCAAAAAAAGTGTTCGGCATCATTTCGGTCGGCAGAAGCGCCATGTGCGAAAAAGACATGAAAGCCATCGGCGCATTGGCAAAAAGTTATTTGCCGACGCAACTCGCCGATGCGCACACCTTTAAGGTCGAGGCGCGCCGCTCGGACAAGTCTTTCCCGCTCGGTTCCATTGAAATTTCGCGCGAGATCGGCGGAGAGATTCTGTCCGTCTGCCCGCATCTTACGGTCGATGTCCATAAGCCCGATGTGACGGTACGTGTGGAGATTCGCGAATATGGCGCCTATATCCACGCCGGTCAACAAAAGGGCGCCGGCGGCATTCCCGTCGGCACGAGCGGCAAAGGAATGCTGCTCCTGTCGGGCGGCATCGATTCCCCCGTCGCGGGTTACATGATGGCCAAACGCGGAATGAAATTAGAGGCGGTCTATTTTGAGTCCCCCCCTTATACAAGCGAGCAAGCGAGAGAGAAAGTGCTGACCTTGGCGCGCGAGGTCGCGCAATATGCCGGTCCCATTGAGGTGCACGTGGTATCGCTGACCGAAGCGCAGGAAGCACTGGTCAAAACATGCGAGGAAGATTATTTCACCTTGCTGTTGCGCCGTTACATGATGGCCGTTGCCGATCGGCTTGCCGAGCGATTCGGCTGTCACGCGCTGATCACGGGCGAATCGCTCGGTCAAGTGGCATCGCAAACGCCCATGGCATTGCAAGTAACCAATGTATTGGCCACACGCCCCGTGTTCCGTCCCTGTATCGGCATGGACAAAGAGGAGATCGTACAACTGGCTTACAAAATCGGCACCTATGAAACATCCATCCTGCCGTATGAGGACTGTTGCACCGTCTTTACACCCAAGCATCCCAAAACAAAGCCGGAGTTGTCTCGGGTGGAACGAGAGGAGCAAAAGTTGGATTTTGAGTCCTTCGTCACTCGCGCTATGGAAACCATGCAAACTTATCGCATCACGGCCGAATACTGACAGAAGCAAAAAACGGGAGACGCTCGCAATGAGCGTCTCCCGTTTCAACAAGGAATGTTTCGAACAAATTTCCCGTTGACTTTTTTCTTTTTTATTCTCCGTCGATCTTCTTCAGATCATCCTCTTCGACAACGCAAGCGAATTTTTCATTGCAAGCAGGGCAAGTAAGATTCTCGGGGTCGACCGTCTCATCGAAGCAAATGGTCTCGCCGCAAGACGGACAAGTGATCTCAAAATAGTCGCCGTCTTCCTCGTCAAGATCGTCGCAACCGTCACAGCCCTCGCAATTGCCGTCGCACGAATCATCCCAATCGGAATCCTCCTCGTCGTCAAGGTCAACCTCTTCATCCAAGAATTCCTCGACATTGTTCAGGTCATCATCGATCTCTTCAATGTATTCGCGCAACTCTTCCTGCTCATCCACAACCTCATCAAGATCAAGATCCAGTTCATCGACTTTCGCGCACAACTCTTGCGTCAGATCGATCAGCGCGGCAATCAACTTGCCTTCTTTGGTGGTATTATCATACTCCAACCCATCGGCCAATCCCTTAAGATAGGCAGCTTTTTCTTTCAGTTCCATTGTAACTCTCCTTTCTCCGTTTGCCAAAAATTATGCGCGAGACAGGTATTCTCCCGTTCTCGTATCGATCTTCAGCACATCGCCCTCGTTAATGAAAAGCGGCACCTTGATTTCGGCACCCGTCTCCAACGTTGCGGGCTTCAGTGTGTTGGTCGCCGTGTTGCCGGCAAAACCGGGATCGGTCTTGGTGACTGCCAATTCAACAAATGTGGGCGGTTCAACGCCGAACACATTGCCTTGATAAGAAATAATCTTGACCATCATCTCTTCTTTGACAAATTTGAAGTTATCGTCCACTTTATCGTGAGGGATCAGCGTTTCTTCCCACGTTTCGGTATCCATAAAGTGGTACAGATCACCGTCGTCGTAAGAGTATTGCATCTCGCGGCGCTCAATATAAGCGTTTTCGAACTTATCCGTGGGGGAGAACGTGCGCTCAACGATGCCGCCCGTCATGACATTTTTCATTTTGGTGCGAACAAATGCGGCGCCTTTACCCGGCTTGACGTGCTGAAATTCCACGACCTGCCAAACCACACCGTCACCCATGTCGAATGTGACACCGTTCTTAAAATCACCAGCTACTACCATTTGAAACCTCCAAGAGTTAAACTCGTTTTACAGTATTTTTATTTTATTATACCGCATTCTTTCGCATTTTTCAATAGTTACGGCACATTTTTCAAAAAAATTTTTTCGTTTTTTGCATATCGGGCGATTTTTCACCGTTTTTGACAGTTTTCGGCGGCTTTTTTCGGCACTGCCGGCCCCTGTCGGACCCGAATTAAAAGAAACAAACGCAAAAAATCATGCAGAACCGTTGACATTTTGACTGAAATGAGGTACAATAATTATGTATTGCTCACCGCCGAATGAATCCGAACCTTGCACGTTCGATCGGCAGAATTTGCGCAAGCCGGCGGGGCAACGCACGATCTCACACAAAGAGAGGATGCACAAACATGATTCGTTCCATGACAGCTTTCGCTCGCGCCGTCGGTGCGGACGATCAACATACGCTGACGGTCGAGATGCGATCGGTCAATAACCGCTATTTGGATGTTTCACCCCGTCTGCCGCGCGCATATGCGGGGCTGGAAGAGCGTATTCGCCCCTATCTGCAATCACGCGGCATCAGTCGCGGCAAAGTGGATGTGACGATTACGGAGAAAAGCAAGACATCCGCCGAGATCCCCACGATCAACGACGAAGCCGTCCGCGCCTACCTGCAAATGCTGTATCATCTGCGCGACACCTATGCGCTTTCCGATGACATCACCGTCATGCGCGTAGCGGCCAATCCGGCCCTGTTTACAAAGGAAACGGCCGAACTCGATCTCGACCGGGCTTGGGAAACAATTCTTCCCATGCTATCCGAAGCGACGGACGGTTTCATCGCCGCCCGCGAACGCGAGGGGGCACGCCTCCGCGAAGATCTGCTGAGTAAATTGGACGGACTGCGCCGTTCGGTGAACGATATCGAAGCCATGTCCGCCGAGGATGTCAGCGGCTATCGCAAAAAACTGGAAGAGCGCCTGCGCACCGTTCTCGCCGACAATCGCGTCACGGCAGATGAGAACCGCATTTTGACCGAATGCGCCTTGCATGCCGACAAGATCGCCGTCGACGAAGAACTGGTGCGGCTGAATTCACATTTCTCGCTGTTTGAAGAACTGATGAATGCCGATGAGGCCGTCGGGCGCAAACTTGATTTTCTCATTCAGGAAATGAACCGCGAGGTCAATACCATCGGCTCCAAGTGCGCCGACGCCGAGATTGCACACCGTATCGTCGACGCCAAAAACGAATTGGAGAAAATCCGCGAACAGATTCAGAATTTGGAGTAAGAGGTATCATATGAAGTTTATCAACATAGGCTTTGGAAACATGGTCGCGGTCGACCGTATCGTCACACTGGTCAGCCCCGATTCGGCTCCCATCAAGCGCCTCATTCAAAGTGCGCGAGATGACGGGCGAGCCATTGACGTCACATGCGGCCGTCGAGCTCGTGCCGTCATTATCACCGATTCCGAGCATGTCATTTTATCGGCCATTCAAACCGAGACCATCGCGGGGCGTCTGGACAGCAGCGAAAACGACGCGTCGGATGAACTTGTTGACGGAGAGGAGGAGACTGCGGAATGAACGAAAAAGGACTTTTGATCGTTGTGTCCGGTCCGGCAGGCTCGGGCAAAGGTACCGTCAATGCCAAATTACTGGAAACGGGCAATTTCGTCTATTCCGTCTCGGCCACCACAAGAGCGCCGAGACCGGGTGAGCGGGACGGCGTCAATTATCACTTCATCTCACCGGAGGAATTCCGCGCCCGCATCGAAAGCGGCGGCATGCTCGAATACACCGAATATTGCGGCAACTACTACGGCACCCCGCGCCGCGAGGCCGAAGAAGTATTGGCAAGCGGCAAAAATCTCATTTTGGAGATTGAAGTAGACGGCGCCATGCAAGTCAAGCGGCAATTTCCCGAAGCCATTCTCATCATGCTGTTGCCCCCTTCCTTTGCCGAGCAGGAAGCGCGCCTTCGCGGCCGCGGCACCGAGACCGAAGAAAAAATTCGCGCTCGGCTGTCTCGGGCCAAAAGCGAGGTCCCGCTCATGCCGAATTACGATTATGTCGTCTACAACCGCGACGGCGGCGTTGATGCGTGCGCAGAGGACATTTTGGCCATCATTCGTGCCGAGCGCTGTGCCACATGCCGCCATCCCGACGATGCCGCGAATTATTTCCGCGATACATTTTGATTTGTCAACTACAGTCTTTACATAGAGAAAGAGAGGATTTAACTATGCTTTACCCTACCATTCAACAATTGACCAACGGTGAATTCAATCGTTACGAACTCGTCATTGCCACCGCCAAATGCGCTCGCCTTGTCACCGATGAATATGTCCGCCAAAGAGAGGCCGCCGAAAAGGCTGCCGCCGGCAACAAGGATTCCGAAAAAACCGTGAGCAATATGATCGATAAAGAATACAGAGACGAAAAGGCCGTTAAGGTTGCCATCGCGCACATTCGCTCGGGGGATTTTGTACTCAGCCACGCCTCAAGCGAACCGGAAGACGAACAACAGAATGCCGATGCCGCCAAGGCGGAGCAGACCTCCGAGAGCGCGGCACAATCTGCCGAGCCGGCGGACCCGCAACATGATTGACCACTCCGAGGCAGCCGCTCTCGGGCAGAACGTCACGCTGTCGCCCGAGCAGACGGCCCCGAAAAACCGCGAGACACCGTCCGCACCACAAGCACCGAGGATCGACCAGATCGGAACAGATTCGTATGCCGGCGTGTATCTGCTGGATGCACCCTACGCCATCGATCGCATCTACGACTATCTCATCCCTCGTTCGCTTTGCGACACGGTACATCGCGGTTCTTTTGTCACCGTTCCTTTCGGCCGCTCCAACCGTCGCCGGCTGGCTTTGGTTGTCGAATTGCGCGCCGTCTCCGAACACGAAAATTGCAAACCCGTTTTGTCCGTTTCGGCCGATCGTGTCGCGTTGACCGAGGATATGATCGGGCTTGCGCTGTTTATGAAAGAGCAAACGCTTTGCACCGTCGGTGATGCCGTGCGCACTATGTTGCCGGCCTTTGCGCTGACTCGCATGACCGAGATCCACCGTCTCGCGCCCGGTGCGCAAGACCGCGCGGTGGACGCCGCACATCCCGAAGATGCAATCATCGTCGAGCATTTGCGCACTGTCGGACAAGAGTCGACCGGTCGCTTGCGTGAACGCTTCGGTCCGGACACGGACGAGCGACTGCGTCGCTTGCGCGAACGTCGATTGATCGTGCGGGATGCCGTGTACAAAGACGTCGACGCGGCCGACTATACCCGTTGCCGCCGGTTGGCACTCTCACGCGAGGACGCCGGCGCACTCCTGGACGGACAAGCCGTCGGAGACATTCGACTGCGCTCGGACAAACAACGGGCTGTGTTGCGGTTGCTGTATGAAAATGACGATCCCATCACCGACCGTGAGTTGTGCGAAGCTGTGCCCTGTACCCCCGCCGTGCTCACCGCCATGACAAAAAGCGGCGTGATCGCCGAGCATAAACTTGCACACGAGCGAAATCCCTATGTGCCCGATCCGAATGCGCCGCCGCCCCAACCGATTTGTCTGAACGAAGAGCAAACTGCCGTGTACCGTACGCTGTGCGGTTTTGTCGACGATGGTCAACCCCACGCAGCGCTTTTACACGGCGTGACGGGCAGCGGCAAAACCGCCGTCATGCTCTCTCTCATCGAATATCTGCTCGCGCGCGAAAAAGGCGCCATCGTGTTGCTTCCGGAAATCGCGCTGACCCCCCAATCCATCGCCATTTTTTGCTCTCGCTTCGGTTCCTGCGTAACCGTCATTCACTCCGGACTGTCCTCCGGCGAGCGCTACGATGCATACGAACGGGTCCGCCGCGGCGATGCACGCGTGGTGGTCGGTACGCGCTCGGCTGTGTTCGCTCCCTTGAAAAACTTGGGCGCCATCATCATCGACGAGGAACAAGAGCACACTTATAAATCCGACATGAGCCCCAAATACCGCGCGCACGACATCGCCCGCTATCGCTGTGCCAAATCAAACGCGCTGATGCTGTTGGCCTCGGCCACCCCCTCGCTGGAGAGTTATCACAAGGCGATGACGGGAACATACACCTTGCTGAAGTTGAAAGAGCGCTACGGCCCGGCTGTATTACCGGAGGTCATCATTGCGGACATGCGTCGCGAGGCAGCAAGCGGAAACAACTCGCCGCTCGGCACGCTGCTTTGCGGCGAATTGGCTCAAAACCTCAAAGACGGAAAACAGTCCGTCCTGTTTCTCAATCGACGCGGTTACCACCGCTTTGTTTCCTGCCGTTCATGCGGCACGGCAATCTCATGCGAGCGCTGCAGCGTGGCGATGACTTATCACACCCGTCGCAACGACTACACGCACGGCGAACTTGTCTGTCATTTCTGCGGCGCGCGCAAACCGCTCCCCGCGACTTGCCCCGATTGTGGTTCGGAACATCTCGCGCACGGCGGCTACGGCACCCAACGTGTCGAGCGGGAACTCGGCGAACTGCTGCCCGAGGCGCGTGTGTTGCGCATGGATACCGACACGACGACAGCCAAATTTTCCTACGATCGCATGCTGAGCGATTTTCGGGCGCACAGTGTCGATATTTTGCTCGGCACTCAGATGGTAACCAAAGGACACGATTTCCCCGATGTAACGCTGGTGGGCGTGTTGTCCGCCGATGCGTCACTTTATGTCGACGATTATCGCGCAAACGAACGCACGTTCTCCCAACTGACGCAAGTCATCGGACGCGCGGGCCGCGGAAAAACGCCCGGTCGCGCGGTGATTCAGACCAACAACCCGGACAACGATGTCATCCGCTTAGCCTGCGCCCAAGATTACGAAACATTTTACGAACGCGAGATCAAATTACGCCGTTTGCTCGTCTTTCCGCCGTTTTGTGACATTGCACTGCTCTCGCTCTCCTGCAAGGATGAAAAGGCGCTGTTGCTTTCGGCAAAACGGTTGCATGACGAGATTCAAAAACAATTAGCCGGCGAATTTTCGGATGTGCAAACGGTCATTTTCGGGCCGTTTGAAGCCCCCGTTTATCGTGTTGACAACCGTTTTCGCATGCGCACGGTAATCAAATGCCGCCTCAACAAGCGCAGTCGCGCCTTGTTTGCCTCACTGCTCGCTTCTTTCGATTCGTCGCCCGCAAGCGCGCAACTCTCGATTGACCTCAATCCCTCCACGCTCTGACGCGGAGACTCACAGAAAGGAATTACCATTATGGCTAAACGAAAAATCGTTCAATTCGGCGACGACACACTGCGCCGTGTTTGCCGCCCCGTTGATACCATTACCCCCTCCATTCTCACCCTGCTGGACGACATGGCCGAGACCATGCGCGCCGCCGACGGCGTGGGGCTTGCCGCCCCGCAAGTAGGGGTACTGCGCCGCATGGCCGTTATCGAAGTCGAGCCGGGCCAACTGATCGAGCTCATCAATCCCAAGATCATTGCCCGTGCGGGCGAACAGGAAGGCTCGGAGGGATGCCTCTCTTTGCCGGGGCAATTCGGCATGGTTAAGCGCCCCATGCACGTCACGGTACGCGCCACCGACCGAAACGGCAAGGAATTTGAGATGAACGGCAGCGATCTGCTCGCTCGCGCTTTCTGCCACGAGATCGAACATCTGGACGGCAAACTGTTTATTGACAGTGCCGAATATATGCTGGAGGAAGACCTTTGAATACTTTGAACACTTTGAACACTCTCAGAATTTTATTTATGGGCACGCCGGATTTTGCCTTGTTTTCGCTCAAAGCGCTCGTGGAAGCGGGCGAAAATGTCATCGGCGTCATCACCCAACCGGACAAACCCAAAGGCCGCGGCTACGACTTGACGCCGCCGCCTGTTAAATTATACGCGCAGGAAAAGGGACTTCCCGTTTATCAACCCTCAACCCTCAGGGGCGAAGAGTTTTCCGCATTGCTCGCCGAACTGAATCCCTCGTTGATCGTGGTCGTGGCATACGGCAAAATTCTGCCGCGCAACGTACTTGACTACCCGAAATACGGGTGTATCAATGTGCACGGCTCGTTACTGCCGGCCTATCGCGGCGCGGCGCCCATGCAACGCGCTATCATAGACGGCTGTACCGTCACGGGCGTGACCACCATGCGCATGGCCGACGGCATTGACACCGGCGACATGTTGCTCAAAAGCGAAGTGGAGATCGGCAAGCAAGACGATTTCGAAACCATTCACGACCGTCTCGGGGCCTGCGGCGCCGCACTGCTTTTGCGCACACTGGAGGCCATCCGCGCAGATACGCTGAAACCGGAGGCGCAGGATGACACCATGGCCACTTATGCCGCAAAAATCGATAAAGCCGATTGTCTGCTGAATTTCACTCACTGCGCCGAATCTCTGCACAACCGCGTCCGCGGCCTCTCGCCCGTTCCGCTTGCTTTCACCCACACTCCCGATGGCAAATTGCTCAAAATCCTTGCCGCGCACCCGTCTGCGCTTTCCTGTCCCGACGGCATCGCGCCCGGCACCGTTCTGTCGCTGGACAACGGTGAGATCACGGTCGCCTGCGGCAACGACACGGCACTCGCGCTCACACGCGTTCTCCCCGAGGGCAAGGGCCGCATGTCTGCCGCCGATTTCATTCGCGGCAGGAAGATTGCCGTGGGGGATATATTACAATGACGGATCGCCCTTTCAAATTTCGCCACGGAGGTCGCGCTTATGCCGCCTGTTAAACAACAACGTACCGATCCGCGCCGTCTCTGCATGCAATTGCTTCTTCGTTGCGAAAGTGACAATGTTTATACCAATTTGGTGCTGGATACGGCCATTCGTCGCCATTCGCTTTCCGATGCCGACCGCGCGTTGCTGACCGCCCTTACTTACGGTACGCTTGAAAAAAAATTAACGCTGGACTACCTCATCACACGCCTTTCCGACCGACCGCTCCGCGAGTTGGACATTGAGCCGCACATTCTTCTGCGCATGGGACTGTATCAGTTGCGTTATATGGATCGCATCCCCGACCACGCCGCCGTGAGCGAAACCGTTCAACTCGCCTCACGCCGCTATCGAGGTTTTGTCAATGCCGTTTTGCGCCGTTACACCCGTGAGGGAGCTGGCATTCCACTCCCCGATCGCGAGCGAGCGCCGCTCTCGCACTTGTCCGTGTGCTACTCGTATCCGGAGCCGCTATGCGAGCGTTTGGTTGCGGCTTTCGGCTATGAGAAAACCGAAGCCATGCTCCGAGCGCTGGATTGTCCGCCGCCGCTGACGTTACGCGTCAACACACAAAAAACAAGCGTTGCGTCACTGGCCGACAAACTGCGGGCGGCGGGATATTCCGTCATGCCCGCGCTGCATGTGCCGCATGCTTTGCGCATCGCGGAGGGAAACCCAACGGCTATGCCCGGCTTTGAGACAGGCGAATTTTTTGTTCAGGACGAGGCCTCTCAGTTGTGCGTTGAGGCGATAGGGGCCACTCCCGGTATGACCGTGCTGGATATATGCGCATGTCCCGGTTCCAAAAGTTTCGGCATTTCCGTCAATATGCAAGACACGGGAAGCATCACCGCCTTTGACCTGCATGAGAATAAACTTCCTCTCATTACCTCAGGAGCCGCACGCTTGGGGCTTCACAATATCACCGTCGCCGCACGCGACGGTCGCGATTTCGACCCGACGCTGGAGCATACGGCCGATCGCGTGCTATGCGATGTGCCCTGCTCCGGCTTCGGTGTTCCGGCCAAAAAGCCCGAGATCCGCTACAAGGATCTCTCCGCGCTCGCACCGCTCCCCGATATCCAACTCGCCATTTTGGAAAATGCAAGCCGATATGTCAAATCGGGCGGAAGTTTGGTCTATTCGACCTGCACGCTGCTCCCCGAAGAAAACGGTGACAACATCTCTCGCTTTCTCGCCCGTCATCGTGATTTCAAACTTTGCGACTTCGAAGTCGGCGATCTTAAGTCCGAGGGCGGTATGTTGACGCTCACCCCCGATGCGCACGGCACAGACGGATTTTTCATGGCAAAACTTACAAAGGAATAAAACCATGCAAGACACAAACAATAAAAGAGAACTTCTTGCTTTGACCCCCGACGAATTGACCGCGCTTCTCGTTTCGCTCGGCGAGCCGAAATATCGCGCCTCACAGATCTTTCCTCAATTGCATCGGGGACTCTCTCCTGCCGAAATGACCAACATCGGCCACGCCACACGCCAAAAACTTGCCGAGGTCACCTACTATCACCTACCCCGCATCGAACAAAAATTGATATCCGCCATTGACGGAACTGTCAAGTATCTGTTTTCGCTCGCAGACGGCAATTGCGTTGAGAGCGTGGTCATGAAATACGAGCACGGAAACACCGTATGCATCTCATCGCAGGTGGGGTGCCGTATGGGTTGTCGCTTTTGCGCTTCTACCATCGGCGGTCGAGTGCGCAACTTGACGGCAGGCGAATTGCTCGGACAAATCATCGCCGCACAGGCCGACATGGGCACCAGAATCGACAATATCGTTATGATGGGCATTGGCGAACCGCTGGACAATTTCGATGCCGTCATTCGCTTTCTGCGCTTGGTCAACGACCGCGCGGGGCTCAATATCGGCTACCGCCATATCTCGCTTTCGACCTGCGGTTTGGTCGATAAAATCGACGAACTGGCCGCTTTGTCGTTGCCCATCACGCTGTCCATCTCACTACACGCCCCCGACGATGAAACGCGCAACGCCATCATGCCCGTCAACCAACGCTGGGGCATCCATGAGTTGCTCGCGGCTTGCCGCCGCTACTACGGCAAAACGGGACGGCGCATTTCGTTTGAATACACCCTCATCGCAGGGCGAAACGACTCTGCCGAGCAAGCGGGAAAACTTGCGCGTGTACTGAACGGCCATTTGCGCACAACCGAGGACACGATGCCCATTCACGTCAATCTGATTCCCGTAAACGAGGTCAGCGAAACGGGATTTGTCCGTTCGGGCGAGGCCGCCGTTCGCACGTTTGCCGCCGTGCTGGAAAAACATGGAATTCGTGCCACGGTACGCCGCCGTCTCGGGCCGGATATCAACGCCTCGTGCGGGCAATTGCGTCGCGCGGCAATGAAATCATAAAACACCGTTATCGACACGAAACGGCGTCTGCATCTCAAATTTATTTCGCAAAACATCACTCTCCCTACATAAATTCGGCAAGGGAGAAATGATTATGCACCGTATCAACCGCATTTTGCTTATCGCTGTTTTTTGCGCCTTTTCGGTCGCCGCACTGACATCGACCCTGTTGCTCGCCACCTATCTGCCGCGCACCGACGATGACAGTGTCAAAGTCGAATTGCCCGCGCTTGTCGGCACGGTTTATGCCGAAAATGACGAACGATTGCCGGCGACGCTGTATCGCGTGGTCCTTGACTATCGCGTCGATGCTTCGACCGAGCCCGGCACCGTTCTTTCGCAAGACCCTGCGGCAGGAGCTGTTCGCCGCGTCATCTCGGGGCGAGTTCCGTGCACCGTACACATCACGCTGAGCACTGGAGCCGCCACTTATACGCTGCCGCAGTTGATCGGCAAAAGCGCTCGCGAAACCGCGATTACACTGCGTGCTGCCGGCTTAACCGTTCAAACGAACAAAGTCATCCGCAATGATCTTTCTCCGGGACAGATCATTGCCGTTTCCCCCGCCGAGGGGACCGTCATGCACGAGGGCGAGGTCGTCACGCTGACGGAAAGCGAGGTCACCACCCGCCGCGTCGTGCGCGTGCCCGATCTGGTCGGATCGGACGCCGCAGCAGCCACCGGCGCATTGGTTTTGCGAGGCCTAAAACCGGCGGACCCCATCTACCAAACATCTGCCGAGCCACGCGGCACAGTCCTTTCGCAAAACCCCCTGCCCGGCACGCTCGTCACCTCGGGGACACGCGCCACGCTGACCGTCAGCATCGGCAATCGTTCTGCGGCCGATGAGGAAATGGAAATGGAAGCGACAGAGAATCATTGATCGATCGCGGCGTTGCCGCAAAAAGAGGTAACTCATGAATTACAAGACCAAAGGAAAAATTCTCCGTGGCGTCGGCGGACTGTACACCATTGCATTGGAACGCGACGGTTCCCCGCTCGGCGGTCGAACCGTTGATTGCCGCGCGCGCGGTGTATTCCGCCATGAGGGCTTGACACCGTTGCCGGGCGATGACGTCATCATCGGCTACGACGATACCGCCCGGCGCGAAGACAGCGATGACTGCGGCGGTGTCGCTATCCGCATCGACGATATTCTTGAGCATCGCAATGCTTTGATCCGCCCTCCGATCGCTAACCTTGAAGTGCTGTTCGTCACCATGGCCGCCGCCGCGCCCGCGCCGCTGTTGCCCGTGGTCGACAAACTTATCTCAATCGCCGAGCACAACCGTATCGAACCGGTCATCATCATCGGTAAATCCGATCTGGATGCCACTCGTGCCGAACAAATCCGCGCATTGTATGCGGCGGCGGGCTTTGACGCCTTTGCCGTCAGTTGCAAATGCAACGACGGCATTAATGCTGTCGGCCACTACATCCGAACCCATCTGGACGGTAAAATCGCCGCATTCGCGGGCGCGTCCGGCGTGGGGAAATCCACGCTTATGAACGCCCTGTTTCCGTCACTGTCGCGACTGACGGGCGAGATCAGCCAAAAGAACGAGCGCGGCCGTCACACCACCCGCGAGGTCACGCTTTTCCCGCTTTCCGACCTATTGCCCGATCACGTCATATCGAACGGCTATATCGCCGACACCCCCGGCTTCTCCATGCTTGATTTCACCCGCTTTGATTTCTTCGACAAGGACGATCTGCCTCTCACCATGCGCGAATTTGCCCCTTACCTCGGCCGATGCCGCTACACCGATTGCACACACACCAAGGAGCAGGGATGCGCCGTTCTCGCCGCCCTGCAAGCCGGTAAGATCGCTCATTCCCGCCATGAAAGTTTCGTTGCAATGTATCAAGATCTCAAGGACAAGAAACCGTGGAGCAAAATCCCCAGGCATCATTAAAACAATCGGGTCGACCGAAAATACCGTTTTAGGAGAATACTTATGCATTTTTGGATTATTACCGGCGGCACCGTCGCCCCGGACAACCTCCCCGAACGTCCCGACAAAGACGCCACCGTCATTGCCGCGGATTCCGGCCTCAACAATGCCAGGACCCTTGGCATTCCTGTCTCTATCGTCGTCGGCGACTACGATTCGCTCGGGCATGCCCCCGAGGTGGAAAAGGGCACCGAGGTTGTCACCGTTCCCACCGAAAAGGACGTTACCGACACCCAACTTGCGGTCGAGTTGGCCTTGCGCCGCGGGGCACGCGAGATCACCCTCGTCGGCGGATTGGGCGGCCGTTTGGATCACACCCTGTCCAATCTCGCCATTTTGGAAGATTTGCTCGGCAAGGGCGTGCGCGCAACCATCATGGACGGTTGCAATCGCGTTCGTCTGCTCCGCAACGACAGCACCATTTTGCCCCGCTCGGGGTATACCTATGTCTCTTTGCTCTCGCTTGACCCCATTTCCAAGGGCGTTGAGATCGACGGTGTAAAATACCCCTTGACGAGTGCTCGTCTCAATCGCTCGTTCGGGTACGCCGTTTCCAACGAAATCACAGGCAATTGCTGTTTTATTTCCGTGCGCAAAGGAACATTGCTCGTCGTCGAATCGCGCGATCTGCCGTAATTCCTTCATTTTTCGCCCTTCCGAAAAAATTTTTTCATCTACTATATTGACAAATCTCCGAGAATACGATAAAATGATCTTACCATTGACAGTATGTATATGCTGGTGGGAAATTTATCTTTGGAGGTTATCAATATGTACGCAAAAGACTATCGCAGACTCGCATGGGAAAAACTCAGAGGAAACTGGGGCACGGTTATTGTCGCTTATCTGATCTACGGGATCTTGGCCGGTGCGCTTTCAAGCACCGCGATCGGTCTGCTCATCTTGGGCGGTCCCTTGACCGTTGGTTTTTCCGCTGTCATGCTGACCCTCATGCGCACGGGTTCGACCAAGATCGAAACGCTGTTCGACGGCTTTACCGTCGACTTTACCAACCGTATGTTGGCCTACATTTTGCATACACTTTATACTGCCCTGTGGTCGTTGCTGTTTGTCATCCCCGGGTTGGTCAAAACTTATTCCTACTCCATGACCTTCTACATCATGCGCGACAACCCCGGAATCGGCGCCAACGAAGCCATCACGCGTTCACGCCAAATGATGAACGGTCATAAATGGCAACTGTTTTGCCTGCACTTCAGTTTCATCGGCTGGTGCCTTTTGTCCGTCCTCACCTGCGGTATTTTGATGCTGTGGGTCGCTCCGTATATGGAAGCCGCCACTGCCGCTTTCTATGAAAGCATCAAAGACGGTTGCACATATACTTACAACGGCACCGAAGCACTTTGACTTGATCACCGACAAGGGCGGCGTATTCGCCGCCCTTATTTTTTGAAAGAGAGGTCTCAACATCATGGATCGCCAAAATTTATTCCTTCCCGTCAACCGCGCCGACATGATCGCTCGCGGCTGGGACGTTCCCGATTTTGTTTATGTCACGGGTGACGCCTATGTCGATCACCCGTCTTTTGGCGTGTCGATCATCTCGCGCGTGCTGGAAGCGGCTGGCTACCGTGTGGCCATCCTCTCACAGCCCGACTACCGAAATGCCGACGCTTTCCGCACGTTCGGACGGCCGCGTCTGGGCTTTCTCGTGACCGCGGGCAACATTGATTCCATGGTCGCTCACTACACCGTTTCCAAGAAAAAGCGCACCTACGATTACTACAGCCCCGGCGGCAAAATGGGCAATCGCCCCAACCGCGCCACCATCGTTTACTGTAACCGCATCCGCGAAGCATATGGCGATGTCCCCATCATCATCGGCGGACTGGAAGCATCGTTGCGTCGCTTCGCCCACTACGATTATTGGGATGACCGTGTGCGCCGCTCGATCTTGGTCGATTCCCGCGCCGATCTTTTGACATACGGCATGGGCGAGAAGATTCTCTTGCGCATTGCCGAACTGCTCGAACACGGCGTCCCCGTCAAAAAAATCCGCGATGTGCGCGGTACCGTCTACCTCTGCCACCCCGAAGATCAACTGCATTATGAGGTTGCGGCGGAATTCGACTACAATGAACTCAAGTCGGACCGAAAGAAGTATGCCGAAGCATTCGGCGTACAGTACAAAAATCAAGACGCCATCACGGGGCGCGCCATCCTTGAGCGTTATGACGGCAAACTGCTGGTGCAAAACCCGCCTATGCCACCGCTGGAGCGCGACGAACTTGATCGCGTATATGCCCTCCCTTATGCTCGCACCTATCACCCGATGTATGAAAAAGACGGTGGCGTCCCCGGCATCGAAGAAGTGCAGTTTTCCATCACGCACAACCGCGGATGCTTCGGCGCCTGCAATTTTTGCGCTTTGGCATTTCATCAAGGGCGCACCGTGCGCTCGCGCAGTATAGAGAGTTGTGTTGCCGAAGCGAAAATCATCGCCGCACAGCCGAATTTCAAAGGTTACATCCACGATGTCGGTGGACCGACAGCCAATTTTCGCGGTCCCGCCTGCGACAAGCAACTGGCAAGCGGCGTTTGCACAAACCGCAAATGCTTAGCCCCCACGCCTTGCAAAAACCTCAAGGTCGATCACCGCGAATATATTGAACTGCTCCAAGCCGTCGAGTCGGTTCGCGGCGTCAAAAAAGTGTTTATTCGCTCCGGCATTCGTTTTGATTATTTGATGGCCGACCGCGACAAAACCTTTTTCCGCAAGTTGGTGGCCGATCACGTCAGCGGCCAACTGAAAGTCGCGCCGGAACACTGCGCCCCCGGTGTGCTTGACTGCATGGGAAAACCGCATTTCGAGATTTACGAGCAATTCCGCCGGGAATATTTCCGCTTGACGCAGGAGGTCGGCAAAGAGCAATATTTGGTTCCCTATCTCATGTCCAGCCACCCCGGCTCAACCCTGAACGACGCCATCGAATTGGCCCTTTGCCTCAAACGTGACGGCTACGCCCCCGAGCAGGTACAAGACTTTTATCCCACCCCCGGCACGGCATCGACCGTCATGTATTATACGGGCCTCAATCCGCTCACGGGGAAACCGGTCTATGTTCCGACCGATTATCATGAAAAACAACTGCAACGGGCATTGTTGCAATACAATCGCCCGGAAAACGCCGCCTTGGTCCGTGAGGCACTGCATCGCGCAGGACGCGATGATCTCATCGGTACGGGGAAACATTGCCTAATCGGCCCCGAGGGGCGGGCATCCTTTCCGTCACGCAACAACCGGCGCCCGGAAGATAAGCATTCCGTCCGGTCAAAGCAACGAGGCGGCCCTCGTCGGGACGGACCGCGCACACCGGCTGCGAGCCATGGAAAAAAACCCGTACAGCAAGTCGAAAAGTCACACGCAAGCGGAAGAAAGAACAGACACAGATAAAAACAGAGAGGGAACCTCGGTTCCCTCTCTGTTTTTTATGCGCGAACGATGCGCCACTCGCCCGTGGCGGCCGATACGGTCATATCTCCCGTTTCAAAACGCCATCCCTGCGGCAACACAATGCGACCGTGCGCTCCCGCGGGCAACTCCACGCGCAACACGATCGTCGCCGCGTTCGTCGCGTCCTCGCGTCGCCATGCAACCGCCACGCGTCCCGTGGGGAGCAAATGATCCGCCTCGGCATGTGTCAAGCCGTCAAACAAACTCGGCGAGATCTCGATTTCACTTACATCACGCACGCGCGGGTTGATCTTCAATCCCGCCAATTCGCGCACGAACCAGTTCGAAACATCTCCCCAAAAATGGTGGTTGTGCGAATTGATCCCATTGCCCAAAGGTATAAAATCTTCAAACAGCGCCGTTGCGCCCATGGTATGAATCCAGTAACCGTACGAAGGAAATTCGCGCGTCGTGATCATGCGCAGGGCAAGATCGCTGTGACCGTGATTTGAGAGCACGTGGAAAAGCACGCGTGCGCCCAACACTCCGACATCGATCTTGTCCCCGGCACGTGCAATCTGAGACAGCAACACGTCAAAAGCGGCCGCTTCTTCATTTTCTTCAAACACGCCGTAAAACAGTGCCATGGCCTGCGCCGTCTGGCAATCACCTTCAACGATCATGGTTTTGAAATCGACCAAATGCGTACGAATCGCCGTGCGGAATTCGCGATGCAATCCGCGCGCATATTCGGCAGCCAAAGATTCTCCCAGCGCATCATACAGCACAATCGCTTTGGCGCACAGGTCAAGCGCGACAATGGTATTGGAGACGCAACGGGGGCAACTCGGCCCGTTTTGATTCGGATGCCCCGCATGACACCAGTCGCCCAAGCCGTAATCGATCAGTCCGCGCGCATCCCGCTCGTGTGCCATAAACAGCATTTGGCGCATCATACAATCCCGCATCTCGCGCGCCATGATCAGATCGCCGCGATATTGATATGCATAATACGGAATGTGGAACGCCACGGCATCCCATGCGGGACCGTAATCGCGGCTGTCACCGGCATAATAGCCCCATGTATCGGTTGGCACAATCCCCGGCAACCGTCCGTCTTCCCACTGTGCGGCGCGCACGTTACGCAACCATTCACGCAAACTGCGTTCAGCACGAAAATAGAATAGGTGATGCTCGGCCGAAAGTGCGGCGTCGCCCGTCCAGCCGTTCTTTTCACGCTGGGGGCAATCGGTCGGAAAATAAAAGAAATTGGCCATGTCGGAGACACGCGTACATTCGGTAATACGGTTGACCGTTTCATCCGAGCAGGAAAAATGTCCGATTTGCTCGACATCGGAATTCATGATCTCGTAAGTCAGCAAATCTTCCGTTGCCTGACCTTCTTCCAGCCCCAACACGAGAACATATCGGAAGCCGAAATAGCAGAACGAGGGCGTCCATGTTTGCTCGCCGTCGCGACAAATATAAACGCAACGATAGTTATAGCGGCGCGGCAGGAAGTTGATTCCGCTGAGATCCAAATTGCCCGACCCATCGGGCATTACTTCTTCGCCGAATTGCAGCACCAATTTCTGTCCCGCGCGGGCATGGATATGCAGCCTCACAACGCCCGCCGCATTGACGCCGAAATCGTAGATGTAACCTCTCTCAGCGGCCTCGATTCCCTCCATGGGGAATTGCGACACATCGCCACGCGGATTCGGCCAATTGCCGATGCCACCCTCATAGATACGAACGGGCTTTACCTCCTGCGCAACAACGATCGGCTCGCAATCCGCAAGTCTGCGCTCGCCTCGCGGCAATTCGGCGGGAATGGCGGGCGTCCAATCGCTGTCGTCAAAAACGGGCGAACACCAATCCGCGCACTCGGCAGTGGCATCATACCACTCTCCCATGCGCTCATCGTCCAGCAAAATGGGCGAGGGATGGCAGCGCAATTGCTCATCCGCCTCTATGCACACACGGCGTCCGTCGGCATATGTGATCTCCATGGCAAAAGCGACCTTGGGCGCACTGCGCCATGGCGCCTTTTCAAAATCCCAAATAAAACCGCCGACGGCATTGAGCATGCCGTTGCCAAGCAAAAAGCCCAGCGTGTTTTTGCCCGACCGCAGGACGGAGGTCAAATCGTAACTGTCATAGTAAAGGAAATGATCGGGATTGGAAATATACGGTGCCAACCGGCCTTTGGTATATTCGCAACCGTTGAGAAACACGCGGTAAAAGCCCAAACCGCAAACGGTTAATGTAGCACTCGCCACTTCTCCGTCATTCAAAAAGTTGCGGCGCAGATAGGGAGCGGGCACCGGATGATTCATGGTACCGAACTCACGCGTAGCAGCATAAAAGCGATGAGAAAGCAACATAAGCATATCTCCTTTGAATGCAATAATTTTCCTTATTATAACGGAAAAAGCGCATATTGTCAACAGTTTTGCGAAAATTATCGCCGCTCTGTCGTATAAAATCGCGCGATTCCGGAAATACTGGAATCATCCCAAAACAAGGAGGAAATCGCAATGATTTTAACTCAAAAAGAGACCGATCTGCTCAAAGACCTCAAAGAACAGGAACAACTTTGCATCGGAAAATACGAAAAATATGCATCCGAAGCTCACAATGAAGAATTGAGAACGCTCTTCCGCGCACTGGCCGATGTGGAGCGCGGGCATCTGACCACGGTGACCGATATGCTTTCGGGAAAAGTCCGCACGCCGAGCGGCGGCGCATCGCCGCTGAACGGAATCTCAACCGCCCGGGTTGATTATCCGTCCGAAGAAAGCAAAAAAAAGGACGCTTTTCTGTGCTCGGATATGCTGGCAACTGAAAAACATGTGTCTGCGGTTTATGACACGAGCGTTTTTGAGTTTTCGGATGCACAGGCGCGCAACATGCTCAATCACATTCAATCCGAGGAACAGCAACACGGGCTGAAGCTGTATGAATTTATGAATGCAAACGGAATGTACCAATAACACGGGAACGGGCAAGATGCAACTGCATTTTGCCCGTTTTTATATTTTGCTTATTCGCGAATCTCCAAACGCATGCGGCACCGTTCGGCACGCGCCCCTCGAATCTCAACCACATAATCCAACTCCAAAACGCCGCCAATCTGTCCGGCATCCTCCGCCAGACGGTTGTCCACATTCAATGTGTGTACACACACTTCAAACGGCATGTACGGCGTTTGATACACGCAAATATGCCGTTTACCCTTTTCAAATACCAGCGCCGTTGATACATTACCCGTACGCAACATGGTGATCAAACCGCGACGATCGCGACGATAGGATAATTGCGATTCGGTTCCCTCCATACCCGTCAATTCGGTTTCATCGTATGTCAATGAAAAATCCTCGTCCGTCAGCCGCAACCGACCATCACAGAACATTTCCATCTGCTGTACCTCATCGAGCGAGCCATCCTCATCGGAGATCGGCATGATCAGCGCCTCCGTCAATTCATCTGTATCCATCACATTGATCCAATCATCAAACAACTCTGCCGCCACTCCGTAACGCTCAACCGTCATCGCGATCTTTACCTTTTTCAGCATAACGTTCCGCCCTCGCTTTGCTTCCTAATCCAAACTTTGAGCACCGCCGTTTGCGTTTTTGCATCAAGCACCTCACCATCAAGAATCTTACCGACCAACTCCGCAAGCGGTATGCGCACCACATCCAAAAGTTCATCCTCATCGGGAGCACTGTCTCCGTACGTCAATCCCTCGGCCAAATACATATCGATCAATTCGTCCGAATAGGCGGGCGTGGGATAAAGCGCCCCCAAAGAAGTCAATGTTTCGCAATGCGCCCCCGTTTCTTCGTATAACTCGCGCAAGGCCGCCTCACGCCTGTCTTCGGTTTTCCCGTCCAATTTGCCCGCGGGGATCTCCAAGAGCACCTTGCCCGTCGGATAGCGATACTGGCGCACACAGATCACCTCACCGTCCTCGGTCAGAGGTACAACACACACCGCGCCCACATGGCGAATGACCTCGCGTACCGTATCGTGACCGTTGGGCAAACGTACTTCATCGCGATATACATGCAACACCACGCCATCGAAAATTTCCCGCGTTGCCGTTTGCTTCTCGGTCAATGCGGCGTCGTTTTTTTCGTCATATCTCATAAAATTCTCCTTCCGACAATAATGTTGCCATGCAATTGTCAATTTTTCTTTGCAAATGTGAAGTGATATGCTATAATTATAGTATAAAAAAACATTTTCGTCAATAGATACCGGAGGTAATCATGATAATTTCTCTCAACATCGCGCGTCCGCGGCAAGCCCTTGACATGGAGGGAATTCGACAGACCTACCACGCCGACGGACTCATTGCCTCGGTTCCCTACCGTGCTCTCATTCCCAAGGGCGCAAGCCGCAGGCTGTGCGGCTGCGCTGTGCGCACGACAAAATCTTTCCGTTAAGCAGTTGAGCGTTGAGCACATGGAAGAATTGCGCCGCACACTGACTGACCTCGGCGCCATCGTACCGTAAAACAAAACAGCCCGCAGAACAAATTGTTCTGCGGGCTGTTTTGTTTCGTGCCGGTGCAATTCAAAGCAACTGCTCCCAATTCTCAAAGGCGTAGCACAACGTCTCGGCCGTGTGCGCGTCACCGGTCAGTTGGAGACGTCCGCCCTTTTGTTTGATATAATCCAGTAACGTGGGCGCCGGGTACGGCGTACTTCGGTATCCTCGCGATATCGCGCCGGTGTTGATCTCAAAAACGGCACCGGTCGGGAGCAACGCATCGATCGCTTCAAATGCCGCCGCCAAATAGCGCGGATGGTTCGGATCGAACATCGGCGACATCTCCGTAAATTTCGTCACAAGGTCGACATGCCCGACGATATCCGGCTTCATATCGGCCAGTTGAGCAACCTCGGCGTAATACGCTTCGCACATCGCATAGGCGTCACCGCCAAAGCCGTCCCGACAGCATTGCGCCAAAGCCTCTGCCGAATCGTCCACGGGATAGTACACATCACCGACCTTGATGCTGTGCACCGACCCAATCAAATAATCAAAGGTTTCGGACATGGGCAACGAATACAAATCTTGCTCGATACCGCACAACACCTCGATATCGTCGGCATATTTTTCACCCAACGCACGGACGGTGGCCGCATATTCCGCGGTCTGCGCGAGCGTCATGGCATAATCCGTCTCATAGGACATGGGAGCGTGCCCCGAAAAGCCGATTCGCTTCAGCCCCTTTTTCACCGCCGCGCGCACCATCTCCTCCGGCGTATTCTTGCCGTCGCAAAAAATCGTGTGGCAATGCAACTCCTGCGCCGTGCCGTATTTCAACAGATCCGCTCTGTTCATGAAGTCATTTTCTCCTGCTTGATCTTATGATCAATCACATGTCTTGAGGCCAATTCGCGGTGAATATCCTCCAACGAAATGCCGGCTTCAATCATCAAAACCATCACGTGATATGCAAGATCCGCGATCTCGTAAATCGTCTCGGCGCGATCGGCCGCCTTGGCCGCGATGATGACCTCGGTCGATTCTTCACCGACCTTTTTGAGTATTTTATCCAAACCTTTTTCAAACAGATAGGTCGTGTATGACCCCTCTTTTTTCTCGGTTTTTCTGCTTTCAATCAATGTCATGAGATCGCCGAGACTGAAATCTTTCCGTTCCTCGCTCTCCCACAAAGATTCCGCGTCAAAGCAGGAATCCGTTCCTTTGTGGCAAGCCGGCCCGTCTTTTTCCGCCTTGACCAGCAACGCATCGCCGTCGCAATCGGGTGTAATCGAAACGATATGTTGATAGTTGCCGCTCGTCTCGCCTTTGAGCCAAAGTTGCTGTCTGGAGCGACTCCAAAAACAGGTCAACCCCTTTTTCATTGAAATTTCAAGGCTTTCGCGATTCATATAAGCAAGCGTCAAAACCCGTCCGCTGACGGCATCTTGCACGACGGCGGGAATGAGCCCGTCGGAATCGAATTTCAGATTGTCGATATGAAGCATCATACAAATTCCTTTCTCATACATTTACATTCTCATCGGAATACCGTGCTCGGCAAGAACACTTTTCAAGTCGGAAATCTTCACTTCGCCGAAATGAAAGATCGAAGCAGCCAATCCCGCATCTACACGGGGAAGCGTATCGAACAGCGTCACAAAATGATCGATGCAACCGGCACCGCCCGAAGCGATGATCGGAACATCAACGGCATCGCAAACCTTTTGCAGCATTTCAAGATCAAATCCGCCCTTGACGCCGTCGGTGTCAATGGAATTGACCACAATCTCGCCCGCGCCGGATGCCACACCGCGACGAATCCACTCGATTGCTTCCATACCGGTATCCTCGCGCCCTCCCTTGGCAAACACATGCAACTCACCCCTCACCCGCTTGATATCCACCGACAGCACCACACATTGATTGCCGTATCGCTTGGCCGCCTCGCCGATCAGCGACGGATTTCGAATGGCTCCGGAATTGACGCT
>CAZOHP010000006.1:0-32202 GCA_964579815.1 uncultured Lachnospiraceae bacterium
TTTCACCGTTGTAATATGCGATATTCTGCATAACATTCCCTCCTTCGCTCAAAACTGTTTTGTTTTCCTCTATTCATTATAGCACAAGAATGTTTTCTTTGCAACTGAAATGCGCATTTTTTATACATCATTTCGGAACAAAAATGCTCAACGACTGTAGCCGAAAAACTCCCGTGCAAACGCCTCGCTTCGAGCGTTGAGTTCGCCGAGCAATCGGTCAAGTTCGGGGGCGTGCGGCCCTTTGGCGGAATACTCCCACATCAGCGTTCCCTGCCCGTCGCACAATTTCTGATAAACGGGATAATAGTTGTCAAGCAGGAAACGTGTAAATTTCGCCAATCGATAATCACCCACAATAATCTCGGGAGAATATTTGTTGTTCACGCAAAGCGATCTGCCACAGCGAATGGCATCCATCAACGATGCGGATGAACGGTCGGGCGCGAATACAAGGGTGTACCCGCCGGCTGCGGGACGATGCGGGTCGGTTGGCTCGGTACGGTGCGAATCGGTCGAACCGACGATCGGAATGTTGACTCCCTGCGCGCGCATGTCGGCCCAAAAATTCAAACTCGCATCAAAATCATCATCCGTCAGGTCAAGGGCGTCATGGACATGATCGCGCAGCAATTGACGCGTGGTTTCCTCACCGATAAAATAGACGTCGCACCAAACCCAATGCGGATGCGCGAGAATGGACAGGCCGCCGAATTCATGCGATTTTCCGGCGATCCATAGGCGCCATGCGTAATCTTCCGTCGGCACCTGCTCGGGCAACGACAAAGAATGTATCATCTCGGCCACTTCCTTGCGAACTTCGTCCGCATGCGCACGAAAATACGCATTGACGCTTTCACGGCCGCCCAAATGGACAATATGGATGTGCTCGGTCGGAACATGGACTTCCTCCCCCAACATCAGCGTCATATCGACGGGCGCATCACCGAACACGCGCATGACTTTCTCGGACGCATCCGTGGTATAATGATCGGTGATCGCCATAAAATCATATCCCGCATTGCGATAATTACCGACCGTGTGGATGGCATCCTGTGTACCGTCCGACTCGTACGTATGACAATGCACCTCGCCCTTGAAAGGACGCAGGCCGTACATATCCTCACGCAGTGAATAGACGCAAAGCGTGGCAACCGTATTTTCTTTGTTTTTCTTTCGATGGTTGTTGATATCGTAATGAGGCGAGTTCAAATCCTCTTCGGGACGGGTGATCAAAACAGCATGGCGTTGCTCGCCGCGAAAATAATGGCTGATCACGATGTCCCCGTTCTCATTTGGGCTGCATTGGTACACTTTTGCCTGGAGTGCTTTGGTAAAATCGCCGTGTCCCGTGTCCATTTCGGCAAATCGGACGCAGTAGGTCACCCCCGCGCGAAATGCGACATTCTCCCCCAGCGGGTGAATCGTCACCGTTGTCTCGCGGTCGGCACGAACAACAGCGGGAGTTACACGATAGTGAAAAACATCCCCCCCGATGGTTTGTCCCTTTCTTCACATCAACAATTTTCCATATGCCACGCGCGATGCACCGCTCGTCAGATTGTAAACAAATCAGCCCCAAAGAGCGAAAAAAGCAACAAAACAAAGCGAATTTCGACTTCCGCTGTCGTTTACAATGCAGAACATATTACGCAGGCACACGCGACATCACCGTAATAACGACAGATCAAAATGTCTCGTCATCCACGCTGCGCCGTCCCTCCAACGCGCGGCACAACGTGACCTCGTCGGCATATTCAAGATCGGCTCCGACGGGAATTCCGTAAGCCAAGCGGGTCACCTTGACGCCCAGCGGCTTCATCAGCCGCGCAATGTACATGGCTGTTGCTTCGCCCTCAATCGTGGGATTGGTCGCCACGATCAACTCGCCGATCTCGCCCTCGCCCACGCGAGCAAGCAATTCGCGAATCTTAATCTGCTCGGGACCGACGCCGTTCATGGGGGAAATCAGCCCATGCAATACATGGTAAGTGCCGCGATATTCCCGCACTTTTTCCATGGCGAGCACCGCTTTGGCATCGGCCACCACGCAAACCGTCGAGCGATCGCGCCCGTCATCGCGGCAGATCGGGCAAAGTTCACGGTCGGTCAAATTCTGACAAACGGGACAAAAATGGATCTTCTCCTTAGCCGCGCGAATGGCATCGGCAAGAGCGGTGGCGTCCTCGGACGACATATCGACGAGCGAATACGCCAAGCGCATGGCCGTCTTGCGCCCCACGCCCTCCAACTTGCCGAACTGCTCGGCCAAATGCTGGAGCGACTCCATGTATTCGGCCATATCAGAACAGCCCCGGCATGTTGATGCCGCCCGTGATAGCGCTCATCGCATCCGCATTTTCCTTATCGACCTGCGAGATGGCCTGATTGACGGCTGCCATCAAAATATCCGACAACGTTTCGATATCATCGGGATCGACAATATCCGGTTTAATATCAATGGAAAGAAATTCTTTCTTGCCGTTGATGCGAACGGTGACCATACCGCCGCCTGCGCTGATATCGTATTCTTTCGCATCCAATTCCGCTTGCAATGCCGTCATATCCTCTTGCATTTTTTGTGCTTGACGCAGCATTGCCTGCATGTTTTGCGGACCTCCGCCCATCCCCTTGGGAATATTTGCTCTCATGTCTTTTCTCCTTTATGCTCAAGATTTAAGATTTATATTGACGTTTCGTCCAGCGCTTCAATGATTTCATCCAACACATTGGCCTCGGCTTCTCGCGGGGTAACTTCGCACACGAGATCCTGCTCTTTGACTTCCCGTTGCAAGCAGACCGAAAGCGCTCCGCGAAGCACGTCTTTCGTATCCCCGCGATCAATCATCATCAGCATGAAATCGTTGTCAAAGCGAACGATGACTCGCTGATCCCCCTCGGTATAACCGCGCGCACCTCCCAAGAAAGAGGCCGCCATCGGATTTTGCATCGTCACACGTTCGACCACCTCGGGCCATCCGCGAATCGGGCGCAAAACGCGTTTTCCCGCAATGTCCGATGCTTTGGCAACGGCATCCGTTGGAGCGGCCGAGATCGGCAAAGCGACTTTGGCGGTTTCGTTATCGTGCCGATCGTCACGATCGTCACGCGGCGCCGATTTTTTCTCTTTCTCGGCGCATTCATCCGATCGTTCGGGAGCGGAAGCCACGCGAAACGCTCCGCCGGACGACACCAGTTCCTCCAGTTTGGCGATGCGGGAAAGCAACGCTTCATTAGTCGTGCTCAACGTTTCATCGCACATGCGGGTGAGCGTCAACTCGGCGGTTTCGCGTTTAAGGGAATTCGCTCCCTGCATCACAAGATAAGCATTATCCAGCAATTGGCGATGGAAAAGCAATGTTTCCTTGGAAAACATCGCGGCGACCTCACCGAGTTCACGACGTTCGGCATCGGTAAGGTCCAGATATTCGGCATATTTCGCTGTTGTTTTGACCACCAAAAGGTCGCGGTAAACCGAGATCAGATCTTGCCAAAACACGCCGATATCCATGGATGATTGCACCACTTCGGCAATGCGTCCGTAGATGGCATCGTAGTCTTTGAGCGCAATGGCACGAACAGTGGAGAGCAACGCATCCCGACCGGTAACGCCGACCGTTTCGTTCACCAACGCGGGCGTGATAGGACAACGCGCGCCCGCACACAGTTCGAGCAACGAGATCGCATCTCGCATGCCTCCCTGCGCCAGTTTTCCGAGTTGAAGCGCGGCACCGTCTTGAAGCACGATCTTTTCCTCGTTCGCAATATAGGTCAAGCGGGCGGCAAGCACCGATGTGGCAATCCGGCGGAAATCAAAGCGCTGACAACGCGAGACGATGGTTGCCGGCAGTTTGTGTAATTCCGTCGTAGCCAATATAAACACAACGTGGGCCGGCGGCTCCTCCAATGTTTTGAGCAACGCATTGAAAGCGCTCCCCGACAGCATGTGGACCTCGTCAATGATATAGACACGATATTTGAGCGCGTTCGGCGCATAAACCACTTCGTCTCGGATATCGCGAATATTGTCAACGCCGTTATTGGAAGCGGCATCCATTTCCAACACGTCGGTTGCGGCTCCGCTGTCGATGGAACGGCAGGAAGCGCACGTTCCGCAAGGCGAACCGTTGACGGGAGATTCGCAATTGATCGCCTTAGCCAAGATCTTGGCGCAAGTCGTTTTACCCGTCCCGCGGGAGCCGCAGAACAGATAAGCATGGCTGAAAGTGCCGTGCCCGACCTCATATTTCAATATGGAGGTGATATGC
This sequence comes from uncultured Lachnospiraceae bacterium, assembly GCA_964579815.1. Lineage (GTDB taxonomy): Bacteria > Bacillota > Clostridia > Oscillospirales > CAG-272 > SIG644. The sequence goes on from CAZOHP010000006.1 coordinate 4,266, forward strand.
TCTTGACCGCACACATCGTCAAAGGTCTGCGGTCTCCATTTACGGTAAAGCGCTTGATGCATGCGTCACACTCCTTACAGTTTTTCGATCGTTTTCTTTAGGTAATTACGTCCCTCGACGATTGCCTCGGGTACGTTTTCCTTTCCCTCAAACTCAAGCGACACTACACCGTCGTAGCCGCTCTCGTGCAAAATACGCAAGCAATCCGCTGCACCGACTACACCGCGACCGACTACCGTACCGACCAGACAATGGCCGCCGCGTGTCGGGATAGCCCCCGCAGGAGCGTCTTTTTCCGAATCATAGAAATAGAAATCTTTGGCATGAACATGGCGAGCATAAGGCGCGGCCACGCGGACAGCATCCGACGGTTTCTCGTCCGCGCACATAAAATTTCCCATATCCACAAGCCAACCGTAATTTTTATGTCCGACTGCCTCGATCAGCGCGCGGACGCGTTGGCTGTCTTGAAAGATGTAGCCGTGATTTTCGGTGCAGGTAACAATGCCCTTGTTCTCGGCATACCGCGTCGCCGCGCGTGCTCGCGGTGCTATTACATCCACCGCAGTCTCCCATGTCATATTCTCGGGCATGGAAAAACAAACGTCGTGACGGAGCAGCGGCGCACCGAGTGCCTCGGCAATATCAATCTCGCGGCAAAGTGCATCCACAGCCGCATCGCCCATATTCAATAGATCCGCACCGACCGCGTAAGCGCAAATATTCAGTCCGATTTCCGCACAAAGCGAACGAAGTTCCCTTGCCAGAGCGAGACGGTCATCACCCTTAAGCGCGGTGAAATCAATAGCCTCAAAGCCAAACTCCCGCGTCATGCGACATACGTCAAAAAGCGACGCGCCGTTTTCTCTCATATAACGGGAAAAACTGTATGAACTGACACCGATTCTCACAATCATACCTCCGATGCGATACATGATACAAAAAGAGCACTCGGGCCGAAAACGAGACCATACACCTTTTTCTCGAACATCACGCACACGCGAGGCACGCACTCCTCGCTCAAGACAGGCACCCTCACGGCACACCGGCTCAACTGCTTAATGCTGCTTGGTTCCCCACCTGACATGGTTCACAGCCGCCGATTGCGCAAGACCCGTCTCTCAACACGAGACGATGCATCTCAGACCGCGCACGGTCAGCCCTCAAAAAAGGAATCCATCCCTGCTGTAGCGGATTTCAGGTACAGGGCTCCGCTGCTTCCCCAACTGGTATGGCCTCGTTTCACAGCCCGAACGCTGCTCACTCCATGTATTATAACACCTTTTCCCCCCGTTTGCAAGTGCTTTTGAAAAAATTCACAATTTTCCTTTTCGATCTGCCGATTTGACAAACGGAAAAACCGGCGATATTGACACCGCCGGTCTTTCATTTATTACGTATTACGCGATCAGCCGCCGATTCGGCAATCAAGGCCGCTCTTTTGCGCCGCAGCCAACAATTCCTCCAACCGTTCGTCCGTTAACGGCAAAACGCCATGGAGGGCATATTCGCGTCCAAGCGCCGCATATTTGTCCTCTCCCAAACGGTGATACGGCAAGAGATGCAGTTGTTTGACGCCGGGCAGAGAGGCCGCAAAGGCGGCAATTGCCGAAATTTCGGCAGGCGTTGCATTGAACGTCGGAATGATCGGAACACGAACCGTGACACGCGAATGTCGGCGGGCAATCCGACGGGCGTTATCCAATATCCGTTCGTTGGACATACCCGTATAAGCGCGGTGCTTTTCCGTGTCCATGTGCTTGATATCCATTAAAATGTAATCCAAATGCGCCAAACTCGGCTCAATGGAAGAAAAAGCAACGCTCGCGGCCGTTTCCACCGCCGTGTTGATCCCCCGCGCATGGCATTCTTCCAAAATCGCTCTCGAAAAGTTCGGTTGAGCAAACGCCTCACCTCCCGACAGCGTGACTCCGCCTCCCGAGCGACGATAATAGGCTTGATCCTGTTCAATCTCCGTCAGCACCTCGGCCACGCTCGCGCGCTTTCCGACCGTTTCGCAGCCGCTCTCGCGGCACATCCGCTGAATTTCGGGTGATTGAGACTCCGGATTGCAACACCAACGGCAACGCAACGGGCACCCTTTCAGAAAAACGATGCTGCGGATGCCGGGCCCATCGTGAATGGAATAGCGTTGTATATTGAAAATCACTCCCGTTGTCTGCAGATTCGCTTCGCTCGCGTTCATGCTCTTCCTCCCCCGAACGTCTGTTCGGTGCGGTTAATGATATCATCCTGCAATGCACGGGACAGCGAGGTAAACAGGGCGCTGTAACCCGCCACTCGAACGACCAGCGTTTTGTATCGTTTCGGATTTTTCTGCGCATCGATCAGCATTTCGCGACTGACAACATTGAACTGAACATGGCTTCCTTTTTGATCGAAATAAGCACGAATCAGTGAAATAAAGGCGGAGATGCCGCCCTCGCCGCTGAGCGCGGACGGATGGAATTTCTGATTGAACAATGTTCCGTTGGAGGCGCTGAAATGATCCAAATGCGCCACTGAATTGGCTGCCGCGGTCGGTCCTTTCAGATCGCGTCCCGACACGGGCGAAACACCGTCGGCGATGGGCGTGTGAGCATATCTGCCGTCGGGCGTTGCCCCCGTTTGCGCCCCCAGCGGGACATTGGCGGACACGGGATACAGCCCCGCTTGGTAAGTCCCGCCGCGCACGTTTCGGTATTTTTCCACCTCGCAGGTGAATGCGCGGGCGATCTCGCGCGCCATATCGTCGACCTCCGCGATGTTGTTTCCGAAACGCGGTTGCCTCTCGATCAAAGCCCGAATTTCCCGATAACGCGCCATGGCTTCGTTTTCGTTGCGGCAAGCGTCGCGAATGACATCATCGGGCACCTCGCGACCCTGCTTTTTCAGTTCGGCTCGCACAGCCTCTACGATTCGCGCGGTATCGGCGTCATCCGCTTTGCCGAAATTATGTGCCAGCGCGTCCCTCAACTCGGTCATGGTAAACGCTTTTTGCTCAAATACCAAATGTTTCACGGCGATCATGGCGTCTGCCATATTGGCGACGCCGAATCCTTGCGGGCCGGTAAAATTATAGATCGCGCCTCCCTCTTGCACCGATCTGCCGCGATGAATGCAATCATCGATCATCGTGGACAAAAACGGCAACGGCGCGCGTTGCATATGCGCCAGATCTATGGCGTTATCCGCATCGACCATGTCATCGATGAGCAAACGCATTTGGTCGTAGTACGCCTGTTTGAACGCATCAAAACTCCTTATTGTCGCAATATCGGGCGTTCGGGCACCGACCTGCTCGCCGTTGTCCGCTCCCTCGGAGAAGAGCAGTTCCATGGGGCGACACATGTTGAAAAAGGCGGCATCGTGCCAACCGTCTGTTTTACCGCCCTTTTGCGGTTCGACACAGCCGATGAGGTTATAATCCCGCGCGTCCTGCATCGTCAATCCGCGATTCATCAGTGCGGGAATAATGACTTCGTCGTTATAATAAGCGGGGAGACCGACACCCGTGCGCGTCAACTCGGCACAGGCATGCAACAGATCGTACGGCGTACCGTTCCAAACGCGAACCGAAAGCGACGGTTGCGGCAGGTGGGTATGCATGGAAGCGAGAATGCAATGGAAAGAAAGCGGATTGGTGGCGTCCTGCGCCTGTGCGGTCTGTCCGCCCACGCAAAGGTTTTGGAACACGCCGTATCCCGCGAATCCCGCCGCCGAAGCCGCGTCTCTTGCTTTGGACAGTTCATTGAATTTGATCCACAGGCAATCCAGCAGTTCCTGCGCATCCTCGGCGGTCATGACACCGGACGCAATATCCTTTTGGTAGTACGGATACATATACTGATCGAATCGTCCGGGAGAGATCGAATGGCCGTTGGATTCGATCTGAATGAGTAACTGCACAAACCAAAATGACTGCACCGCCTCGCAAAACGACTGCGCGGGAAATTCCGGCACCCGACGACATATGCGAGCAATGGTCAAAAGTTCTTCGCGGCGAGACGCGTCCTCGCATCGATCGGCTTTTTCCCGGGCCAACGCAGCATAGCGGTGCGCGAAACGGACAGCAGCCGAGCAAGATTCCTCCGCCGCGTCCAAAAACAAACCTTTTCGGACACGATCGCCGTCGTACCGGCTCAGCGCGGCTCGCGCGGCGCGGATTTCTTCCGCAATACCGCTAAATCCCAAACGCAAAACTTTGGCGTAATCGACGCAAACATGGCCGATTCCGTTGAACAAATAGTTTCCCGGCGTAAATATGTTATGTTTCATCGCCAGATGCGTATGCGGTCTCATATAGGACAGCGCCAACTCCGAGGTTGTCTTTCCTTTCCAATACGGAAGAACGCGGCGAAGTTCGGCTCGGGGCTCCTCGTCGACGATGAAAGGATCGGCACTTCTTGTTTGCATCGTATCCAGTTCCTCAAGAATCCATTCGCAGGAAAACTCCGGAAACACCTGTGAACTGCGACTGTGAACGGTGGCGGCTCCCACGATCCGTTCGTTTTCGCGAATGACAATCGGCATGTCCTCCAGCACATGCGAAAAAGCCTTGGCACGGCGCATGATGATCGGCATGTCCTCCGTCTGTTGATAAGACTCGGTCAAAAGGACCGCGCGACTTGACTCAAGGTGCGGTTTTTCGGCTAAAAATTGCCCGAGCATTGACTCAATACGAGCACTTTTTTCGATATTCATGATCGATTTCATTCCCCTATCCTCCTGATTGCATAAAAAAATAACGCTTTTTACCGCAAAAGCAATAAAAAGCGTAGCGATCTCGTCGGTGCGCGAGGGTACAACTATCCCCTGCACTCACGAAAACGGCTACACTTTTCTTGTCCAAAAACGATCGGCCTTCGCGCATGCTTGGTGAGTATTCCGACTTCGGGGGCAAAGCCCCTTTACGGTAATGACAGTTGCGACGGATTTACACCGAACTTCCCTCTCATTCGCCGATATTCGACAACGGCGAAACCAAACCGCGGATCATTCAATTGTCGCTTATCATTATAGTACGTTCGATCGCATTTGTCAATGCTTTATATCGAAAATCATGCTCATTTTCCGAAAATTCATCGTTTTGTCCCGCAGAGAGCAAAAAAATTTCTCAACACCGCTTTCTTCGATTGACAAAATGCGACAAAACGTGTATAATGTAAAAAAATCAAATACTTATGAAGATTGGAGTCATGCCTCATGAATTTTTTGGAAGAGCGCATCATCAAGGACGGCATCGTTAAAGAAGGAAACGTGTTAAAAGTGGACAGTTTTTTGAACCATCAGATGGACGTAGCGTTGCTGGATGAGATCGGCCGTGAATTTCATCGCCGTTTTGCCGACAAGCCCATCTCTAAGGTGCTGACCATCGAGGCCTCGGGCATTGCCATTGCCTATGCGGTTGCCAGATGTTTCGGAGTTCCCATGGTGTTCGCCAAAAAGGCACAGAGTATCAATATCGACGGCGATATGTACACCGCCGAGGTAGAATCCTTTACTCACAAGAACAAAAACAAAGTTCTTGTTTCGAAAAAATTCCTGAGCGCCGACGATCATCTGCTCATCATTGACGATTTTCTGGCCAACGGCTGTGCGCTGCAGGGCCTAATCTCGATCAGCGAAGCGGCCGGCGCCACAATTGAGGGAATCGGCATCGTCATCGAAAAAGGATTTCAATTCGGCGGCAGAAGCATACGTAATTTGGGCTATCGCTTGGAATCTTTGGCCATTGTCGATTCCATGGACGCCGAGAGCGGCACCGTCCGATTTCGCCGGCAGGATTGAACCGATCGCCGTTCGTTGTTCACTGTTCACTGTTCACTGTTCACGGTTCAATGTTTTCGCTATTTTGATGACAGGTCAACTTTTTTCATAATATTGTGAAATACCATTGACAAACACCGTAAAATGCGGTATAATGTACAAGATCTTGCGAGAAGACCGCTTCTCGCCTGAAATATGTGGAGGACACTTTTTATGTTTGAAACTTTCAAAAATCTTCTGGTTGAAGAACTCCAGTTGGACGAATCCGCAATCACCATGGAGGCTGAATTGAAGGGCGACCTCAACATCAACTCCATCGAACTGTACGATCTCGCCATGATGTGCGAGGATAAATTCGGTGTGGAAATTGAGGATGACGAGTTTCACAAATTCGTTACCATCGGTGATGTCGTCAACTACCTTGAGGCACACAAATAATCGTTTCGTTTCAACCTAAGGCAGCCGCATTGACTGCCTTTTTGTTTATTCCGCGCATATTTTGCCCGCCTTTCCGATATGTATGTCAATAGAATCGGTATTTGGGGGGATCTCATGAAAAAAGAAGATCGACGGGCGGCGCGCTGCGCGCTGGAATACACATCCTTTGTTTTGTTACTGCTGTTGGCGGTCGGCGCGATGGTGGCATTGTTTCATGTTCTCGGCGGAAATATGCCGTCTTCGGCCTCGACGCTTCTCGACACGTCCGCATCGGAAAGACAATTCACGGTCATTCTCGATGCCGGGCACGGCGGCGAGGACGGCGGCGCCGTGGGAAAAGTCAACGGTCGCGACATCTGCGAAAAAGAACTTAATCTCTCTATTGCGTGGCTTTTGCGTGATCTGCTTGCAGCAGACAATGTCAACGTGATCATGACACGCGAGCAGGACGTGCTGCTTTACAACCGCAACACCGACTACGAAGGTCGCAAAAAAGCGCTCGATCTGGCAGCGCGACTTGCCATCGGGCAAACCACCGAAAACGCGCTGTTTGTCAGCATTCATATGAACGCCTTTCCTCAGACGCAATATCACGGACTTCAGGTTTATTATTCTCCCAATCACCCGCTCTCGCAAACACTGGCCGAGGATATGCAGACACGCGTGTGCGAGCAATTGCAATCGGACAATCATCGCAAAATCAAACGCGCCGGTTCGGACATTTATTTGCTTGAGCACCTTGACTGTCCCGCGGTACTGGTCGAGTGCGGATTTTTGTCCAATCCCGAGGAATGCGCCCAACTCACCGATCCCGTCTACCGCCGACAGATCGCTTTTTTACTCTTTTGTTCCATTCGAGAGTGCATGACGGCCGACGTCACCGACGATGCGACGGGTGGCGCGATCGCGGTAAGTGCCGATATACTCGGACGATTCGTCCGAGCCACGCAAATCGTCACGAACGACTTGATTTTTTCCAAAAAGTATTGTATTATAATGTAACGAGAGGTTGATCAAAAACGGAGGACACGCACGATGAAAGGAACAAAAACCGTTTACATTTGTTCGGAATGCGAAATGAAAAGCCCAAAATGGCTGGGAAAATGCCCCGGGTGCGGCGCATGGAACTCATTTGTTGAGGATGTTGTCGAAACTGCGGTGGCAAGCGGCGCTCCGTCCGCCAAACGCGCGGCGTTGCGCGTCATGACCGAGAGCGAGGCGCTGCCTTACAACGAATTGGACACGCCTCTGTATATGCGTTTCCCCACCGGCATGAACGAACTGGACCGTGTGTTGGGCGGCGGCGGTCTTGTCACCGGCTCCGTCATTTTGCTCTCCGGCGAGCCCGGCATCGGCAAATCCACCCTGCTCATGCAGATCTGCGACTCACTGGGGCAAGGCCACCGTGTGCTGTACGTTTCCGGCGAGGAATCGGGCGGTCAATTGAAATTGCGCGCCAAGCGACTTGGCGTTGTGGGCGACAATCTCTACGTTCTGACCGAGACGCAACTGGAGCGCATCCTCGCTCAGACCGACAAAGTCAAGCCGGACGTCATCATCGTCGACTCCATCCAAACCGTGTATTCCGAAACGGCCAATTCGATCCAAGGCAGTGTGACGCAAGTCAAAGAATGCACCTTGGCACTCATTGCCAAGGCCAAGGCAGAGGGCATTTCGGTTTTGCTGGTCGGTCACGTCAACAAAGAGGGCGGCATCGCAGGCCCCAAGGTGCTGGAACACATGGTCGACGCGGTGCTTTATTTCGAGGGCGAACGTCAGCAATCTTACCGCATCATCCGCGCCATGAAAAATCGTTACGGCTCCACCAACGAGATCGGCGTGTTTGAAATGACCGACACGGGCCTGACCGAAGTCGCCAATCCCTCCGAAATGTTGCTGGCAGGTCGGCCGAAAAATATCTCGGGAAACTGCGCCGTTTGCACGGTGGAAGGTTCGCGGCCGCTGATCGCCGAGGTACAGGCACTCGTCTCGCCAACCGTATTCCCCGCCCCTCGCCGCACCAACAACGGCATGGATTACAACCGTCTTTGCCTCGTCCTCGCCGTATTGGAAAAACGACTCGGACTGCGCTTTTCGCAACATGACGTCTATCTCAATGTCATCGGCGGGCTGCGCATCGACGAACCGGCGGCCGATGCCGCCATGGCGCTTGCACTCATCTCCTCGCAGACCGACCGCATCATTCCGGACGATCTGATTGCCGTAGGCGAACTCGGCTTGGCGGGTGAATGCCGCGCCGTGTCGCACCTTGATCTGCGTGTACGCGAGGCCGCGAGATTGGGCTTTCGCCGTGCCATCGTTCCCTATCGCAACATTGAAAAGCGCCCGATCCAATGCGAGGGCATCGAACTCATTCCCATACGAACGATCTACGATACTCTCAAATTTTTGAATGCGGAAAACAAAAGCGATTCTTAACCGTTCGGCCATTTCGCCATAACGTCAAAACAGCCCATGGCTCCGTGACGGAGCCATGGGCTTTGACATTGGACGCAGCCGTTTTCTCAATCGGATGTTACCGCATCGGTCGGCTCAGATGCATCCGAGGTTTGGGAGCGCGCGTTCAAATATTCGTTGTATTCGGCGGCGGTAAACGAATCGTTGATCGTTACAAGATACTCGTCGGAATCGTTTTGATTGGACACCATGCGGACAAACCCGACACCGTCGGCCACCGTATAGGACATAATCACGCCGCCGTCGCTCAACGTTTCCTTTGTCTCAATGCCGCCGGCAACGGTTGCCATGCCGAGACAATTTTCATCTGCGTCGAACAGCGAAATATGCCATGCTTGCAAAGGGTCGGCCGCACCGAACGTGATCACATCGCCCGCCCTCACCGCGATCGGTTCGCTGACGCGAAAATCGGGATCGGCAACATATTGGCCGCTTTGATTCCAATAGCCGTTGATCGCCTTGGACGCATCGTAGACATTGACCGGCGTCTCGGACCGCTCGGGCGTCGCGGCGAAGTGCTGTGAACGATCGGTTTCGATCGGTCTTTCGGAATTGTCGGGGTCGGCAGACAGTTCGCTCGGCGTACAACCGACGGCGGCAAGCAGTATCAGCATTGCAAGCAACAGTACGGATAATCGTTTCATAGCGAAAATTCCCTTTCTTCATCTTTGTATTTTTCGAATAAATATTCATTTTATTATATCAACCTAATGACAGATTGTCAATCCCAAATCGGCAACTTTTGACAGAATCATGAAACAAAATGATTTTCCCGTCAACTTTAACACGGCAAAGTGCAAAAAACTCGCATCTCCGGGCGGACATGCGAGTCGTTCCGCGTCAATCAAACACGGTCTCTATTCTTTTTTTGCATTCCGGCGGCGAATATACCCACCTTGAAATATGCACCACCTCATCGGGTATGTAGTATGTCGGCGGCGTCGGTTTTTGTCGGTTCGGATAGGTGTCGATCAGCACCAATTTGATCTTCATGCGCTCCGGCACGATGCTTTTGATGAACACCGCCGCACTCTGGCCGATCCACTCATGCGCCGATGCTCGCTGTTCTTCCCTCAATTCGGTCAACCCGGCCAGGTTGGGGGCAAGTTCGACAAACACGCCGTAATTCTCCACGCTGCGCACAATGCCCGTCACCGTTTGTCCCGCTTCGAATCTCGCGGCATTTTGCGCCCACGTGCCCAACAGTTCGCGCAAGGTAACATAGATCCGCCCCGCTCGCATATCCGCGGACTTGACGGCAACGCGTAACTGCATCCCGGGCGATAATCGATCGTGAGGATGATGGATACGGGAGACGGACAGACAGTCCACGGAAAGCAGCGAAATCAGCCCGCAGCCGATATCGACAAATGCGCCGAAGTTCTCCAAATGAGTCACGACAGCGGGAATGATATCGCCCGGAATGAGGCCTCCGAGATATTCGCGGCAGCAGTCCATTTGCGCCGCGCGACGCGACAGCAACAACCTCGCTTTGCCGCCCTCGCCGTCCCGCAGTACCCCGAGCACCCGAAAGCACACGGGTTTACCGACGCGGGAAATAACGGCAATGTCTTTGACGGGTTGCCCGTCGGGGTTGAATACCGCTTCCTCGCGCGGAATAATGCCCTCAATGCCGCCGACATCCACATGCAGTCCCATCGAATGGTCGCAAAGCGTGGCGATTCCCTCCAAGATCATACCGGTATTGGCGGCTCGCTCCAACGAATTCAGCGACGAGCAAGCCTCGTGATTTTCTGCAGTGCCGAATCTCGCCCCCTCGGGCAGATACTTTTCTTTCATGTCTGTGTCTCCTTTCCTGTCTCCGTGGCGGTTTCGCCCCGCCTTTTCTCCGTTCGGTCTCCACATTGCACTATATGAACTCAAAGCGAAAAATATGAGGAAAAAATTCAAAAGGGCTTTTCAAATACGCTTTTTTATGATATACTATTCCCCGTCTATTGAAATACTTTACAGAAAGGTTCTTATGAAAAAATTATTTCCGTTTTTCAAGCCCTATGCCAAGGAAACCGTGCTGGGGCCGCTATTCAAATTGCTTGAGGCATCTTTTGAACTGTTCGTTCCGCTCGTTGTCGCGCAGATCATCGACGTCGGCATCGCTCAAAACGATCGCCGCGTCATCGTCACGCGCTGTCTTTTGCTGGTGGTACTGGGTATTGTCGGGCTTGTTTGCTCGATCACGGCGCAATATTTTGCCGCACGCGCGGCGGTCGGCGTTACGGCATCGGTGCGCCACGCCCTGTTTGCTCACATCGGTCGTTTTTCTCACACCGATCTCGACCGCCAAGGCACTTCCACGCTGGTCACCCGCATGACCAGCGACACCAATCAAGTGCAATCGGGCATTAACATGACGTTGCGCCTGGTATTGCGCTCGCCTTTTGTCGTCCTTGGCGCCATGATCATGGCCTTTACGATCGATACGCGCGCGGCGCTCGTGTTCGTCGTCACCATTCCGTTGCTCTCGCTGTTTGTGTTCGGCGTCATGCTGATCTGTCTGCCGCTGTACAAGCAAGTACAGCAACGGCTCGACGGCATCACGCTGAACACGCGGCAGAATCTGACCGGCGTCCGCGTAATCCGCGCTTTCCGCAAAGAGCAAGACGAGATTGCCGAATTTGAGCAACGAAACGCCGCATTGACAACGGATCAGAACCGCGTCGGACGCATCTCGGCGCTCCTCAATCCACTGTCCTACGCCATGATCAATTTGGCCGTTGTTGTCCTTGTTTACATCGGAGCGCTGCAAGTGGACGGCGGCGTCATTTTGCAGGGCGAGGTCATCGCACTGTACAATTACATGTCGCAAATTTTAGTTGAACTGATCAAGTTAGCCGGCCTCATTATCACCGTCACCAAGGCCATCGCCTGTGCGCGTCGTGTCAACACACTGCTGGAGGTCGAACCGTCCATGCCGAGTCCGGCAGACGGAACGATTCCCGAAGATATGGGGGATGTGGCTGTTTGTTTTGACAAGGTCAGCATGAGATACGACGGTGCCGCCGCGGAAACGTTGCACGACATCAGTTTCACCGCTCGCCGCGGCCAAGTCATCGGTGTCATCGGCGGCACGGGCTCGGGCAAAAGTTCGCTGGTCAATCTGATTTCCCGCTTTTACGATGCAAGCGAAGGCACGGTATCGGTCGGCGGTCTTGACGTAAAGAAATGGTCGCTTGAGGCACTGAGAGAACGCATCGGCGTTGTACCGCAAAAAGCACTGCTGTTCCGCGGCACCATTCGAGACAATCTGCGTTGGGGCAAACCGGATGCGACCGAAGATGAGTTATACGACGCACTGTGCGCCGCGCAGGCCCAAGACATCGTGCGCAACAAGGAGGGCGGCCTGGATGCTCCCGTGGAACAACACGGGCGTAATTTTTCCGGAGGACAGCGACAGCGATTAACCATCGCGCGCGCACTTGTGCGCAAACCCGACATTCTCATCTTGGACGACAGCGCCTCGGCCCTCGACTACGCCACCGACGCCGCGCTTCGCCGTGCACTGCGAAAATTGGATGGGGCGCCGACTGTGTTCATCGTTTCTCAACGTGCGACCTCGCTTGCTCACGCCGATTGCATTCTTGTGCTCGATGACGGTGAATTGGTCGGTCGCGGCACGCACAGCGAGTTGCTGGAAACATGCGAAACGTACCGCGAGATCTACGAATCGCAATTCAAAAAGGAGGGCAAGTAATATGGCAAAAGCAAAGTCGTCCGTCCATAACACGCGAAAAACACTGATCACCGTGTTGCATTATCTGCGCGCATACCGCCTATCCATTGCTCTCTCGGGACTGCTTGCCGCCATCTCGGTGGCATTGACGCTGTATATTCCCATTGTCATCGGCGACGCGATCGACTTGATCGTTGATGCCGGGCAGGTCGATTTCGACGGTATCTTGCCACTGCTCGGTCGGGTGTCGGTCTGTGCAATCGTCATTGCACTCGCACAGTGGGTGATGAGCATCATGAACAACAAGATCACTTTTGAGGTCGTCCGCGATACACGCAGCGCCGCTTTCCGGCATATGCAATCATTGCCGCTCTCCTATCTTGATACCAAACCCACGGGCGAGATTGTCAGCCGCGTTATTACGGATGTCGACCAATTTGCCGACGGTTTGTTGCTCGGATTTACCCAACTGTTCACCGGCGTTTTGACAATTCTCGGCACACTGATTTTCATGCTGACGTTGCATCCCGCCATCACTTTGGTAGTCGTGCTGTTAACCCCTCTGTCGCTGTTTGTGGCACGTTACATCGCCACTCGCACGCACGACATGTTTGTGCGGCAATCCGAAACACGAGGTGAGCAAACATCGCTGATCGAAGAAATGATCGGCGGCGCCAAAGTCGTCAAAGCCTTTTCGCACGAAGATGAGGCCCTTGCCGACTTTGACGAGATCAACGAGCGGTTAAAGAAATGCTCTCTCAAGGCCATCTTTTATTCTTCTTTGGTCAATCCGTCCACCCGCTTCATCAATTCAATGGTCTATGCGGGCGTGGCACTGACGGGCGCTTTGACCGTGCTCGGCGGCGGATTCAGCGTCGGCATGCTGTCCTGTTTCCTTAATTATGCCAATCAATACACCAAGCCGTTTAACGAAATTTCCGGCGTGATAACCGAGTTGCAAAACGCACTTGCCTGCGCCGAACGCATTTTTGATCTCATTGAGCAACCCATCGAGATCCCCGATGCGGAAAGCGCTGCGGTGCTTGACCTCGCGCAGGGCGATGTGACCGTTGAGAATGTACATTTCTCTTACGATCCCGCCCGTCCGCTGATTCGTAATTTCAATCTGACCGTGAAACCGGGGCAGCGCGTGGCGATCGTCGGCCCCACGGGGTGCGGCAAAACGACCATGATCAATCTGCTCATGCGCTTTTACGATGTTGACACCGGCGCGATCCGAGTCGACGGCATTGATCTGCGCGAGATGACGCGCGCTTCCCTGCGCAAAAATTACGGCATGGTATTGCAGGACACCTGGCTACGCGCCGGCACAATTCGCGACAACATCGTCATGGGCAAACCGGATGCCACCGACGAAGAAGTGGAAGCGGCCGCTCGCGCCGCTCACGCGCACAGTTTTATCCGCCGCTTGCCGGACGGCTACAACACGCGCATCGGTGAGGATGGCGGAAGCCTGTCCCAAGGGCAAAAGCAATTGCTTTGCATTACCCGCATCATGCTGTGTCTCCCTCCCATGCTCATTCTCGACGAGGCAACCTCGTCCATCGATACGCGAACGGAACTCAAAATTCAGGACGCCTTTGCCCGCATGATGCGCGGACGCACCAGTTTTATTGTCGCTCATCGTTTGTCAACGATCCGCGATGCGGATATCATTCTCGTGATGAAAGACGGGAATATCATCGAGCAAGGCAAACACGACGAGTTGCTTGCCAAGAACGGCTTTTATGCCGCGTTGTACAACAGCCAATTCGAAGCGGTTTGAGTTTGCGACGTTTCTTGCTCGAGCAACAAAAAAGACAGATCGCGCAGTCACACCGAAATGTGACCGCGCGATTTTTTACGTTTATGTTCTCTTTTTTCGACGCGCGCAACGCGCGTTCGGTCGATCGGACTGCGGCACGTTTTTCGCATATCGCTCGACATAGGTTCGATAGAACGGATTCGGAACAGTCTGAACGGGAACGGAAACCGAAACAGCCATCGGCTCGTCACCCAAATCATTCAATACGGGGAGATAACAATTATCCGCAAAAATCAAATGATCCAACAGCACGACATCAACGGTGGCCAACAGATTTTTGAGGTGATGCGTGGTTTCGATATCTTCCGCAGACGGCACCGCGACGCCCTTCGGATGGTTATGTGCAAGCAAGACCGCCGATACGTTTTTTCTCATTGCATGCTCCAAAATGCTCTTCGGCGCCAAGTGAACGGTATTGACAGATCCCTCTCCGAGACAAACGCAATCCAGCATTCGCAAACTGTTGTCAAATAACATCAAATAAGCCTTTTCCACCGTATCTCCGATGAAAAGATTTCCGAGATAGCGGACGATCGTTTCAAGATTGTTTCGATCGTACTCGCGCGGGCACTCGACATCCTGCTTCGCGATGCGGCGGAACATCTCGCCCACAAGTGATAACAGAATCGCCGCGTGATCGCCGATACCGTGAACGGCCGTCAGGTGCCGCGTACTCGCGTTGACGATGTCTTCCATCCGATCAAACTGTTGCAAAAGCAGGTGCGCCGTTTCGTTGGTATTGCCGCGCGGGATAGCATAGAACAACAACATTTCCAGCAATTCGTGGTCAGCGAAGGCGGCGGGACCGTTCTCCAGATAACGCCTGCGCATGCGATCACGGTGTCCCTCGTGAAGATTTTTCCCGTCAGCCGTCATTTTCATATTTTCATCAAGGCACGCAAAACCGTCTCTGCGGCATGCTCGGTCATGGTACATCCCGCCGCGACAGCGGGTACGGTACGAATGAAACGCGCCAAAAGTTTTGCGCTTCGATCCATCAAGGAACGGTCGGGGGGAAAGACGACCTGCCGAATCAGCATATGCAAATACTCCCGCTCGGTCACTTCTCTCGCGACATCCTCGCTTCCTTTGGAAAGAAAGCAAACACCGCATAGCGGAACAGCCGCATTTTCGCCCAATTCTTCCTTACCGCACCAAGGCGTCCCGTATGCCGCAAAGGTACCGTCTTTTTGCCATCGGACGATCGGCTTATCGCCGTTAATCAGGCAAACATCGTCTCCGAAACGAGCACGCCACAGTTTGGCGTGTGTTGTTTTTCCGCCCATACGGGGCGCCACAAAAGCATATCCTCGGCCGCGATAGGAAATGAGAGCGGCATGCAACACAAAAGCGTCAAAAGGAAGCAGTTGCAAACTGAGATTTTCATGCAGGCAGATGCACTCGGCCTGTTCCTCGGTAAGACGGATGGGCATGGCGCGCTGTTTGACGCCGATTTGCGCGGCCGTGGTATAAACTCGCAGATCGGTGCGGCCGTCGTCGATCATATACGGGCGACAGATACGCTCGGTCAACTCACCGCGAGCGGTCATCTCTACGTTAATATCGGCAACGCGAATATGAAATCGCGCCATGCACTCTCCCCCTTTCCGTATACGGTTCGTCGCGCGGCAACGCCCGAACACAAGACTCCGACGATATTTTACCATGAATGCCTCCGTTTTTCAAGCCTTTTTGGCATTTTTCTTTGCACAAGAGAAAAAACGATCCATAAAGTTTGTAAAATTTATTGACGGACGAACCGTTTTATGGTAAAATACAAGGCAACGGAGATATTTCCGAACGCCGGTGTCCGTGGCGACGCCGGCCCTTGAAAGGAGCGCTATCATGAAAAAGACACTGCATATCATCCCACACTCCCATTGGGACAGAGAATGGTATCTTCCCTTTGAAAAGCATCGCGTGCGTCTCATCGATCTGTTTGACAACCTCATTCAGGTGATGGAAGAAAACGAAGACTACACCTACTATCACATGGACGGTCAGTACATCGTCATAGACGACTATCTTGAAGTCCGCCCTCAAATGCGCGAGCGCCTGCTGAAACTCATCCACGCCGGTCGTATCCAAATCGGCCCGTGGTATGTCTTGCAAGACGAATACCTGACAAGCGGTGAGGCCAATATACGCAACATGCTCTACGGAATTCGGCTGTGCCGCGAAATCGGCGCCGAACCGGTACATTCCGGATATTTCCCCGATGCTTTCGGAAACATATCGCAAGCCCCGCAAATCGTGCGCGGCTTCGGTTTTGACAACGCCATCTTCGGTCGCGGTATCAACGACGTGGGCGCCGACAACCAATTGGTCAGAGAAAACGGCATCACCAAGAGCGAACTACTTTGGCGCTCCCCCGACGGTTCCGAAGTTATCGGTGTCATGTTCGCCAACTGGTACAACAACGCAACGGAATTGCCGAGCGATCCGGATGCACTGCGCGAAAGACTCAAAAACATCGTCGCCCGCACCGAGCGATTCGCCACCACCGACCATCTGCTCGGCATGAACGGCTGTGACCACCAGCCCATCCAGATGAACCTGCACAAGGTCCTCAAGCTCGCCAACGAGGTGCAGGATGAGGTAGAGGTCAAACAATCCAATTTCACCGATTATATCGCCGAAATTCGTCAGTATAAGGATCATTTCCCCGTATTCGAGGGCGAGATCAACGGCCAACTCTCGGCAGGCTCCTGCCCTTTGATCTGCACCGCATCGGCACACGTTGATATCAAGCAGAAAAACCACGATGTACAGCATCTGCTGGAGCGCATCGCCGAGCCGATCAGCACCATCTCCATGCTCGGCGGCGGAAAATACAAGCAGGATTTGTATTTGTACGCATGGAAAAAGTTGATGCAAAATCACCCGCACGACTCTATCTGCTCCTGCTCCTGTGACGAAATCTACGAGGAGATGAAAACCCGCTTTGCCAAATCCTTGGCTTGCGCAGAACAATTGCGCGACAGTTCGCTTGACCATCTGGCCGCAACCATCGACACCTCGGCCGCCGACGGAGAGCACGCGATCATCGTCCTCTCGCTTGAGCCGAACGCATCTGTCGTCACCGTGAAAGCCAATGTCGATTTTGACAGGGACGATGACGTCCGGGCCATTGCCATCTTTGACGAAAACGGCCGTGAGGTCGCCGCCAAAACAAAACTCATCAAAAACCAATTCACTTATACGCTGCCCGATGACCGTTTCCGTCAGCCCCGCCGCGTCAATCGCTTTGAAGTCGAAATGCAGGTCGCTTCTCACGGCATCGGCTACCGCGTCTACAGCGTCAAAAAGCAGGCGGCAACTGTCAAAACGGCTGTCAAGTACACCGACAATACCATGGAAAACGAGTATCTGCTCGTCAAATTGAACGCCAACGGTACCGTCGATGTAACCGATAAAAAGTCGGGGCGCGTGTATGCCAACCAAAACCTGTTTGAGGACACGCAGGATCGCGGCAACTTGTACAACTACGTTCAACCCGCCGGCGACGTTGCCGTCACTACGGCCGATGCCATAGCCGAGATTTCGCTCGATGAGGTCACTCCTTGGTCGGTCACGTTCAAAGTCGTCGTTCCCATGAACATTGACGCCGACATTACCACTTACGTCACGTTGTCCGATCACGTGGCACGTGTCGATTTCCGCACCGTCGTCAACAACCGTGCCGAGGATCACCGTCTGCGTGCGCTCTTCACAACCGATATCAAGACCGAATTCGTCTTGGCAGAGGGGCAGTTTGATGTCGTTCGCCGCAATATCATGCCTGCCGAAACTTGGAAGAATCCCTGCAACGCACAGCGAGATCAGGCGTTTGTCACGCTGGAATCCGATACCGGCACCGATGCGCTGATGGTCGCCAATCGCGGTCTCTGCGAGTATGAAGTATTGCGCGACGGTCACAACACGCTGGCCATCACGCTTTTGCGTGCCATCGGTCAGATCGGTGACTGGGGCGTATTCCCCACACCGCTGGGCCAGAAGAAGGGCGAATGGACGCTGGAATATTCCTTGATTCCCTACGAGATCGACCGCCGTCCCGAGGCTTACCGAGAGGGCTACACATTCGCTTATCCCTCCGTTGCGGCAATCAGTACCCCCAAACACGCAGGTACACTCGCGGCCTCTGCGGATTATGTCCGCTTTAACAACGAATACATTCGCATGTCCGCCTTTAAAAAAGCCGAAAACAGTGACGGTGACAGCAAAAATGTAATTTTGCGACTGTTTAACACCGACACTCACGCGATCACGCTGACGGTTGATGTTTCGCCCGCGTTCAAAGCCGCAAGATTGACCAACCTTGCCGAGGAAAAACTCGCCGACCTCGAAATTCAAAACAGCAAGATCACTCTTGAGGTCCCCGCTAAAAAAATCATGACCGTTGAATTGATCTGATCGACGGTACAAACAATCGAAAAGCCCGAGGAGAGCGCCGAAAGGCGCTCTCCTCGGGCTTTTCGGACTTAAGCCGAAATAGCACGCAAATCATTCGTCTGCCAAAAATCGGCGCAAATCCCTTACTTTTTCTTTTCCTGATGTTAGCACTCTTTTAATGCAAGTGCTAATTTTAACTATTTTGTAACAAAATAATGTTTATTTATTCATAAAGTAAGCGTATCATATCAAGTGTAAAAGGAACCTGGAAATCACGGATACCGTGACTTCAAATCGATCAATTCCTTTTGCTCCATACGATGAAAAATATGAAAAGAAATGATTGGATTTTTCCCCTCGTGGGCGCATAGAACGGCAGTTTTCGCGCCACACTTTGACACGGCAAAAGAAGGCACAAAGCCGAAAATATCGATAACGGCAGAGGATGCTTTCCGGTTTGGATGTCCCCTGCTCATTTTTAACAAGAGGTGATGAATATGAATTTCAATCAATATACACAAAAGAGTTTGGAAGCGATCAATGATATGCAGACGCTCGCCGTGGAAAACGGCAACTCTCAACTTGAACAACTTCACTTGCTCGAAGCGCTCACCGCCCACCGCGACGGACTCATTTGCAGTTTGCTTCAACAGGCGGGAGCATCGCCGGATACGCTCTCGACATTGACTCGACGCGCCATTGATGCTCTGCCTCGCGCAACCGGCGTTCAGCGCGATCGCCTATACGTCTCACATGAATTGGAGGCGGTACTAACCGAGGCCGAATCGCAGGCCAAAAAAATGAAAGACGAGTTTGTCTCGGTGGAACACTTGATGCTGGCGCTGTTTGACAAGGCAGATTCGCATGTAAAAGACATTTTTCGGCAAGCGGGCGCCACGCGCGATGCGTTTCTCTCTGCATTGAAAAATGTTCGCGGCACTCGAAATATAACTTCGGACAACCCGGAGGAAACCTACGACGTTCTCAAAAAATACGGGCAGGACTTGGTGCAAAAAGCCAAAGATCAAAAACTCGATCCCGTGATCGGACGCGATGATGAGATTCGAAATGTCATTCGCATTCTCTCTCGCAAGACGAAAAACAATCCTTGCCTGATCGGCGAGCCGGGCGTCGGCAAAACCGCCATTGCGGAGGGGTTAGCACTTCGAATCGCCAAAGGCGATGTCCCGGACAACTTGAAAGATCGCATCATTTTCTCGCTTGACATGGGAGCGCTCATTGCAGGAGCAAAATTCCGCGGCGAATTCGAAGAGCGCCTGAAAGCTGTGCTGGAAGAGGTCAAAAACAGCGAGGGCAAGATCATTTTGTTTATCGATGAGTTGCACACCATCGTCGGCGCGGGAAAAACGGACGGTGCCATGGACGCGGGAAATCTGCTCAAGCCGCTGTTGGCGCGAGGCGAGTTGCATTGTATCGGCGCCACGACGCTCAATGAATACCGCCGATACATCGAAAAAGATGCCGCGCTGGAACGCCGGTTTCAGCCGGTCATGGTGTCCGAGCCGTCGGTGGAGGATACTATCTCCATTCTCCGCGGCCTGAAAGATCGTTACGAGGTCTATCACGGCGTAAAAATCCAAGATCAAGCCTTAATCGCAGCCGCCACGTTGTCGAACCGCTATATTTCCGACCGTTTTCTGCCGGATAAAGCCATTGACTTGGTGGATGAGGCCTGCGCGCTGATCAAAACGGAGATGAATTCCATGCCATCGGAAATGGACGAAGTTGCCCGCAAGATCATGCAACATGAAATCGAAGAGGCGGCCTTGAAAAAGGAAAATGACAAACTGTCTGCAGAGCATCTGAAAGAAATTCAAAGCGAACTTGCCGATATGCGAGCGACTTTCAACGAAATGAAAGCCAAATGGGATGTGGAGCGGAAGTCCATTGAAACACTTCAAAAGTTGCGTGAAGAAATCGAACAGACGGGAAGTGAGATTGAGCGGGCACAAAGCAACTACGATCTTGCCAAGGCCGCCGAATTGAAATACGGCAAATTGCCCGAACTCAAAAAGCAACTGGAAGTTGAAGAAGCGCGTGCGGAGGCGGCGGGAAATGCCGATTCCCTGCTCCGCGACAAAGTGACCGAGGAAGAAATCTGCCGCATTGTCGCCAGATGGACGGGCATCCCGGTGGCCAAAATCATGGAAAGCGAACGTGAAAAGTTGTTGGGTCTGGAGGAAATCTTGCACCACCGCGTCATCGGTCAAAACGAAGCCGTGACCAAAGTCAGCGAAGCGATCTTGCGTTCTCGCGCAGGCATTCGCGACCCCAAACGCCCGATCGGTTCTTTCCTGTTTCTCGGTCCCACCGGCGTTGGCAAGACCGAGTTGGCCAAGGCGTTGGCGCAGGCGCTGTTTGACGATGAAAAGAGCATCATTCGTATCGATATGAGCGAATATATGGAGAAATACTCGGTCTCACGTCTCATCGGAGCGCCTCCCGGGTATGTCGGTTACGACGAAGGCGGCCAGTTGACCGAAGCGGTGCGACGCAAACCTTACGCGGTTATTTTGTTTGATGAAGTGGAAAAGGCACACCCGGATGTGTTCAACGTTTTGTTGCAAGTGTTGGATGACGGGCGAATCACCGACAGCCAAGGGCGAACCGTCGATTTCAAAAACACGATCATCATTTTGACCTCCAATCTCGGCTCCGACTTAATCTTGGACGGAATTACCCCCGACGGAGAGATCGGCGAGCAGGCGCGTCTCGGCGTATCCGAACTGCTCAAACGCAGTTTCCGTCCGGAATTTCTGAACCGTCTGGATGAGATTGTATTTTACAAACCGCTGACACGGGACAACATTCGCAGCATTGTCGACCTGCTGATCGCCGATTTGGACAAACGTCTCAAAGACAGACAACTCCACATCGTTGTGACGCCCGCGGCGAAAGAACTCATCATTCGCTCGGCTTACGACCCGGTCTACGGTGCACGTCCGCTCAAGCGCTTTATTCAGTCAACCATTGAAACATTGGTTGCAAAAGAGATCATCGGCGGTGACCCTACTCCCGGCACCACGTTGACCGTGGATGAATACAACGGTCTGCTTGAGATACAAAAATAATTTTAATGCGGGAGCAAAATCCTCTTCGAGGTTTTTCACTCCCGCATCACACACAGCGACTTGTTCGTATAGCATTCGGCGGGGAAAGAATCTTTTCATGATTCTTTCCCCGCCTTTGATTGTTGTCAATCTTTCTTCGTCAGTTCAACTGCACTTGTAACAAGTCCTGCAAGGCTTTGAATCTCGGACGGAATGATGATCTTCGTTGCTTGACCATCGGCCGCTTTAGCAAAAGCCTCCAAACTCTTCAGAGCAATCACGCCGTCACCGGGAGCGGCCTCGTTGATCATGCGAATACCCTCCGCCGTTGCCTGCTGGATCTTGCGAATCGCCTCGGCTTCACCCTCCGCGCGACGAATGGCCGCTTCTTTCTCGGCTTCCGCATGCAAGATCTTGGCCGCTTTACTGGCTTCCGCATCAAGAATCGCGGATTGTTTACGGCCCTCGGCCATCAAGATAGCCGAATTTTTCTCACCCTCTGCACGCAAAATGGTCTCGCGGCGCTCACGTTCCGCTTTCATTTGCTTTTCCATCGCGTCTTGGATTTCCTTGGGCGGAATGATATTTTTCAATTCAACGCGCGTCACCTTGATGCCCCACGGGTCGGTTGCCTCGTCCAAAATGGAGCGCAACTGAGTGTTGATGGTATCACGCGAAGTCAGCGTACTGTCCAATTCAAGATCACCGATCAGATTGCGCAACGTGGTAATGGTCAAATTTTCCATAGCGGTCAGCGGTGCGCTGTGACCGTAAGTAAACAACTTACAGTCGGTAATCTGAAAGAACACAACGGTATCAATGCCCATACTGACATTATCCTTGGTGATAACCGGCTGCGGCGGGAAATCGGCCACTTGTTCTTTCAAACTCAATTTTTTTGCAATGCGATCAAAGAAAGGCAACTTGACATGGATACCCGTTCCCTGCGTGCAATAATAGGCGCCCAAGCGTTCGATTACATACGCTTCCGCCTGCGGAACAATGTAAATGTTACGAATCAAAAGAACGATAAACACGAGAAAAATAACACCGATCACAGCATAGCCCATGATAAAAGTCCTCCGTTAAAATAAATTTTTATGCCTTTTTGCGGCAAATCAGTTTCACGCCTTGAACGGCAACAACCTCCGCGCGCTCGCCGATATCCAATATGGCCTCTTCGTCTTCGGCACGTGCTGTCCAAATTTGACCGCCGAGTTTGGCGGCGCCCGTGCCTTCAATATTGGACACGCGCTCTGTGATCAGCACGACCCGTCCGATCACGGCGTCGACATTGGTCCTGCGATCTTTCTTTACTTTTTTCTTACGATAAACCAGCAGCGGCACGAAAGAAAGAACTGCCATGACAACAAAAACGGAAATCTGCCAAGGCAGAGTAACCTGAAACAGTGACAGAACCAGCGCCGTCAACGCTCCCGGCAAAAACCAAACGGAAACGAGTTCCATCGTGCTCACCTCAATTACAACGATCAAAACGACCGCCGCCAACCATACATACGTCATATGTTGCTTTTCGTACCTCCCTTGCATCAAGAAATCGGATCAATCATGATCTTATTCTGATTATAGCATACTGCCGGTCGTTTGTCAACATTTTTACCGAAAACAGTTGCGCTGCATTTCGACCGTCTCGCTTCCGGCTTGCGAAAATCACAAAAACAGATTTAGTATTGACTTTTCAAGTTTTGTATGTTACAATGGGCCGATAACAGATGCTATCACCGCACGATAGCGGAAAGGAAAAAACATGAAAAAGAATTATGCCAACGCACGTTCCGATGAAGAATATCGTTTAATGTCCGAGGATTATTCAAAAATTCCGTTTTCCTTTTGTTACGGAGGCAAAGTATTTGACGGGTTTTCCGACAAAGAAATGATATGCAAAAACAAGGAAATCCTTTCCTCCGAGGATAAAGAAACTCAGATCATAACGTTTTTATTGGAGGACTCCGTCAAAATAACGTTATTGCTGACTCATTATTTTTCTCACGGTGTAACCGAGCATACCGTGTGGTTTGAAAACGTATCTGACAAAAACAGCAAGCAAATAGAAAAAATAAAAACCGAAATTACCTTTAGCGGAAAATATCCCGTGTTGAAAGGCATTTTGGGAGATCATGTGAATTATTACAGGCCATACTGCATGGATATGCAAAACAATTCCGTTGAGTTTTCATCGGATTCCGGACGCGCCACGCATATCAATTTCCCGTATTTCAATCTCGAATACGGAAACTGCGGCGTCATGCTTGCCATCGGCTGGGCAGGAAGTTGGAGTGCTCGTTTCGTTTCCGAAAGCGATGAAAAATGTACGTACACGGCCACTTCGGTCAACGGCATGAATACATATTTGAAGCCCGGCGAAAAAATCAGAACCGCGCTGTTTGTTGCCGCATACTACAACGTGAGAAACGAAAATTACGCAACAAATTATTGGAGGAGTTGGTACATCACTCATAATTTGCCGAAAGCCGATGCGGAAAAAAATGATTTGCAACCGTTTTCAACCTGTTTCCTCGCCAGCGATACCGGCCTGCCGAACTCCGACGGAAGCATCTCCGAACGATACACCACATGGCGTCCGTCCATGGAAAAAATGTTATCGGAAAACATTAAAGTAGACTTCAGATGGTTCGACGCCGGCTGGTACGTTGCCCCTGACGGAACAAGTGCAATCCCCTTTGAGCCGGATCACGATTGGTGGCCAACCGTCGGAACATGGGAACTTGACCCCGTCAAATGGCCCGGAACAACATTCAGAGATTCCACCGATTTTGCACGTGATCACGGAATGAAAACCCTTGTATGGTTTGAACCGGAAAGGGTAACCGACCCGGAAAATCTGGCAAAGAATTTCGGCTATAATTCCGAATGGGCCATACAAATCGACGGCAGTCGCGCCATTTCAAACAACATCGGCGACCCGGCGTGCTTTCAATGGACCACCGACAGAATTTGCAAAATGCTGACCGACAACAAGGTTGAACTTTACCGCGAAGATAACAACTGTGACTCAGCAAGCCTTTGGAAACATCTTGACAAAAAAGAGGGCAACGGACGACACGGAATCACCGAATCGAAATTCATTGCCGGTCATTACGAAATGTGGGACAAAATTATCGAATGCACCCTCTCGCACGGCGGATGCGGGTTCGTGGATTCCTGCGCCTCGGGCGGCGGAAGAAACGACCTGGAATCCATGCGCAGAGGAATACCGATTTTGAGAAGCGATCACGACAGAACAAAAACTTCCGTCCGTCTCTCCATAACAACCGCGCTTAACAAATGGATTCCTTTCTGCGGCGCAAATACCAAAGAAAAGAAAGAAGAACTTGCCAAAACCGGTATCAGTGATCCTTATGTTTGGCGATGCTCTTATCTTTCCGTGCTGAACATCGATTCGCAGTTTGTCTATGATGAAACGCAGAATTTCGATATTCTCCGCTTCGGATTGGCCGAATGGAAAAAGGTATCTCCGTACCTGTTGAAAGATTTTTACGTGCTCACTCCGTGGCACTCCGAATTCGACACCACCGATTTTACGGCATTTTGCTATTACGATCCCGAGCAGGAACGCGGCGTGCTGTTTGCATTCCGTCAAGAACACTGCGAAAGAAACGAATGCACCGTCAAGTTGCCGTTTGCCGAGAACAACGACAACTACACAATGACGGATGAGGACACCGGAAGTTCAAGCATCGTCTGCGGTGAAATCAAGTTATCTTTCGACTCACCGCGCTCGGCAAAATTGCTGTGGATAAAAAAAGAACAATAAAAGTCACATAATCTTATTACGGTTCGCTCCAAAAAAAGCGGCGTTTCTCACTTCCATTGACCGGAAGAACGGAAACGCCGCTTTTGCAGTCTGCGGTCTGCCTTCGGTTGAGAGATGTGCCGTTATTCATGAAATTCTTTCCGTCAAAAGCAGAAAACCGGCAGTCAATTGGGCTTGCTATCCTCTTAAAACGCCGCTCAATGCCTCGGCGCAAATTTTTTGTCATCTTTTTATACCGAAATTCTTGCGTTACGCGACGTTTTGTGTTATAATTATGATGTATAGTTATTTGCGTATTTGCGAATCGAGGTAAGGAGGATCACCATGAATCATTCTGCCGGCAACGCGGCTAAAAAAAGCAGCGCTCTTTCCACGGTCCTGGAATATTTGGAATTATTTGCACTTTGTCTGTGCGTCATATTACTCATTTTTTCTTTCGGCTTTCGCATATGCAACGTCTCCGGCACTTCGATGTTGCCCACCCTCAAGGACGGTCAACTTCTCCTTGTTTCCAATCTTTTCTACACGCCGACGCAAGGAGATATCGTTATTTTTCATCAAACCAGCGAATCGGTTGATTACTACAACGAGCCCATGGTCAAGCGTGTCATCGCAACCGAGGGGCAAACCGTTTATATCGACTTTACCGATAACATCGTGCGCGTCGACGGCATTTCGCTGGACGAAGATTATATTCAACTGATCTACGACGGCAATTACCATGTTCTCGCCGAACATCACATGTCGATTGTCACTGCAGAGGATGGCACGACACACCGCGTCTTTGAAGCAACTGTGCCGCAGGGGCATCTGTTTGTGATGGGAGACAATCGCAACGGCTCGGCCGACAGCCGCACCACCGCCATCGGATTTGTGGATGAGCGCCGCGTGCTGGGGCATGTCCTCCTTCGCCTGCTTCCCGTCGGTGCGTTCGGTTCGGTCGACTGATCGCATCAACAATTTATAGTTATATATTACAGATTAGATTATAAAAAGGAAGAACCGCTATGCCATCCACACAGATTCAATGGTTTCCGGGGCACATGGCCAAAACGCGCCGTATGATTACCGAAAACCTCAAGAATGTCGATCTGATCATTGAGGTATTGGACGCCCGCATTCCATACAGTTCGCGCAATCCGGAATTGAAAAAACTGACAAACGGCAAGCCCACGCTGGTTCTGCTCAACAAATCCGCACTGGCCGATCCCGTGCAGACGAAGCGCTGGGCGGAACATTATCGCTCGGACAGCACCGTTTGTCTGCCCGTTGACTGTATCACGGGCGAGGGTATCAAAAACATTTTGCCCTCGGTACAAAGCATTTTGAAAGAAAAAATCGACCGCTACGAAAGTCGCGGCATGGGAGGACGCAAGTTGCGTGCCATGATTCTCGGCATTCCCAATGTGGGAAAATCGACGCTGATCAACCGTCTTGTCGGCAACAAACGAGCCCGTGTGGAAAACCGCCCCGGTGTAACGGTCGACAAAGCATGGTACTCCACGTCCATCGGCATTGATCTGATGGATATGCCCGGGTTGCTTTGGCCCAAATTCGAAGATCGCGTCGTCGGTGAAAATCTCGCCATCACGGGCGCCATCAAGGACACCATCCTCGATACCGAAGAAATCGCCATGAAGTTATGCGGAAAATTGCAACTTCTGTACCCTGCACTGCTGCTCGAACGTTATTCCGTCGAATCCGATGCGGCCGCTCTCAACGCCTACGGCGAATACGAGTTGCTGGAGGCCATCGGACGCAAGCGAGGATTTCTCGTTTCGGGCGGCGAGATCAACACGGAACGAACCGCCAACATGCTGTTGGATGAATTTCGTTCGGCCAAGATCGGCCGCATGACACTCGATATTCTTCCGACAAAGGAGGAGTTCACGTGAGAGAAGCAATGGATGAATTTCTCGATTTCCGGTCATCCGGTTTGACGCTTGTTTGCGGCGCGGACGAAGCCGGTCGCGGTCCTTTATGCGGTCCCGTAGTCGCGGCCGCCTGTATTTTGCCTGCGAAACTTGAGATCGACGAGCTTGACGATTCCAAAAAATTGCCCCCCAAAAAACGCGAAAAACTGTTCGACGAGATCAAGCAGAACGCGCTCACTTACTGCATTGCGCAAGCCACGGTCGACGAGATTAACCGTGTCAATATTCTGGAGGCTTCCCTGCTGGCCATGCGCCGTGCCATTGAGGGACTGTATCCTCTCCCCGAAGCAGCACTGATCGACGGTAATGTGGAACGTGATTTTCAATTGCCCGCTCGTGCCGTAATTCACGGAGATGCGTTGGTGCCGTCTATTGCGGCGGCATCAATCTTGGCCAAAGTGACGCGTGATCGCATGTGCTTGGCCTTGGATGCACAATATCCGCAATACGGCATCAAAGGTCACAAGGGATACGGCACCAAGGCTCATATGGACGCCTTGCGCCGATACGGTCCCTCTCCCATCCACCGAACCCGCTTCATTC
>CAZOHP010000007.1:0-29483 GCA_964579815.1 uncultured Lachnospiraceae bacterium
TATACGTATATCGCAGGATATCTTGAAACAACTTTCCGAGGCTTACCGTAAAATTCGTAATACCGCCCGCATCATTTTGGCCAATTTGAACGATTTCGAACCGGAAAAAGATATGGTCAAACTTGAGGATATGCAGGAGATCGATCGTTGGGTGCTTTCACGTCTCAATGTGCTGACCGCTACCTGCCGCGAGGCTTACGAAACTTTTAATTTCCATGTTATTTACCATGACTTGACCAATTTCTGTACGACAGATCTTTCCAAGTTGTATGTGGATATCACCAAAGATCGCGTTTACACCGAGCGTCGCGACTCGCTCCTTCGCCGCAGTGCCCAATCGGCCATGTATTTGGTGCTCAGTGCCATGACACGCTTGATGGCTCCGTTGCTCGCTTTCACATCGGAGGAAATCTGGCAGGCCATGCCGCATTGTGCCGGTGATCGTACCGAGAGCGTTTTCCTGAACGACCTTCCCGATGTGGAGCCTGCGTATGAGGCAGGGGTGGACACCGCCCGTTGGAACGCGCTGTTTGAACTGCGCGATGATGTGATGAAAGCGCTTGAGATCGCGCGTGCCGATAAAAAAATCGGCAAATCGCTTGATGCCAAATTGACGGTTTATACCGAGGACGAGGGGCAATATGCGTTGCTTTCGTCGTTTGGCGATATGTTGAAAACGGTGTTTATCGTTTCGGGTGTAGCACTTGTAAAAGGAAAAGCGCCCGAGGGCGCTCTGACCGAAACCGCGTCCGGCATCGGCGTGCTGGTCGAGGGAGCGGATGGCTGCAAATGTGATCGTTGCTGGGCTTACAGTACCGAGGGCAAACAGGACGGCGAAAGTTTTCTGTGCGCCAAGTGTTTCCTCACGCTGGAGGGCTGATATGACGGAACGTCGAAATCGTCCTTGGCTGTATTTGTTGATCGCCGCTGCTTTTGTGGCGTTGGATCAACTGACCAAATGGCTGGTCTTGATGCTGTTGAAACCCGTAGGGTCGGTTACATTGATTCCCGGATTCTTGCGACTGACCTATTTGGAAAATCGCGGGGCCGCGTTCGGCTCGTTGTCGGAGCATCGCTGGATCTTTATGACCTTTTCGACAATCGCCATTGTGGCTGTGATCGTTTATCTGCTTCGTTTTGCCGAGAACAACCGATTGCTTCGCTGGGCATTGGCGCTGATGATCGGCGGAGGCGTCGGAAACATGATCGATCGGGTGGTGCTTGGCTACGTGATTGATTTCATCGATTTTTGCGGTATTTGGTCGTACATTTTCAATGTGGCCGATAGTTGTGTCTGCATCGGTGTGGGTATATTGATTTTGTACACGATTCTTTCCATGCGCGACGAGGCGCACACACGAACCGTAGCCGAGAACGACAAGGAGCAAAACGATGAAGCAAATGATGCGGATGCATCGGACGACGGAGGAAACGCATGATATATTCGGTCGGTGAAGAGCACGCCGGTCAACGGGCCGATGTGTTCGCTGCCGAAATGACCGGTCTCTCTCGTTCGGCTGTGGCGAAATTGATGGAGCAAGGTCTCATTACGAGCGCGAGCGGCGCACCGCTTTCCAAAAACGTCAAGTTGGTCACGGGGGACGCGTTGTCGGTTGAACTGCCCGAACCGAAACCGATCGAGGCACAGCCGGAGAATATTCCGCTGGATATCGTGTATGAGGACGAGGATATCGTTGTGGTCAATAAGCCGCAGGGGCTGGTCGTTCATCCTGCGGCAGGCAATGAGAGCGGTACATTGGTCAATGCGCTGCTGTATCACTGCGGAGAGTCGCTGTCGGGGATCGGCGGTGCGATTCGTCCGGGCATTGTGCACCGTATTGATAAGGATACAAGCGGATTGCTTGTTGTGGCCAAAAATGATACGGCGCACTTGAGATTATCCGAGCAACTCAAATCTCATACGGTCAGCCGTGTATATGAGGCGATTGTACTGGGAAACTTAAAGGCCGACAGCGGAACCGTCGATGCCCCGATCGGGCGGCATCCGAACGATCGCAAAAAAATGGCCGTGTTGCGCGGTGCGGACGCGCATGCACGCGAGGCGATAACCCATTATACGGTGG
Organism: uncultured Lachnospiraceae bacterium; assembly: GCA_964579815.1. GTDB lineage: Bacteria > Bacillota > Clostridia > Oscillospirales > CAG-272 > SIG644. The sequence continues at coordinate 2,085 of CAZOHP010000007.1, forward strand.
TCGAGCGATTCGGACAGTTTACGCATGTTTGCTGTGAATTGGAAACGGGACGGACGCACCAAATCCGTGTGCATATGTCCTCACTCGGGCATCCGTTGCTCGGTGACGGCGTTTACGGCGGCGCGGGTACACGCTTTGAGGCTTTACATCAGTCACTCGTTTGCGGGCAATGTTTGCACGCGGGACAATTGCGCCTCATCCACCCGCGGACGGGCGAACATTTGAGTTTTGAGGCTCCCATGCCGGAGAATATGCGAATGTTGCTGGATATTTTACGGCGCACGATACAATAATTATGAAAAAAGGAAGCATTGATATGGCAAGATATGACGGTATAATGATCGTGTCCGATCTGGACGGTACGTTTCTCGGTAGCAAGGGGCGCATCGTACAGCGGAATCTTGAGGCTGTAAAAGCCTTTTGCGCCGGTGGCGGGCTGTTTACATTTGCCACGGGACGCCATCACGATCATTTGCTTCAAGCGTTGCCGTGTGCGAAAGCGCTGTGCAACATTCCCGTCATCTTCGCCAACGGTGCTTACCTCTATGATTATGCTACCGAGCGTGTGCTGTACAAAATATTTATGGATATAGAGCCAACGCGCGACTTGATGCTTTATGTGCGTGCCGAGCATTGTCGCATCGGTTTTCGTGTGACGACGCCCCAGGGCTTTGTCACTGACGGGAGAACAGACCTCATGCGTCGCTTTATCGAGAATGCCAAGGGACAGGATTACAAGGTTGAGGTGGCTCCCATTGAGGCATGGACGCAACGCTTGTGGCATAAGATCGTTTTTCGCGGTACTCCCGAGGATATTGACGCGCTGGCGGCAGATCTTCGGGTGCGGTTTGACGGTATGTTTGAGATGACACGTTCGTCGGACACCTTTTTTGAGGTGCAACGACTGGGTTGCTCCAAAGGAACCATGCTGGAAGTGCTTCGTCGTGTTTATCAAGTGCGTACCGGGCGAGCCGTGAAAACCTTTGGCGTAGGTAACCATGAAAACGATCTGTCGCTCTTGACGGCATCCGACGTAGCCGCCTGCCCGTCGGATGCGGAGCCATGCGTCCTTTCCGCGGCGGATATTCGGTTATGCGACCACGATGAGGGCGCGCTGGCCGATCTGATCGAGCGACTTTGAACACCTCGGTTGCCGTGAAAATTTGGTGATCGTTTTATGAAAAATGAATTGACATTTGAAATGTTTTATGCTATAATGTCACCAACAGAGGCGCCGGACGCCGCTGAATTTCATGACATAAGGAGACAACGAAAATGAAGAAAATGAACAAAACGATGAAATGGCTGGCAGTTGCCATGGTCGCACTTATGCTGTGCATGACGTTGGTCGGTTGCGCTAAAACACTGAGCGGGACTTATGTTGCCGAGGGCAACCTGTTCGGTCTTGCCAGCGCAAGCACCTCGTATACGTTTTCCGGCAGTAAGGTGACTATTGCGGTCAAAGCCGGTGCCTTGGGCTTCGAAACGAGCAATTCGTTTGACGGTAAGTACGAGATCGTTGAGGCCGAGGACGGTACCATGGATATCACGTTTACTTTCGGCGATGAGGACGCGCAAAAGTATTCCGGTACATTTGATTTCGAGGAAATCGACGGCGGTATTAAAATCGGCGGTCTTGTTCATAACAAAAAATAATCGACAAATGAAAAGCGGCTGTGCTCTGCGGAGTACAGCCGTTTTTTGATGTTAGAATTATTGTTTGATGTCGACGCGATTCAACACTTGGTCTTCGATTTTTTCAAGCACGATTGTTGCTCCGTCGGCAGGGGAGTAGACGGTCAGCGTACGATGATCATTGCTGAAACTGTAAGTTTCGTTGGCCTCAACGATATTGGTTGTGCTGTATGTGATGATGCGGTTCAACTTGCCGCGCTTGACCGTGTAGTCAAACATGTACAGCGTTTCGCCGTCTATTTGCGCTTCTCCCACTCCGGTGGTATAAAAAATCATATCAAGTTCATTTTCAATGGTGGCCTGTTGCGCGTCGTCGGTAGTGAAAGAGATCATGCGCCAACGACCGGCTAACCACTCGGCGTCACGGGAAGCGCATGAGGTAAGCAAAAATAAAAACTGAAAAAAGAACAGGAGCAGGACAAGCGGCGTGCGTATGTGTTTTGTCATAAATATTCATCCTCGTTTTAATTTTTATAATAGTATAACATATTCGCGCGAAAAAGTACAGCAGTTTTGAAAAAAAGTCGGCGAGACACGACAGAAAACAAAAAATATTTTTCAAATCTATTGACAAAACAATCTCAATGTGATATCATAATGATATCACGAGCGACGCTCAATGGGAAAGGGGAATTTGTTATGAAAGAAATCGTACTGGAAAAGAAGAGATTCGGCATGCCGGTGCTCTTGCTTACCATTGCCCTCTATGTTGCTGCCATCATCGGTTTTATTGTCGGCATTATTGCAATGGAAGCCGCCGACACCGAAGTGCCGACGCCGCTTTTTATTGTCAGTCTGGTCTACCTTTGCTTGGGCTGGATCGTCATTCCCGGATTGAAAGTGCTGAGGCCGCAGGAGGCTCTGGTGTTGACACTGTTCGGCAAATACATCGGTACACTCAAAGGCGAGGGATTCTATTTCGTTAATCCTTTTTGTACGGCGGTCAATCCCGCTGCCAAGACTCAACTCAATCAATCGGGAGACGTGAAAACAATTGTGGCGGCTGCGAACGGACAGGCGCCCGGCACCGAACTGCTCAGCAAAAAGTTGTCGCTGAAGATCATGACGCTCAATAACAATCGCCAAAAAATCAATGACTGTCTCGGTAATCCCGTAGAGATCGGCATTGCCGTAACGTGGCGCATTGTCGATACGGCCAAGGCGGTGTTCAATGTGGATAATTACAAAGAATATCTTTCCTTACAGTGTGATACGGCGTTGCGCAACATCGTTCGAATTTATCCCTATGATGTTGCGCCCAATGTCGATACTACGGGAGACGGGCTGGCCGATGACGGCAGTTTGCGCGGATCCAGCGAGATCGTGGCTCGCCGTATTCGCGAAGAGATTCAACAGCGTGTGGACGATGCGGGAATTGAGATTGTTGAATCACGAATTACTTATTTGGCTTATGCCCCCGAGATCGCAGCGGCTATGCTTCAGCGTCAGCAGGCATCCGCTATCATTGACGCACGCAAAATGATCGTCGATGGTGCGGTCGGTATGGTGGAGATGGCACTGGAGCGGTTGGAGACGGGCGGCCAAGTGAAATTGGACGAGGAACGCCGCGCGGCTATGGTCTCCAATCTGCTCGTTGTTTTGTGCGGTAACCGTGACGCACAGCCGATCGTTAACACGGGGAGCCTCTATTGACGTGATGGAAAAAAAGCAAATACCGTTGCGCCTCTCGGAAAAATTGTACGCGGCAATTGCCTCATGGGCCGAAGATGATTTTCGATCGGTCAACGGTCAGATCGAATATTTGTTGACCGAATGCGTGAAACAGCGCAGAAAAAACGGCAAGTATGTTTCGGATGAACTTGATCTTCCGCTGAATATCGAACTTGGCGATACTCAAGAGAAAAAATAAAAAATTTGCCTCGCATGACATATGACGGGGCAAATTTTTTATTTTAGGTATTGACAAGTCAAGTTCCTTGTGTTATAATACAAATGGTTGAACAATTGTTCAAACGTTGAAAAGGAGGAGAGAATCATATGTATGCCGATGAGCAGGAACTTTGCGACGTTGCCGAGTTGTACAGCGTATTCGGTGACAAAACGCGTGTGACCATTCTTTACACTTTGACGGAGAATGAAAAGTGTGTGAATGATATTGCCGAAGCCATGGGCATATCGCTGTCCGCCGTGTCGCATCAATTGCGCATTCTTAAGCAAGCGCATCTTGTGCGTTACCGACGTGTGGGAAAAAACGCGTTGTACTCACTTGCGGATGATCATGTCCGCACCATTCTTGACCAAGGACTTGAGCACGTCCGCGAATAATTTTCGAGAGGAGAATCATGATGAAGAAATCGTTTGCTGTGAGGGAACTGGATTGCGCCAACTGCGCCGTCAAAATGGAGACTGCCATCAAAAAAATCGAGGGCGTTTATGAGTGTTCGATTAATTTTTTCGCTCAAAAAATGGTGCTTGATGCCGATGATGAGCGCTTTGACGATATTGTCAAGGCAGCAGAGAAAGCAATCCGACGCATTGATCCCGATTGCTGTTTGGTTATTAAATGAAAGGAGGCGATTGTACGGTGATGCAAAAGCATAAAAAAGCGCTTGCGCGCATTCTTGTTGCCGGCGGAATGCTTCTCGCGGCGGCGATTGCACCGACGCAGGGGTATTGGCGACTGCTCACATTTCTGGTGCCGTATGTCGTGATCGGTTACGATGTGCTGTGGAATGCGTTGCGGGGTGTGGCACACGGACAAGTGCTTGATGAAAATTTTCTCATGGCGCTGGCAACTGTCGGTGCGCTGTGCATCGGCGAGTATGCCGAGGCGACTTTCGTGATGCTGTTTTTTCAGGTGGGTGAACTGTTTCAATCCATCGCGATCGGCAAAAGCCGACGATCCATCGCCGCGCTGATGGATATTCGTCCCGATATGGCACGCGTTGAGCGAATAGAGGCGGACGGAACAATCGCGTTTGTCGAAGTTACTCCCGAGGATGTTGCCGTGGGAGATATCGTTCAAATTCGCCCCGGAGAGAGAATTCCTTTGGACGGTGAGGTGCTTGAGGGCTCCTCTATGCTCGATACCGCGGCATTGACGGGAGAGTCGCTGCCGCGAGCGGTCAATCTCGGCGACAGTGTAATCAGCGGGTGCATCAATATCGACGGCCTTTTGCGTGTGCGCGTGAGCAAGCCCTATGGCGAATCGACAGTTTCCCGCATTCTTGAATTGGTCGAAAGCAGTGCCGAGCGTAAGTCACGTTCCGAGGCGTTCATTACTCGCTTTGCACGCGTCTACACGCCGGCAGTGGTGAGCGGCGCGGTACTGCTTGCGGTCATTCCGTCACTGATTACGGGCGATTGGGCGGAATGGGTTGCGCGGGCGCTGACCTTTTTGGTTGTTTCTTGTCCCTGCGCGCTGGTTATTTCGGTGCCGCTGTCGTTCTTCGGGGGGATCGGCGGTGCATCACGATGCGGAATTTTGTTTAAGGGCTCCGGGTATCTGGAAGCGCTTGGACAATGCGATACCGTTGTGCTCGACAAAACAGGTACGCTGACGCGCGGTTCATTCCGGGTGACCGAAGTGGTGCCGGCCGATGGTATAGATGCCGATGAACTGCTGGAATCGGCGGCGCTGGTCGAACAATTTTCATCTCACCCCATTGCCCTCTCGCTGTTGAAGATGTGGGGAAAAGAACTTGATTCGACGCGTGTGACCGAGGTTGAAAACATTGCGGGAGAGGGAATTTGCGCTCGTTTGGATGGCAGAACTGTTGCCGTCGGCAATATACGTTTGATGGAGCGTGTGGGAGTTTTGCCGGAGCACTCTTCAACAAAACTTGCCGAATGCACGGTTTATGTTGCGCGCGAGAGAACATTGTTGGGGTATTTGACCGTCAAGGACGAATTCAAACCGGATACGCGCGAAGCCATTGCTACTTTGCGGCGAGCGGGGGTCAAGCGTATTGTCATGCTGACGGGAGACCGCGCGGAGGTTGCCGCAGAGGTTGCGGGGGAATTGGCGCTGGACGATTACAGCGCCGAATGTTTGCCAGCCGATAAAGTGCGCAAACTGGAGGAGCAGTTGGAGAGTTGTCGTTCGCGTTCCTCGCATGCAAAACTGGCTTTCGTCGGCGATGGTATTAACGATGCACCGGTACTTTCGCGTGCCGATGTCGGAATTGCCATGGGAGCGCTCGGGTCGGATGCTGCCATTGAGGCCGCCGATGTGGTATTGATGGACGACCGTCTTACAAGCATTGTAACTGCCATGCATATTTCGCGTCGTACGATGCGCATTGTGTATCAGAATATCGTTTTTGCTTTGGGTGTTAAAATGCTGGTTTTGGTGCTGAGCGCATTTGGATATGGCGGAATGTGGGCGGCTGCATTTGCCGACGTCGGCGTGGCGGTGATCGCGATACTCAATGCCATGAGAACATTAAATTGTTCGTCCGTTCACGGGACACATTCGGTGCAATGACGGCCGAATGTTATATCAATGAAATACACTGAAAAACCGACAGTCTTTCAACTGTCGTTTTTTTCAGTGTAACCATATAGGGAAAATCAATCTTTTACAGCAACTCAATGCCGTGCTTATGACATTCTTCGACCGCATCCGGAGTCCAATAAGAGGACTGAACCTCGCCGATGTGAGCTTTGCGCAGGAAAAACATGCACATGCGCGATTGACCGATGCCGCCGCCGATGGTGTACGGAAGTTGCCCCGCGAGCAATGCCTTGTGGAAAGGCAGGGACGCGCGCTCCTCACATCCGCAGATGGCGAGTTGACGTTGCAGGGATTCCTCATCGACACGAATGCCCATGGAAGACAATTCCAGCGCGATATCAAGCGTTGGGTGATAGACAAGAATATCGCCGTTGAGTTCCCAATCATCATAATCGGGAGCGCGGCCGTCGTGAGGCTTGCCGCTGCGGAGCGCTCCGCCGATCTTCATGATAAAGACCGCACCGTATTCACGCACAATGTTATATTCACGTTCTTTTGGGGTGGCATCGGGCCAGCGGTCTTCCAATTGCTGTGAGGTCACAAAGGTAATGTGTTCGGGCAACAATTTGTCGCCGAAATTGTAATCATCGGCAATGTAGTTTTCGGTATGTTTCAGAGCCTCGTAGATGTAGCACACGGTCTGCTTGAGCGTTTCTTCGGTGCGCTCCTCGTGTGTGATAACTTTTTCCCAGTCCCACTGATCGACGAACATCGAGTGAATGTTGTCGGTTTGCTCGTCGCGGCGGATCGCGTTCATATCGGTGTAAAGGCCTTCGTGAACGGCAAAATTGTATTTTTGCAATGCCATTCTCTTCCATTTGGCGAGCGAGTGGACGATCTCCAACTGTTCGCCCGAGAACAGATCGAAACCGACAGGGCGTTCGATGCCGTTAAGATTATCGTTCAAGCCGCTGTCCGATGCAACAAACAGGGGGGCGGAAACGCGGGTCAGATTGAGTTCAACCGCAAGATCCTGCTGAAAGAAATCTTTGACTTTTTTAATGGCGATCTGAGTCTGACGTTGAGTCAGCAGCGAGCGATAGCCCGCAGGGATGATAGTATTGGACATGGCGACCTCTTCCTTTCCTAAAATAACGATTTATTATAGCACGTTCGATTGCGATTGTCAACAAAAAGTCGAAAAATCAAGAGCAAGACGCACATAAGCGCGGTATGCGGCGGGAATTGCGTACTGTTTGGATAACTCGTCGAATGATACATAGACCAGCGGTTGACCGTCCCAATGCGTGGGCGCATGTTCACAGACGGCAATGTAACTTTGCATATGCCATTCGACATGAGTAAATATGTGAACGGCATTTACGCCGCTCTTCATCGATAAAATATTAGCACCTTGTGCCGTGAGATGCGCAGCGGCGGCGGCCTCGTCTGCGGACAAGGACAAGGACGGAAACTCCCAAAGATCGGCCAAAAGCCCCGTGGGAGGTCGCTTGACAAGCGCGAGTTTGCCGTGTGAGATGATCAAAAAGACAGTACGCAGTTCAATGCGACGCGGCTTTTTGGGCGTGCGGACGGGAATGCGATCAAGTAAGTTGCGGAGACGCGCTTGACAGAGCGGTCCGAGCGGGCAGTGGGTACAGCGGGGGGCGCCGTTGGGCAAACATACCCGCTCTCCCAATTCCATGAGCGCTTGTGTCAAAGAAGAGGCGCGGGCGCCGTCTGTCGGATAAATCGCACGTAGTGTGGCGGTGATGCTTCTCTTGGTCGTTTCCTTGGTTATGTCGCTTTCATCGGCAGTTAAGCGCGTGATGACACGCAGTACATTGCCGTCCACGGCAGGTTCGGCAAAACCGAATGATATGGACGCGATGGCTCCGGCAGTATAAGCGCCGATGCCGGGCAACGCACGCAGTGCCCGAATGTCAGCGGGCATTTGTCCGTTGTGCCGTTCCATGATGCATACGGCAGCCTTTTTGAGATTGCGGGCGCGACTGTAGTAGCCCAGTCCCTCCCACAACTTCATCAATTGCTCATCATTTGCTGCGGCTAAGTCAGCTATGGTGGGATAGGCGGCGAGAAATCGCTCGTAATAGGGGATTACGGCCTCAATACGTGTCTGTTGCAACATGATCTCGGACAACCAGACATGATATGGCGTCGGTGCATCGCGCCATGGCAAAGGACGACGATTTTGCTCATACCAGGCCAGCAACGGTTCGACTGCCGTGCCGAGCGGATCGGCAGTTCCCGCAGGGGAAGACGGTTGAGTTTGGTTCATTATGATGCGGCTCCTTTGAAAAAAGCCGCCCGAGATCAGTCCCGAGCGGCTCGATATGATCGGAATTACAGTCCCAAAACGGCGGCGCCGATAATGCCGGCGTCATTTCCCAATTGGGCGATGCGGATCTCGGTTGCTTTGACCGTATTACCGCCATAGCATTCCTTGCGGATGAGGGGGAGAAGCGCGTCGATCAATGATTGGCCCTCGCCGGAGATGCCGCCGCCGATGGACAGAATCTCGGGCTGAAAGACGTTGATGATGTTAACCAAGCCGCAAGCAAGATAGTGCAGATAGGTGTCAACGACCTCCCGAGCCGCCGCATCGCCTGCGCGCATACCGTCAAAGGCAGTGCGTCCGTTGACGCGACCTTTCTTGGCAACCAACTCGGTCATGATAGTTGCACGTCCCGCGGCGGCACATTCATCCAACTTTTCCTGCGTCATACGAATGAGTGCCGTAGCCGAGGAATATGCTTCCCAGCAACCGTGGCGACCGCAAGAACAGGGAGCACCGTCGGTAACGATGACCATATGGCCCAATTCGCCGCCTGCACCGTTGAAGCCCGAATAAACTTGATTGTTAATGATGATACCGCCGCCGACGCCCGTGCCGAGCGTAATCATGACGGAATTGGAGGTTCCTTTCGCCGCTCCCGCAACCGCTTCGCCCCATGCGGCGGCATTGGCATCGTTTTCTACGAACACCGGAATATCGCCGCCGATGCGCTCACGGAGCAACGGAGCAATGGGAAAATGCTTGAAAGGAAGATTGTTGGCGTATTCGACAAAGCCGTCGCGACCGTTGACGGTGCCGGGAGCGGCAATGCCGATGCCGCCGACCTCATCGATCGAAATGTTTTGATCGGCAAGTACGCGGCGACAGAGCATAGCAATATCATCAACGATTGCCTCGGGCGCACGCTGTGCCTCGGTAGGGACGCTGTCCTTATGTATGAGTTTATAATTTTCATCAACGATACCGACGGCAATGTTTGTGCCGCCAAGGTCTACACCCAAACGAACCATAACTATTATTCTCCTTTTCTCGGGGGGAATCAAAATCATCATAGCCCCCGTTACAACAATATTATACTTGATTTGCGCCGAGAAGTCAACCGTAAATGCGATTTTTATGCGATATTTTTACCGAAATTTGATAAAACCTTGACAAAAAAACGCAAAAGGTCTTTACTTTGTACCGCTTTGGTGGTAAAATATAACAAAAAGATCCGTAAAGGATCGATGAAAGGAGCTGTACCCCCATGAGAGATGACGCTCGTGATAACCGACTGGAATATCTGTTCAAGGGTATTCTGACACTTTCCACCGTTGAGGATTGTTACAACTTTTTCAGCGATCTTTGCACCCCGTTTGAATTGCAGGAAATGTCCCAGCGCATGCAAGCGGCTAAAATGCTCAAGGACGGGATGATCTACAGTGAGATTGCCGAGCACACAGGGTTGAGTACGGCAACGATCAGCCGAGTCAATCGTTGTTTGCGCTACGGTGACGCCGGATATCTCAAGGTGCTTGATAATATCGAGCAGCAGGAGCGCCGCGAGTGGCGCAATCGCTGACCGAGCGGTCGAACCGAATTCGGATGAATCAAAGAGGAAGTTATGTCTCGAGAGAATGAAATAAACGAGTGCTACGACGGTTACCGCGCCTTGGCACGTGTATACGATCGCCTGAATGCCGAGATCGATTATGAGGCTTGGGCGGATTTTGTAGAGTCCTGTTTCCAACGCTATCTGCAAAACAGGCCGAAACTGTTGCTTGATCTTGCTTGCGGTACGGGAAGTATGACATTGTCGCTTGCGGCACGCGGCTATGATATGATTGGCGTGGACGGTAGCATGGATATGCTGTCGATTGCCTATGAGCGCGCCGCCGAGAGAGAGGCGGCGATGCCACTGTTCCTGTTGCAAGATATGCGCGCGTTTGAACTTTACGGTACGGTCGGGGCGGTCACATGCTGCTTGGACAGTCTCAATTACCTGCCGGACGAGCGGGACGTGCGCGAATGCTTTGCCTGCGTGCATAACTATTTGGACCCGGACGGGTTGTTTCTGTTTGATGTGAATACGCCTTATAAATTTCGACAAGTTTACGGCGATAACGCTTATATTCTCGAAGACGAATGGCAAGAGGAAAACGGTCAGATGCGAGCGGCTTATTGTGGCTGGCAAAACCGATTTGACGCCGCGACGGGAATTTGCGAATTTGAACTTTCGGTATTTGAGCAACGGCCGGACGGCAGTTACGAACGCGCCGATGAGACACAAAGAGAGCGCTGTTATGACGAAGCCACGTTGCGCTCTTTGCTGGCCGACACGGGGTTTGAACTGCTGGGGATATTCGGCGATTGGACTTTTTCGGAACCGAGCGAGACATGCGAGCGCTGGTATATTGTCGCTCGCTGTATAAAATGAAGGAGCAACGATTTTTATGAGTACATCGAAAATTTTGCGCGGTATGACGCAGGACGGCAGTGCACGTATTTTGGTGATCTCGTCCAAAGACATTGTCAACGATGCCGTAAAGGCACATCATACCGCACCCACGGCAACGGCCGTGCTGGGGCGGTTGCTTACTGCGGCTTCTTTGATGGGAAGCATGATGGGGGAGAGCACGGACGCCGTAACGGTGACGTTGGATGGTGACGGCCCTGCGGGACGTGTGCTTGCCGCGGCCGACTATTACGGTAATGTGCGCGGCTATATTCAAAATCCGAATGTCGACCTGCCGCTGCGCACGGACGGGAAACTGAATGTCGGCGGCGCGGTTGGGAAAGGTTTTTTGACCTTGGTGCGCAGTACGGGAGGAGACGAGCCGTATTCCGGTACGATTCCTTTGACGTCGGGCGAGGTTGCCGAGGACATTGCAACCTATTATGCGAAGAGCGAACAAATCCCGACGGTGCTGTCGTTGGGGGTGTTGGTCGACACCGACCGCAGTTGCCGTGCGGCAGGCGGAGTTATGATCCAACTGTTGCCGTTTGCCGACGAGTCCGTGATCGATCGGATCGAAAAAAACATTCCGTTGTTGACCAATATCTCGCATCTGTTTGACGAGGGGAAGTCGGTCGAGCAGATTGCCGATCTTGCCATGCGCGATATTCCTTACGATGTGTTTGACGAGATTGATGTTGCCTATCGTTGCGATTGCAGTCGCGAGCGAATGATCGGTGCCATCCGTGCCATGGGCAAGGATCGAATCGAAGAATTGCTTGCCGAGCAATTGGCCGAGGGAAAGCCGGAAGAACTTGAGGTTGTTTGCCGCTTTTGCGGAAAGCGCCACGTTTTCTCGGCCGAGGAATTGAGAAAGCAGGGATAATAAAAAAACTTGTGAGAACGTGCGGTTGCGTTCTTTGCGAAAGGTGATAAATAACTCGCCGTGGCGGATGCGCTACGGCGAGTTTCTTGAGTTCTTGAGTTGTCAAGGGTGCTTTTCCGGCATTGCTTTTCTGTTTCGATAAGCGAGCGGCGTGCATTTCAACTCTTTTTTGAACAATTTACTGAAGAAATGTACATCGTCGTAGCCAACCTGTGCGCCGATTTGCTGTACATTCATGTCGGTATGCAACAGCAGTTCACAGGCGTGATCGAGACGCTTGCGAATGATGTATCGTTTGCAGGAGCATCCCATGGCGGTGACAAATACATCGTGATAGCGCGAATAACTGAGATTTTCCATGGCTGCCAGTTCGGAAACGGAGAATTTTTCGGCATAATGAAACTCAATGTAATGCAATGAGCGCCGAATGGCTTGATACGGCCGTTCGGTTTCGCGGTCTGAAGCAAAGGTGAGCAACAATTGCTCCAGGTGACATGCCAATGCGGCGTCACGCATCATACTGCCTTTGACAAAGGTGTCGAATATCGATTCAAAGGTTGCGATGGCCTCTCGCAGAATACCGCATGAACGAACGAGCGGTAACGGACAGAGCCTGAACTGTGTCAAATAGTGCATGACATGTGATCCGGAGAAGTGTGTCCAAAGATAGTGCAACGGTTCGCTTTCGGCTGTATAGGTATAGCGGTAATGATAATGCGGGGGAAAGAGCAGGAGTGTGCCTGCCGATACCGTTGTTTCTGTCATGGGGAGCCGAACGACAAGAGTTCCGCGCAATACGTACATGAGATAAAAGTCATCGCGGCCTTGGGGATTATCGGTTTGAAAGGGAAATGCCGTTTCAAAATTGCCGGCGCAATTGACGATCAAAGGCGCTTCATCCGAGGCACGATTGCCCTCCAAAATATCCGGCAAACACGCCGAATTGTGTTTGGCATAGTAAGATCGATTGTTCATGTATCTCCTTTACAGTAGAAAAGTACAAAAAATAGGCAGAATTGTCGCTTGACTTTTCTATGCCGATAGTGTATCATAAATTTGACAAAAAGTCAATCATTTATCGGTTATATTATGACGACGAAAGGATAAAATATGGAAAAGAAAACGGTTATTGTCATCGGTGCGGGCGGACGCGGAACCGCATATACGAGAATCATGCTCGAACAAATGTCGGAGAAATTTCAAGTGGTTGCCGTGGCGGAACCCATCCAGGCCCGTCGTGATTATTTCAAAGAATGGTGCAATTTGCCGGACGATCGCGTATATGAGACTTGGGAACCTCTGCTGGCGCAGCCCCGCATGGCCGATGCGGCGATCATTGCCACCATGGACCGCGACCATTTCGCACCTGCGATGGCAGCCATCGAAAAAGGATATCATTTGTTGCTGGAAAAACCCGTGTCGCCCGATCCTGCCGAATGTGTTGCCATTGAGCGGGCGGCGAAGGCCAAGGGCGTTAATGTTCTGGTCTGCCACGTTCTTCGTTTCACCCCATTCTTCCGTGCTCTCAAGGGCTTTATTGATAACGGCACCTTGGGCGAGGTGGTCAACATTCAACACCAAGAGGCGGTCGGTCACATCCATCAGAGCCATAGTTTCGTGCGCGGTAATTGGTGCAACAGCGCGGAGAGTTCGTTCATGTTGCTTCAGAAATCCTGCCATGATATGGATATTTTGCAGTGGTTGATCGGAAAACGGTGTACGCGTGCGCAGAGTTTCGGGTCGTTGACTTATTTTTGCGAAAAACATGCGCCAAAGGATGCCCCGGAGCGCTGTATCGACGGTTGTCCACATGCCGACCGCTGTCCTTATAACGCCGTTAAGTTATATTTGGATAATAAAATTAATCCAAGTAGTGCTTGGTTCCGCACTTCGTGTACCAAACATCCCATGCCGACCGATGCCGATGTGGAGCACGCACTTCGTACCACTTCATACGGACGATGTGTTTATCACAGCAACAATGATGTGGTCGATCATCAAGTGGTTAACTTGGAGTTTGAGGGCGGTGTAACGTGTAGTTTTACGATGTGTGCCTTTACCGAGGGCGGGCGCTACATTCGCATTATGGGAACGAAAGGCGAGTTGGTTGCCACTTTGGGCAAGCCGACTGTTCGTATCTATGATTTTGAAACATGCAAAGCCAAAGAAATCAGCATCGCGGACCAAGTGGTTGATGATACGATCGTCGGGGGCCACGGCGGCGGTGATGAGGGCGTCCTTGCCGCCTTCTATGCGCAACTCAACGGCATGGATGATACTTCACTGGCAGATATTTCAGAGTCGGTGAGTAATCATATGATCGCTTTTGCCGCCGAGGAATCCAGGCTTCGCGGTCAAGTTGTTGATGTACAAGCCTATGAGCGTGCATGGCGGGAGGAGAATGTATGAGTACCGAAACTGCACTGGAGCAATATTCTCATATCGGCGGTGTTACGAATGTCATGCCGTATGGCAGCGGACATATCAACACTACTTTTCTGGTTGAGTGCGCCGACGGGAGACGCTACATTCTTCAGCGTATCAATACGGCTGTGTTTTCCGATCCGGATGTATTGATGCGCAATATTGCGGCGGTGACCGAGCATATCCGCCGAAAGACTGCGGCTGAGGGGAGGAGTGTCGCGCGTTGCACACTGCATGTGATAGATACGGATAGCGGTGCCGCTTACTGCAATGACCGCGAGGGCGGCAGTTGGCGAATGTACGATTATGTGGACGGAACGATTGCCCAAGATCACATTACGGACCGGTCCATGTTTGAAGCGTGCGGAGAGGCTTTCGGCCGTTTTCAACGGCAACTGGCGGACTTTCCCGCAGATCGTCTTGTTCCCGTCATTCCGGATTTTCACAATACCCCTTTGCGATATGCGTCTTTTTTGCGGTCGGTTGAGCGGGATGTTGCGGGACGGGCACACACGGTTCAAAAAGAGATCGAATTTGTTCGTGAACGCGCCGAATTTATGCAGACGCTTGAGCGCGCGCATGCTACAGGAAGTTTGCCGTTGCGTGTGACGCACAACGACACCAAACTCAATAATATTCTCTTTGACGCGGTGAGCGGACAGCCGGTTTGTGTGATTGATTTGGATACGGTGATGCCCGGTTATTCGGTCAATGATTTCGGTGATGCCATTCGCTTCGGCGCCAATACGGCGGCCGAAGATGAACGAGATCTGTCACGGGTGTCGTTTGATCTTGCACTTTACCGCCATTATGCCGCCGGCTTTTTGCGCGGCATGGGAGATGCTGCGACACGCGAAGAAACGGAACTGTTTCCCATCGGCGCACGGATGATGACACTGGAATGCGGTATGCGCTTTTTGGCAGACTATTTGGATGGTGACGTCTATTTCCGCATTCATCGTCCCACGCACAATCTTGAGCGCGCACGGTGTCAATTTGCACTGCTTGCCGATATGGAAACCAAGGCGGACGCCATGCGGCTGATATAGTTTACAAAGGAAAAGAAGCGAATGAAAATCATTCGCTTCTTTTTTGTTGCAATTGTTCTATGGATATTTCGGTGCTATGCGGAATGGGTTTCCATTCTATATGACAAAACAGTGCCAGTAGTATGGAGACATCGCCAATGAGCGGGAAGATAGGCCATAGGAGACAACCGATCAGTTTTTTGTACCACGGCATAGACGGCATGCGGCGATGTTCAGCCAGCGTTGTATAAACGGGAACGGCCAGCCGCGAGATATAGTCGCGAAGCAACTCCACGGCCAGCGCCCAAAGCATGGCTTGTCCGGCGTCACGTGTTGCGCCCGACAATAGCACAAGAGCAAACTCGCTGATCAAGAGCAACAATTTTTGCAACACGAACAGCAGAGTTTCCGGAAATACGGTTAGCAGAATGTCATAACAAATAAAACTGTCGCGGAGGCAGTGACGGCCTTTGCCGGGACGAGGTAAGCGGCAAAACAGAGCGCGTAGCAACTGTCCGCCCGTTCGACGAAAGACGAGCAAATTTCCGCGCGCCCAGCGTAGGCGCTGGCGCATCGCAATACGCATTTCAACGGGTTGCTCATCGTAAAAGACGGCGTCGTGTTGATAACCGATGCGCCAACCGCGACAGACGGCGTCGGCTGTTAATTGCCTGTCTTCGGTCAGAGAAGTGAAGTGCCAACCGTCCTGTACCAATGCGGCATCGAATAAGTAGCCCGTGCCTTGCAAGCGAGTGGACAGACCCAGATAGGAACGGGCGCGATGCTCGGTTCGAACGGTGCCCAGCCAATGTATGCCGTAGGAATAGGAGATCCAGTTGGCGTCAAAATTTTTGGTGTTGCGATAGGAGGTTACGATGCGTGTTCCGGCATCAAACGCCTCATTCATACGAGAGATGTAGTCGTGCTGAAGCAGATTATCCGCATCAAACACAAAGTAGCCGTCAAATGAGGCGCGGCCAAAATCACGTTCGATGCATTCAAACAGATATTCAAGTGCGTAGCCCTTGGTGCAGTGGTCGGAATCAAACCTTTCATAGCACACGGCGCCGTGCTTGCGTGCGACGGCGGCAGTGGCATCGGTGCAATTTTCGGCAACCACGAAAATGCTGAGTAGTTCGGCGGGGTAGTCTTGGCCGCGAATGCTGTCGAGCAGATGTCCGATCACTTTTTCTTCGTTCCGTGCGGCGATGACAATGCCGTAGCGGTGCCGATGCTTCGCGGGTGGATATTTGCGTGTGGATATTTGCGTGTGGTAAACAGCCCGAGGATCACATAAACCGTGCGGTAGGCATAGAGCGCCGCGATCAGTATACCGATCCAGGTGGCTGCGGATCTCAAAAATTCAAAAAATGTGTCGATGTGTTTTTTCCTCCTTCCCGAACAACATTTACAGTATAGCATATCTTGGGCGGAAAATCAATACTTTGATGCTTCAATTATGATGAAAAAACGGATGGCAAACAAAAAGCCAACGCAATCACTGCGTTGGCTTTTTTGACAGTGTTGGAATTCGAAAATCCGAAAGATTAACTTTGCTTCTTTCTGGCGTAAAGTTTTTCGAAATCGGCAACGTAATCCTTGTAGTTTTTGAATTTGGCTTTTGTGAAATTATAAGCGGTGTAAAGATCGCTCTTGACGTTTTTGAGTTCGCCGGAGCAGACGGTCGCGTTCTTATTGAACACAACGGGAATGATAGGCATATCTTCCATCAGGATTTTCTCGGCCTCGTGAAGCAGTTTGGCTTTGGCGGTTGCCTGATCACCCTTGGGATCGATACCGTATTCGGTATAAATCGCCGCAACCGAATCCAGCACGGCTTGGAACGCGTCGGCGGACTCATAGCCGAGGAATGCCGCGTAATCGTCGGCGGTTACTTGATTGAAGTAGGGCAGGTAGAAGATGGCCTCAAAGATGGCATTGTACTTATCGTTTGAATAACCGGTGGTGTGCGGAACCATGTTGAAGTCACTGTCGACCATACCGGAAAAATCGGCGGCCAACGGAGCCAACATGGAATAAGCCTCGGCGGTATACGCGCAATAATCAATGGCAATGACTTCATACTCGTTGTAGATCAAATTTTCCAAATACAACTCATCGCAAATGTCTTTCGGAATATCGGCAACAGGGGCGTAGTAGTCGTTGTTGATTACCGTGCCGCGCTTTTCCAGTGTGACATCAAAGCCCAGCGCCGACCAAGCGCTGACCGCTGCCTGTGCCATCACCATCAGGGCGTCGTCATTGGGGTTGACGATGACCGAAAAAGCGTAATCCGAGGGATTAACGCCGGCCGAAGACAGCAGCGATTGAGCGGTTGCCGTATCGGCGGAGGTGGAGATTAAATTGCCGCCCGTTTTGCGGAAAGATCCCGAGGTGCTCTTTTCATAAATGCCGTTCGGGACCAGGGCGGTGGCTGCTTCGGCGAACACCAGCGATTCCGCCACAGATTGACGATCAAGGGCCAACGAAAGTGCCTTGCGGACCTCGGCCTTGGCAAAGAGTGCCACTTCCTCGCCGGTCTTTTTGTTTTTGATCATGGCATTTTCGTTCAAATAGAGAACCTGCGTGGAAAGAGCATCGGTAACGGTGGCTTTCTTCACCAAATCGGTATTGGTGCGCAACGATACGGGGATGCTGCCCATGTAGTAGATGTCGCCGTTGATGGTGACTTTCTCACCGTCAACATTGAAAGTGGTGATGGAGCCGCCTTGTATCGCCGCCAAAATTTCTTCGTCGGTCTTGGTGCAGTCAATGATAATACGGTAAGGCTTGACCGATTTGTCCAATGCAAGATCATCCTCATCGGGGTCGCGCATATAGCAAGCATTGCGTTCAAGCACCAACATGGTGTAGGTTGCCTGATAAGCGGTTGTCGATTCCAGCGGATTGCCTTTCGCATCGGTCGCGTGCGTGTCCGTGTATTTGATGCGATCGCTCTCTTCAAACATGGTTTTGCTGATCTTGAAAGGACCGGATGTGACCATGGTACCGGGTTTCTTTGCCCAGTCGTCGCCCTTGGAAACGTAATCTTCACGCAAGGGAGCGAGTGCCAAACTGGTCAAGTTCAGCAGAAACGCTTTGTAATCAATGGGCTTTTCAAACGAGATCTGCAGTGTTTCATCGTTGAGAGCGACCAAACCGAGGTCGTCGATGGAGCAGTTACCTGCTTTGACGGCACGCGCGTTTTTGATATCGAACAGCAGAGAGGCGCAAGCAAAGGAATTCTCGGAATTCAAAATGCGCTTCCATGCGTAGACCACATCATCGGCGGTGACCTGCGTTTTGTCGGACCACCATGTTTCACGCAATGTGATTGTCATGTAAAATTCTTTGTTCTTCTCATCTTCGGTGTAGTCCCAATCCTTGGCAAGTTCATACTGCAATTTGCCGTTTTTGTTGAGCGAGAACAAGCGCAGGAACATCAAACTGACGATGCTCTCCGCCTCCTCGTTGGTGTAGGCATACACCGGGTCGAAATTATAGATTTCATCGGTGAGATACATCGTGATGTAAGCACCTTTGTCCTCATCCTTTTCTTTGCCCCCATCCGCGCAAGCGACAAACATCGACAAGCACATCATAAGGCACAGGAGCAACGCAACGATACGCTTTCCTTTCATCTAAACAAATCCTCCTCGTGGTTTGGTATAAAACGGAGACACACGCAGTGTCGCTTCCTACATTATAGCACAAAACGGCGCTCGGTTCAATGAGTTTTCTCAACTTTGCCGAAGTTTCGGCCATGTGCACAATTTTTGAACGAAAAATATGTGCAAAAGAAACATAAAAGCGCTGCTGTGCGAATGCGAAACAAATATATGTTTATCATACCGAAAAATGGGCGAAAATGCAAGAGGGAAAAATGCGGAAAATCATGTACGAATTGTTAATTTTGAGAAAAGGAAAGGATGTTGTATGCGAGAGGCTGATTATGCGAGAACCGATCTTGCTTGTGAATGGGGGCGAATGGGAGAATGCGAACGAGAGGGAACCCGCTATACCGAGGGACGATGGGCATACGGCACCTTGCGTTCGCTTCGTATTTGCAATGAGCGTGCGGCGGAGCGAATCGGCCGTCCTCGGGGAGAATACGTAACGATCGAATGCGGAGCGATTTGGCAATTGGATCACGAGCAACTGGACGCGTTGGTGGAGGTGGTCGCGCGCGCGTTGCTTCGATTACTTCACGATGAAATGCAGGCGAGAGCGGACGGGAAAACGGATGTGCTGGTGGTGGGACTCGGCAATATGGAAATCACGGCCGATGCGATCGGCCCTCGCGCCGTGCGGGAACTGCTGGTCACACGTCATTTGCGCGATCAAACCCCCGATATTTTTCGACGAATGGGATGTTGCGGTGTCTCCGCATTATCGCCCGGTGTTTTGGGGCAAACGGGGATGGAAGTGGCCGAGGTGGTGCTGGGGGCGGTGCAACATTGCCATCCGCATGCGCTGATCGTCATTGACGCCCTGGCGGCTCGGAGTTGCGACCGATTGGCAACAACGGTGCAATTGAGCAACACGGGAATCATTCCCGGCGCGGGCATCGGTAACGATCGTTGCGAGATCAATCGTGTCACGATGGGGGTCCCCGTGATTGCACTGGGGATTCCGACTGTGGTTGATTCCTCCACGCTGGTTTACGATGCGCTGCGTGAGGCGGGAATCGAACAGGTGGACGAGCGTTTGCGTCGCATTTTGGAGAACGGCCGCCGCTTTTATGTCTCCCCCAAAGAAGCCGACTTGATCACGGCGCGAACGGCGCAAATGGTGGCACGTGCCATCAACCGAGCGCTGGTGGGAGTGGATTCGCTTCCTTGAGCGGTATGCGTCGGAAGTATCCGTCATATGCTGTGACGGAGGTGATGTTGAGTGCGTCGAAAAAAGAGGACGAGACGCCTGCGCGCCGATCTCGGCGCGGAAATGGCACGAGGAGCGTGTTTGGCGGCGACGGTGTTGGCGTTGCTGATGTTGGGACATGAAATCGGCAGCGGAGCGGCGGCCGTGTATCGCGGTGAAATTACGGCGGCTGAAATGCTGACGAATTTCGGAGAATGGATGAGAGGAGCGGGATAGAGAAAAAGCGGGAGAATTTTAAGAAATTCTCCCGCACGGTGTTTTGCACAGATCGGCCAAAGGACAATTGTTGCAATGAGGGGAACGAGCGGTGCAGATTTCGCGGCCGAACCAAAC
Organism: uncultured Lachnospiraceae bacterium; assembly: GCA_964579815.1. Lineage (GTDB taxonomy): Bacteria > Bacillota > Clostridia > Oscillospirales > CAG-272 > SIG644. Next base: position 22,500 of record CAZOHP010000007.1, read on the forward strand.
GATGCGATGGCAAAAGTCGCTTTGCTCCTCTGGCGTGATGACGGATACAAGCGCGCGTTCAACGTATCTCGGATCTTTGCACCCCGCAGGAACCAGCCCGAGGCGCCCGCTGATGCGGATGCAATGCGTGTCGGCTACGATGACGGGGCGGTGATAGATGTCGCCCAACAGCAGGTTGGCAATCTTGCGGCCAACGCCGGGAAAGGTCAGCAAGGTGTCCATGTCGTCGGGTAGCACACCGTTGTACCGCTCAACAAGCAGCGCGCAGGCATCCTTGATGTTCTGCGCCTTGGTATGATACAGCCCGCAGGGACGCACGATATCTTCAATCATCTCAATGGGGGCGGCGGCCAGGTCTGCGGGCGTTGGAAAACGGGCGAATAATCGGACACATACGGCATTGACACGCGCATCGGTACATTGCGCGGACAATCGGCCCATGACGAGCAAACGCCATGGCTCGCCTCCGTATTGCAGCGCGCATTCGGCCGACGGATAGCGCTCTTTCAGTCGCTCGACAATGTCGTCGGCACGCGCGATTTTGCTTGCTTTGCTTTCTTTTGCCATGTTTGCTCCTCCCGAGGGTTTGATGATTACAGTATACCCGTTTTGTTGCATTTTGTCAAGAGCGCACGGCCGCGTTTTTTGTCGGCACTTATTGACAAAATATGGGAAAAGGAGTATAATGCAGGTGTATGTGATGGGAAAAGGATTCTTTCATATAATAACGGACAGGAGGTTGAATCATGAAAGACGGATATATCAGAGTGGCGGCGGGCAGCGTTCCCGTGGCCGTCGGCGATCCCGAACAAAACAAACAGCATATTCTTGCCTGTATGCGGGAAGCGGACAAGGCGACCGTAAATTTGCTCGTGTTGCCCGAACTTTGTGTAACGGGGTATACCTGCGGGGATTTGTTCTTCTCGGAAACATTGCTGGATGCTGCCCGGCGAGCCGCCGAGGAGATTATTCATGAAACCATGATGTTGTATCCCGTGGTGGTGTTCGGCGTACCGCTTCGTTATCGCGGCAAACTCTACAATTGCTCGGCAGTGGCGGCAGGGGGCAAATTGCTCGGCGTTGTTGCAAAAACGCAGTTGCCCACGTATGCCGAGAGCGATGAGGTGCGTTATTTTTCGCCGGCACTCGGACCGGATGAGGGGGCACTGATCGAACTGGCGGGGCAAACCGTGCCTTTGGGAAGCGAATTCGTTTTTTATCATCGCTTGATGGAAAATTACGCGTTTGGCGTGGAAATTTGCGAAGATGCATGGGTGGTGTCGTCGCCCTCGGAGCATATGTGTGCCGGCGGCGCGACCGTGATTCTCAACTCTTCCGCGTCTGCTTCGTGTATCGGCAAGGCGGAAAAGCGGCGTTTGCATTATGCATCTCTGTCCGCTCGCTTGCACTGTGCCTATGTATGTGCCGACGCGTCGCCTGCCGAATCAACGCAAGATATCGTGTGCTCGGCGCATCATCTGATTGCGGCGGACGGTTGTATCGCAGCCGAGGCGTCTCCGTTTTCACAGCCGCTTTTGCTTTGCTGCGAAGTGGATGTTGCACATGCCGCCTATGATCGTCGCGTGCGCAACACTTATCCGTCAACGGAAGCGCACCGCGTGCCGTTCGATCAAGATATTGTAACTGTCGAATTGCGCGTTCCCGTGGACAAGACTCCCTTTTTTCCCGCCGATGCATCGAATGCCAAAACCTATGCCGAGGAAGCGTTGCGCATTCAAGCGTACGGACTTTCGCGCCGCCTCGCGCATACGCATGCTGCCAAGGCCGTGATCGGTATTTCCGGTGGGCTTGACAGCACGCTTGCATTGCTTGTTGCTGTTCGTGCCATGGATATTTTGGAACGTCCGCACTCCGATATTTTGGCCATCACCATGCCGGGATTCGGCACGACGGGACGCACAAAATCCAATGCGGCCGAACTGTGTGGGCAATTGGGTGTGACATTGCGTGAAATCGGCATAGCGGCGGCGGTCCGTCAACATTTTGCCGACATCGGGCAGGATGAAAACACGTTTGACGTTACCTACGAGAACGCCCAAGCACGGGAGCGCACGCAAGTGCTCATGGATGTTGCCAACCAAGTGAACGGGTTGGTGGTCGGCACGGGCGATCTTTCGGAATTGGCTTTGGGGTGGGCAACCTACAACGGCGATCATATGTCCATGTATGCAGTCAATGCCGATGTGCCCAAGACCATGGTGCGCGCGCTTGTCCGCTATGAAGCGGAACGCATGGCAAATGTTGCGACGGTGCTTTCGGATATTTTGGACACGCCCGTCTCTCCCGAACTCTTGCCGGCCGATGCGCAGGGCAAGATCGCGCAGATGACGGAAAATTTGGTCGGCCCCTATGAATTGCACGATTTCTTCCTTTATTATATGTTGCGATACGGTGATACGCCCGCGAAAATCTTCCGTATGGCCAAGGCCGCTTTTGCGGATGCCTACGATGACGCGACCATACTTCATTGGTTGCGCACATTCCATCGCCGCTTCTTTACTCAGCAATTCAAGCGTTCCTGCATGCCGGACGGCCCGCGTGTACTGGATGTCTCGCTCTCGCCGCGCGGCGATTGGAAAATGCCCTCGGATGCTACGGCGGCGCTTTGGTTGCGTCGAATTGATGAATTGGAGGAACAACAATGAAAAATCCATATGCCGATATATTGATGCCCGCGCCGCGCAACGGCGGTTTTCGCATGGACGGTTACTATATTTGGTGCGGCTCGGTCGTTCACGCGCAAGAGGACGGTAAATACCATATGTTTGCCTCGCGTTGGGAGGCAAAATACGGGTTCGGCTGGAACTGGCTGTACCGTTCCGAGATCGTTCGCGCTGTGTGCGATACGCCGACAGGGGAATTTCGCTATGCCGAGACGGTGTTGCCTGCGCGCGGCGAGCAATATTTTGACGGGCGAAACACTCATAACCCTATGATTCGCTATTGGAACGGAACGTATTACCTTTATTATATGGGGACGACCTATGAGGGCGAAGTGCCTACGGGCGAGGCAATACGGGACGGCCAGCGCGCGGTATGCGTGTGGAATCGGAAGCGCATCGGCCTTGCCACCGCACCGAGCGTGACGGGGCCGTGGACGCGCCGCGATCAACCTATTTTGGAACCGCGCCGGCCGCCTCATTGGGATTGTACCGTTACGACTAATCCCGCTGTTGCCATTTTGCCGGACGGCACGACCTACATGCTGTATAAGTCCCGTGCCGGGGCAGGGAAAAAATTGCAGATCGGTGTGGCTCGCGCTCCGCGACCGGACGGCCCCTTTGAACGGTTGTCCGACGAGCCGATTTTTGATTTTCCAAATCCGGATTTCCATGTTGAGGATCCTTACCTTTGGTATGCCGACGGCCGTTTTCATCTTATTATTAAGGATGACTTCAAAAACGGTTGCGGCGGGGTAACGGGCGCGTGGGGAAGCGGATTTTACGCAGAGAGCGATGATTGTGTCCGTTGGGAAATTGCGGATAATCCCATTGTCTATACGCGCCATATTCGTTGGGAAGACGGCGAGGATCAGAATGTGCCTAATCTCGAACGCCCGTTTTTGCTCATTGAAGACGGCCGTCCGGTATGTTTCTATGCCGCTACGGGGCAAGGAAGCGCGCCTTACGCTCTTGAACGGTCGTGGAATCAGGCGATACCGTGTCAATGGAAAGAATGATGTCCGCTCCGACAGGAAACAAAAAAGTTTTGTACAAGAATTTTCCCAAAAGGGCTTGCTTTTTTACAGCACCTTTGGTATAATTTTTCCAAGGCGGGATGTATCCCGACCCAAATCATCGGGGATATCGTAAAAATATCCCGGAGGCACCGCGACGGTGCGCTCCATGAAGGAGGAACATATGTCACTGGAAGACAAGATTTTACAAGCAAAGGGAATGGGCGGCGGTGCTTGGGCCGCGCGTATTTATGCCGAACTCGGCTATGCCGCAGCGGTCTCGGCCGCTAACGACCACCGCTATGATGAGTTGGTGACTCGGGCGGCGGAGGTGCTCGTTGATGCCGCACGTAAGGACGGCAATGTCGTGACCATGGCATCTGCGCTTGCGGCGGAACAGATTCTCGCACCGATGGCAGAGATGGCAAAATCCTACAAGGTACATTGCATCTCGCATGCGCATATCGACATGAACTGGCAGTGGGGATTCCAGGAAACGGCCTCGGTGACGGTTGATACTTTCCGCACCGTGCTTGACTTGATGAAAGAATATCCCGATCTGACTTTCGGCCAATCGCAGGCATCTACTTATCAGATCATTGAAGAGTATGCGCCCGAGATGCTCGAAGAGATCAAAGAGAGAATTCGCGAGGGACGCTGGGAGGTCACGGCTTCGACTTGGGTCGAGACGGACAAAAACATGCCGAACGGCGAGTCGCTGGCACGTCATATTCTGTATACCAAGCGCTATCTGTCGAAGTTGTTGGATATCCCGGCTGAATCGTTGAATCTTGATTTCGAACCCGATACGTTCGGCCATAACATCAGCGTTCCGGAGATTTGTGCCAAGGGCGGCGTGAAGTATTATTATCATTGCCGCGGGAACCACAGCGATGAATTTATCTATCGCTGGCGTGCTCGCTCGGGCGCCGAGCTGCTTGTGTGGCGCGAGCCGGAATGGTACAACTATACCATTGATCCCGAAATGTTCCGCAAGGTGCCGCAGTTGTGCGCACGCTATGGCATTAAGTCGTTCCTGTCGGTCTACGGCGTGGGAGACCACGGCGGCGGGCCTACCAGACGCGACATCGATCGCTTGATCGCGATTAATTCGTGGCCCATCATGCCGACACTCGTTTTCAGCACTTACGGCGCGTTCTACGGCGAATTGGAGCAGAATCGCGAGAAGTTCCCCGTGATCGAGGGAGAACTCAACTTTATTTTCACGGGATGCTACACGACTCAAACACGTATCAAAATGGCGAACCGTATTGCCGAAGATCGTATGTATGAATCCGAGATGATCAGTGCCGCTGCCAACACGTTGGCCGGCGGTGCACGTTACAATGCAAGTTACGGCAAGGCATGGGAACAGATTATGTTTAATCATTTCCATGACATTTTGCCCGGCTCGGGTGTGATTGATACCCGTGAATATGCGCTCGGTCAGTTCCAACGCGCAATGGCCGCCGTTCAGACCAATGCTAACCAGTCGTTGCGCGCCCTTGCCGAAGCTATTGACACCTCATCGATTCCCGTTGAAGCCGTCGGCGATTCTATTTCGCAGGGGGCGGCGGTCGGATTTGCTACCAACCAGAACAGCCACTATCAGTTGCCTCGCGCCGAGAGAGGACTTGGCAAGAAGCGCATTTTCCATTTGTTCAACAGCACTCAATATGATTTTGACGGCGTCACCGACGTTACCGTTTGGGACTGGAACTATGATGCGAACCGCGCTGTGTTTGCCGACACCGAGGGAAACGCGACGGCGCCGAGATGCTTTGCCAACGAGCAGGGATACTGGGGTCACCGCTATAAGACTTTTGCCGTTCATGTTAAGGTGCCGGCGATGGGCTATGCAACCTATACGCTCGATCAAAAGGATGCCGCGGACTATGTACCTCTCGTGGCCCAAAGAAAACATATTCACTATGACGATTACAATGATGGTGATATCGTGATGGAAAACAGCAAGGTGCGCGCGGTGTTTGATCACGCCACCATGCAACTGATCTCGCTCGTCGACAAGAAGAGCGGCGAGGATATGATCGGCTTGCCCTCGGCTACTTTCCGCTTGATCCACGAGAATACGGTTCACGGAATGACGTCATGGCGCGTGGGCGATGCGATGACCGTTGAAAATCTCAATGAAAAGAGAAATGTTGTTGTCAGCGAGATCAATTTCGGTCCCATGCGCAAAATTATCCGCTATGCGCTTTCGTTCGGTCAACGCTCCAGATTGAATGTGGCTGTCAGTTTGAACGACGAGAGTGCCATGCTGGATTTCGATATTAATGTTGACTTCCATGAGGTTTGCGGCGGCGAAAATATTCCTCAGTTAAACTTTATCGCTCCCGTTGGCTATGCGGTAGCGAACTATCGTTACGATGCGCCGTTCGGCACCATCGATCGTCCCGCTGTGGCACATGACGTTCCTGCCAACTCTTACGCGGCTGCTGTTCCCGCCGACGGCGAGCATGGCCCTGCCGTTATGGTCGTAACGGATACCAAATACGGATTCCGCTGCGCGGACAATGCGATTGCCGTGACGCTCATACGCGCTTCTCGCGATCCCGACCCGTACCCCGAATACGGCAGACATAACATCCGCATCGGTGTAGGTGTGGCTGATGGTACTGCCAATGCAACGCTGGATCGAATTGCCGCGCAGTATATTCATCCGCTGGCTGTTTGCTCGGCGCGTGCGGGCAAGGGAACACTGCCCATGAACGGCCGGTTGCTTCAAGTTGAGGGCGACGTTCGCATCAGCGCTGTTAAAACCGCCGAGGACGTGGATGGTCTTATCGTCCGCTTGTCCGACATCGGCGGTAAGGGCGGCAACTTCAAGTTGACTTTCGGAAAGGCTGTGGTATCGGCACAGGAAACAGATCTCAACGAAAATGTGATCGGTGACCTTGTTGTTGCGGGTAATGACGTGTGCGCTTCTGTTGAGGCGTTTGGCGTCAAAACGGTCTTGGTTCGCTTCTGAATTGATCAAAAATATACATGCCGAGGGGTGTTTGCACCCCTCGGTATTGCTTTTTGATTGTTTTGGCGACTTGGCTCTTTTTTTATTTGGCTAAAATAACGAAAAAAATTTTGAAAAAAGGCTTGACAATTTGCAATGAATCGATTATAATATTAAAGCCGTTGAGAGAGCGGATGCTGCTTTCGACCTCGGCACCTTGGTTTTGTACGGCAATTGAAAAAAATAAAATTTTTTCAAAAAACCTCTTGACAAAGGGGGTGGGGAGTGGTATAATAACAAGGCTGTCGCGAAGAAGCGG
>CAZOHP010000008.1:0-25782 GCA_964579815.1 uncultured Lachnospiraceae bacterium
ACTGTTCTTGGGAACGCGGCAGCAACGAAAAGCAAAATCAGATGCTTCGCCGTTGGATTCGCAAAAATTCGCGCATTGAAGAATATACCGATGATCAAATCAAATTTGCCGAAGAATGGCTGAACAACTATCCCCGCGCGATCTTCGATTGGCATACCAGCCAAGAATTATTCGACATGGAACTTCGTAAAATCGGCGTCGAAAATTTTTTTTGACTTTTTTTCTGCAAAACACTTGACAATTTGCCATTTTCGCTTACAATGCGGCGAGCAAAAATACAATTGTGTAATAAAATGTGCCGGCGAGCAAGACAGCAATCAGAAAAAGTGTAAAAATGCGGACGGCCCATTTCATTCGTTTTTCTTTCTTGCTTCCGGTATGTGCGGCTTCCTTTTTCATGATGTTATTCCTCTCTTATTGGTTCAATGATTGAAATTCGGCGGGGATGTCGCCTTTTTTGAGTTCGACCGCAGTTGCGGGGATCTTGATTTTGCGGCAAGATGCGTTGTCAAATTGATTGTCGGCGGCGGGAGCGGCGTAAACATCGGTCAACTTGGCTTGGGGTTTGAGTTGAATGAGTTGAACGCCGACCGAGGTACGTGTGGCTTTTTCCGGAATGAGCGTCGATTTGATGAGAATGCCGCGTTTATCACTGCTTACGAGCAATATATCCAACGGCTTACCGTTTTTCTCATGCAGAACGGCAACGATGGGAGATGCTTCGGAATACACCCCCGTGAGTTTGCGGCGATATGCCTTAGTTTCATACGCACTGAGCGGGATACGAACCCCCTTGCCGTTTTCAAACACAAGGACGATGTGATCCCGAGGCGGCAGAGAGGCACGCAAAAGCAACATACGCATGGGCTTTTCGCCCTCTGCCATGCCCAATTTGGAGGGTAAAAAGTCGCCCATCAGCGAGGATTTTGTAACGTCAAATTCGGAAACGCGTGCACGGAACAGTTGCGCGTGATCGGTGAAAAAGAGCAATTCGTCGGTTGATTCGACTTCTATGATTTCCGATACACGGTCCCCCTCTTTGAGACGCTGTTCCTCGACGACATCCGTCCGCGGTATGCCGAGACGCTTGAGGTAGCCCTCCTTGGTGATGAGAATTCGTGTGGGAACGGCATCTTCTGTTTCGTACATGGAAGAATCAAAGACGGGGAAAGGCGGTTCCAAAATCATGGTCTTGCGCGGGCGAGCATATTTTTTCTTGATTTCGGTCAGTTGGGTGGCGATCAGCGCTTTGAGTTTCAATTCATCGGCCAGCGTAGCCTCAATGTCGGCGATCTCTTCTTGCAATGCCTTGATCTCGCTGATGCGGTCAAGGATGTAGCGCTGATTGAGATTACGCAATTTGATATCGGCGATATAGTTGGCTTGAATCTCGTCGATGCCGAAGCCTTCCATGAGATTCGGAATGACTTTTTCGTCTTCTTCGGTCTTTCGAATAATGCGGATGGCTTTGTCAATATCAAGCAGAATCTTGCCTAAGCCTTTGAGCAGATGCAATTTGTCTTTTTTCTTTTCGAGGTCATAACGCAACTCGCGCGAGACGCAACCAATGCGAAAGCGTATCCATTCGGTTAGTATTTCTTTGACGCCCATGCGACGAGGCGCACCATCTACAAGAATGTTGAAGTTGCATTTGAAATTGCTTTCGAGCGGAGTGTAGTAAAACAATTTGAGCATGAGTTTGTCCGGGTCAACACCGCGTCGCAGATCAATGGTCAAGCGGAAACCGTTTTTGTCAATTTCATCGCGTAGATCGGTGACCTCTTTCAACTTTCCGCTTTTAACCATTTCGGTCAACTTTTTCATAATGAGTTCAATGCTGGTCGAGTAGGGAATCTGGGTGACATCGATGCAGTTGTTTGCTTTGTCGTATTCGTATCGCGCACGCAAACGAATGCTCCCTTGTCCCGTTTCAAATACCTCGCGCATTGCCTCGGCGTTGTACAGCAACGTTGCGCCTCCCGAAAAATCGGGAGCTTTGATGATCTCCATGAGTTTATCCGTTGATATATTCGGCTTTTTAAGGATGGCGATGGTACCGTCACAAATTTCCCCGAGATTGAATGAACAGATATCCGAAGCCATGCCGACGGCAATCCCCGAGTTTGGCATGACAAGTACATTGGGGAAAGTGGTGGGAAGCAACACGGGCTCTTTCATCGTGCCGTCGTAGTTGTCAACCATGTCAACGGCATTTTTGTCGATGCCGCGGAACATTTCGGCCGCAAATTCTTCCAGTTTAACCTCGGTGTAACGCGAAGCGGCGTACACCATTTCGGAGGAATACTGTTTGCCGAACGAACCTTTGGAGTCCACCAGTGGGTGCAACAACGTCTCATTTCCGCGTGTCAGACGAACCATGGTTTCGTAAATGGCGGCATCACCGTGCGGATTGAGTTTCATGGTTTGACCGACGACGTTAGCGCTTTTGGTGCGATTTCCCGTGAGTAGCCCCATTTTGTACATGGTGTACAGTAATTTGCGGTGAGACGGCTTCAAGCCGTCGATCTCGGGAATGGCACGGGAGAGAATAACCGTCATGACATAGGGCATGTAGTTTTTCTCAATTGTTTCCGTAATAGGTTGGGGACGCGCGGGCGCGTGGACGATAACTTCCTTTTCGGCAGTTTTCTTCTTTGAGGTTTTTGCCATTGGTGTGTCCGTGAATCCTTTCGTGTGTTGTGATTTATGGGAGATGGTGCACCGCAAAGGCGGCGGCACGGATCATTCGATTGTAAAGCGCGAGCCCGAGACCCTCACGCGGGGGCAAATGGGCATAGATGATGTCGGGGTGCGCACGATCGGCGTTGCGCAGATGCCGGAAAAGCACCTTTGACTGTGCGGCAATGTCTTGCGCTCGGCCGACGGGATAGAGTAATGTTTGTTTCAGTGCTTCAATTTCCTCATCGTAGCACAGGATAGCGCATCGCTTGGTTGCTTGTTCCTCTCGGAGAAACGAAATCACAGCCTCTCGTTCGCCGTCTAAAAGGACGAGTGGCACATCCGGGGCATAATGCCGGTATTTCATGCCGGGGGACAGGGGACGTTCGTTGTCTGCCAACTTTTCGAGCACGGCCGGAGCGATTTCAACGTGTGAGATTACCATGCATAGCGCGTCATAGGTAATAGCGCCCGGTCGCAACAGAGTCACCGCATCATTGCTGTCGATTTTTACGATCGTGGATTCCAAGCCGATGTCGCATTCACCGCCGTCGATGATCATATCGACGCGTCCGTCCATGTCGTCGGCAACGTGGGTGGCGCATGTGGGAGAAGGCTTGCCGGAGCGATTGGCAGACGGTGCGGCAATGGCCACACCGGAGGCTTCGATCAAGGCGTGTGCAACGGGGTGTGCGGGGCAACGCACGGCAACGGTATCAAGCCCGCCGGTTGTTTCGAGCGGAATCGTATCCCGACGCGGCAGGATGATGGTCAGCGGTCCGGGCATAAATGCCTTGGCCAGCCGTTCATAGGTTTCACAGACATGGGCATAACGGTCCGCGTCGTGCGGATCGGCGATATGTATGATGAGCGGATTGTCTGACGGGCGACCTTTGGCCGCATAGATTTTTTCGGACGATGCGGCGTTGGTGGCATCCCCGCCGAGTCCATACACCGTCTCGGTGGGGAAAACGACCAAACCGCCGCTGCGGATGATATCCGCGGCGCGCCGAATGGTTTCGGGCAAAAGGGAATCTGCCTCGTTTATATACTTTGTTTTCAAGGAAAGCACCTTACTTTCTTGAGGATTCGTTGTTGTTTGCATTCTCTTTCATTCGTTCGGCGGTGTCGGCGCTGATAAGAGAATCAATCATCTCGCCAATGTCGCCGTTCAGAAAGGCGTCGAGTGTGTGGAGCGTCAGACCGATGCGATGATCGGTCACGCGCCCCTGAGGGAAATTGTAGGTTCGGATACGTTGACTACGATCACCCGATCCCACCTGTGAACGGCGTGAGGATGAGATTTCCTCGGCCTGCTGTTGTTGCTCTATATCGTAGAGTTTGGTGCGCAACATTTTTAGCGCAATATCGCGATTTTTGAACTGGCTGCGCTCGCGATCGCATTCGACTACAAGCCCCGATGGTTTATGAATTAACCGCACGGCAGACTCGGTCTTGTTGATGTGCTGGCCGCCCGCCCCGGAGGATTTGCAGGTTTCAAAGATCAGGTCGGAGTCCTTGATTTCAATGTTGATATCCTCGGCTTCCGGAAGAACCGCAACGGTTGCCGCCGAGGTTTGAATGCGTCCCTGCGATTCTGTTTTCGGCACACGCTGCACACGGTGTACGCCGCTTTCAAAGCGAAAGCGAGAGTAAGCGCCGTCCCCCTCAATCAAAAAGGTAATTTCGCGATAACCGCCCAGTTCGGTTGCATTGACATTCGTTACGCTGATGCGATAATTTGCGGCCGAAGCATACATGCTGTACATGCGAAACAAATCTGCCGCAAACAGCGCCGCTTCTTCGCCTCCCGTTCCCGCACGGATCTCGACAAGCACGTTCTTTTCATCGTTGGGATCGCGGGGGAGCAACAACAGTATCAATTCACGGCGTAATTCTTGCTCCGCAAAACGACAGCGGCGCAATTCCTCGGAGGCAAGTAACTTCAGTTCGGCATCTGTTTTCGGTGCGTTCAAAATATCTTTGGCTTCGCGCGCCGCGTCGAGCACTTGACGAAGTTCACGGTACTTTTCCACCGTCGGTTCGAGTGCGCGGTATTGCTTGATGCGTCGTGCGTATTCGGCGGGATCGGAGAGTAGCGTCGGATCAGAGAAGGACGCTTCCAGATCGCGGTATAATTTTTCGATTTCCTGCAATTTTTGCTCCAAATTGCGTCCTCCTTTCGTTCACGATCCGCTTTGAACGGTCTACGTTCTACGGTCTACGGTTGAAATCGATTATGCTTTCAAAAAAGCCTTAAAGGCGCGATAGGCTTCATACAAATCGGCTTTGGCAATCACCTCATAAGGTGCGTGCATAGCTGTTACGCCGACGCCGATGTCGATGGTGTCAATGTTGTGAACAGCCAAATATTTGGCAACCGTTCCGCCGCCGCCGGCATCGACCGCGCCCAACTCGGCAATTTGCCAAACAACGCCTGCGCGGTTGAGCACGTCGCGCAACCAACCGACATATTCGGCACCGGCGTCGTTTGTGCCGCTTTTGCCGCGTGATCCTGTGTATTTGGCAACGGCAACACCGCAATTGATCACAGAGGAGTTGCGCAGTTCAAACGGCTCGGGGAAGTTCGGCTCGTAGTTGGCGGTGACATCGGACGACAAACATTTGGAGTTGGCGCGTACGATCGCGGAACGACCGCCGAGCGACTCTGCCAAGGCATCGATCAAATCAAGAACAACCTCGCATTGCATGCCGGTGGCGCCGTCACTGCCGGTTTCTTCTTTGTCGGCAAGAATGACCATAGCGGTATGCCTCGGATCATCGGTGTTCAACAATGAGGTCAGTGCGGGGTAGGCACAGACACGATCGTCATGACCGTAAGCGGCGATCATGGAGCGATCAAAACCGACGTCGCGCGCACGCAGTGCCGGAACGACGCATAACTCGGCCGACATCAAATCGGCCTCGATGATGCCGTATTTTTCATGAAGCAACTTGAGTGCGTGAATTTTGACGGCGTCCTTTTCCGCATCACACAGTGGACGTGAACCGATCAGCACATTGAGTTTTTCGCCCGGAATTGCTTGTCCTAACGGTTGTTCGCTCTGTTTTTGTCCCAGATGGGGAAGCAAATCATTGATATAAAAGATCGGATCCGTCTGATCCTCGCCGATGCAGATGTTGACGGCTTCTCCGCCCGTCTTGATGACAACACCGTGAAGCGCCAGAGGAATGGTTACCCATTGATATTTGCGAATGCCGCCGTAGTAATGTGTTTTGAAGAATGCCATGCCGTTATCTTCAAAGAGCGGGCACGGCTTGAGATCCAACCGGGGAGAATCGATATGCGCCGCAACGATGCGAATGCCGTTGTTGATCGGCTCGGTGCCTACCCGAATGACAAACAAATTTTTTCCGCGATTATTGTAATAGATGCGATCTCCCGCTTTGACGGGGGCGCCCGGGGACCAAGGACGATAACCTGCAGTTTGAATCATGGCAATGGAAGTGTTTACCGCTTCGCGCTCGGTTTTGGAAGCATCCAAATAGGCTGTATAGCCTTTGGCATATTCATAGGCCGCGTCGACTGTGGCAGTGTCATTTTCAAAGACTTCGTAAAAATTCTTTTTTTTGTAGATCAAATTTTCGTAATTGTTTTTGCTTTCGGACATGACTGATTTCCTTTCTTGCTTTATAAATTAAACTTATCGAAACGGGGCGGTTGTTTCCGTTGCGTACAGCCGTTCGTAGGTGCGATAACTTTTTTCAATCAAATTTACATAATTTCTCGTCTCGGTGTAAGGTATGGTTTCGGCGGTTAGGTGACCGTTGTCATCGATCAACGTATCATCTTCTAACCAATGATCCACGGTGCCGTGTCCTGCGTTGTAGGCCGCGCAGGCTTCAAGCCAAGAACCGTAGCGGTCATAGAGATAGCGAAGATAATAGGTGCCGTAGCGAATGTTCGTCTCGGCGTCGAAGCGCATGCCGAGTTCTAAATTTTCGTGCAGTCGATAATCGCGGATCCATTCGAACGTCTGCGGCATCAATTGCATCAATCCGGCTGCGCCTGCCGCGGAGACGGCATCTTGCCGAAAATTGCTTTCGGTGCGTATGACCGCGTAGATGAGATTGACGGGCACATCATATTGGCTTGCGTAACGTTGAACATAATCGGTATAGTAGCGAGGGTACAACTGCTTTTCCAAATAGCGATGGGAGAGCAGTAAAACGAGCAGCGCGAGCAGGATCAACGCCGGCAAAGCCACCCTTTTGCGCGAACTGACCGCCTGCTTCATAGCATGATCCCCGCACGGCGAAGCGCCGCGTCTGCCTGCGATTGCAAATCACCGAGGCAACCGTTGTTTACGATGACGATGTCGGCGTGTGAGCGATAAAAGTTATCGTCGGGCTGTGAGTCTAAGCGGGCCGACAGTTCCGTGTGGCTTTTTCCGTCGCGCACATGAAGACGAGCCATGCGCGTTTTTCGATCGGCGAGAACGGCGATCACCAGGTCACAGATGCTGTCCATGCCCGCCTCAAAAAGCAACGGCGCATCAATAACAGCTACCGATAGGTTCGCGGCACGGTCGGCGGCAAGCAATTCGTTTGTTTTCTTGATGACATGATTGTGTGTGATGCGATTGAGCGTGGCGCGGCGTTCTCGGGCGGTGTCATCGGAGCCGAAGACCATGCCCGCCATTTTCGTGCGATCCAGTGTACCGCTCGTTGTCAAGATGTCTTTGCCGAATGCCAAAACCAACTCATCAAGACAGGGGGAGGGGGGGAGGAGCAATTCGTGATAGATGTGATCTGTGTCGATCACGGAAGCCCCACGCCGTTCGAAACAACGCCCCAGTTCGCCTTTGCCCGCGCCGCTGGGGCCGGTCAGTCCGATGATTTTCATGAGGGCGGGACCTCCGTTTCCACACCGCCGTTGCGGTCGGATTCCAATGCCGCCAGCATCACGGATTGCACATAGGCACCGTCTGCCAGCGACGGCGAAAAATGTCGGTTTTCCGCAACAGCCGAAAGATATTCGTACATGGAACCGACATGACAGCGCAGCCAGCCGACGCTTGCTTTGGGAGAGGGAAAAACATCGCCCGGCGACGGAAAGCGCCCGCCGCATTCGATGCGGGTAAAACCGCGTTCGCCGCCGATAGGCGCGGCGGGACGATCGTTGTCGTAAAAATACAGCCACTCGGGCTCCATCAGTTTATAATGAATACTGCCGCGCTCGCCGAAAACGGTTAATTCAAGATCATCGTTTGCTCCCGTGGCTAATTTGTTGGCGACGATGATGCCGCAGGCACCGTTGCGCAAGCGCGCCGTGATATAAAATGCTTCATCGGCATCGGTTTTCCAATTGTTATGATGTTCAAAAGCAATTTGCGACATGCCGCGCACGCTTTCAAAATCGCCGCACAGATAACGAATGAGATCAATGACATGCGAGCCGAGATCAAAGAGAACGCCTCCGCCCGAACTCGCCGTTTGTTTCCAGCCCGGGGTACGATCGGCAAAGGTCGATGAATTGTGATCGTAGTGAATGCGAAACGAAAGAATGCGTCCCAACCGTCCCTCGTCGATCAATTGTTTGGCGCGCAACACGGGGGCCATGAAACGGTTATTGAATACAGTGCCGCATATGAGATTGCATTCACGTTCCCGGCGGACGATCCGCGCCGCTTCTTCGGCCGTGACACACAGCGGTTTTTCGCACAGTACATGTTTGCCCGCATCGATTGCGCGGCATATCATATCGCAGTGCGAGGTGTTGGGGGTGCAGATGTCGATGATATCAATGTCTTTTCTTGCGATTAACTCGTCAAAGTCGTGTGCCGCCGTGCCGAGTTCATATTGCTCGGACAACGCGATCGAGCGCTGATCATCGGTGGTGCAAATACCTGCGACGGATGCGCTAAAGGGAAGCGTATCGTAAAAATAAGTCAAATTGCGAATGGCATATGCATGGGTTCGCCCCATGTTGCCAAAGCCTACAATACCGATGCGAAATTGGCGCTTTTTTTCCATGTCGGCAGTCCTCCTTCCGCTTACTGTTTGGTATGATCCCCCATCTGATTCATTATACACCATTTTTTAAGAATTTTCAAGGGCGCGGGGTATATTTGGCGAAAATTTTTTGATGCGCGCTCCAATTGCGAATATTGATGATTTCGTAAAAACGTGTTGACAACCCAAACAGGATGTGCTATACTTGACATATCGTGAGGTAGAACAATGATGTCATTGAAAGGAAAGTTACGTACAGCAACCGTGGCGGATGTTTCCGAATTGCTGGCCATTTACGCCCCGTATGTTGAAAAAAGCACGATCTCATTTGAGTGGAATGTGCCGACGGAGGCGGAGTTTTCTTCCCGTGTCGAGCACGTGCTTCGCAAATATCCGTACATTGTCTATGAAGAGAATGAGCAAATCCTCGGTTATGCCTATGCCGACAGAGCATTTGAGCGCTATTCCTATCGCTTTTGTGCCGAGTTGTCGGTTTATGTGCGAGAAGATGCGCGAGCAAGAGGAATCGGATCGCTCCTTTACCGTGCTTTGATCGCGCTTTGCCGAGAGATGCGCTTGCAAATGCTGTACGGTGTTGTGACCAATCCGAATGAGCCGAGTTTTCGTTTGCACGAGCGCTTGGGATTTAAACGGGTAGGATATTTTCCGCATGCGGGAAATAAATTCGATCGTTGGCTGGATGTTGTGTGGTATGGTCTGATGATCGGTGACGATCGCCCGCTCCCGCCGGATATTATTTCATTTCGGAGTTTCGGTGCCGCACACATCGACCGCATATTTCAAGAACAGTTTTTAACGAAACCATAAAAAACGAAAAGGAGACCATTCTATGATTTTTCAAAAACTTGATCGCATTGTATTTGCCGGTGACTCGGTTACCGATATGGGGAGCGCCAATCCCGTCGGTGAGGGATTGCGCGACAGTCTCGGCCACGGCTATGTACGTATGGTTGAAAACCTTTTGATGTCCGTCTATCCCGAATTGACACTTCGCGTGACAAATTCCGGAGTCAATGGAAATACCAGCAGTGAGTTGCTTGCTCGCTGGGAACGAGATGTGCTGAATCTCCGTCCGGATTGGGTGAGCATTTTAATCGGTATCAACGATGTTTGGCGTCAGTTTGATACGCCCGCAATGACCAATTGGGCCGTAAGCCTTGAGAAATATGAACAAAATATCGATCAAATGCTCACGACGCTGAAAGGGCGAGTCAAGGGCACGTTCCTTATGACGCCTTATTATATGGAGCCGAATGTCAATGATCCGATGCGCGCACGTATGGATGAATACAGTTCCGTTTGTCGCAAATTGGCGAATAAGCATGGCTGCGTGTTTATTGATTTGCAGGAGACGTTTGATCGCTATTTTAAGCGCCAACACTCCACTTATATCGCGTGGGATCGCGTTCACCCGAACCAAATCGGTGCGACTGTCATTGCCCGGGAATTTCTCAAGCATTGCGGTTTCGATTATAACCACGAGCCGCAAATATAATCGAAAAACGCGTCGCGAAACAGCGCCGGCAAGGATTTGATCCTTACCGGCGCTGTTTCATAATACTTCATATACCTCCGACAGATCCATAGCCGTGTTATGTGTGACACGAGCGTTAGCAAGAGCGCATCAAACGGATGTAAAATTCTACTGCTCTTGCGACGCATTCCAAGCGAATACGCTCGTTGTGCCCGTGAATGGTCTTCCGTTCTTCGGCGGTTAAGTCCATTGCGGAAAAGCGGTAGACGTGATCGGAAAGATCACGATAGTGGCGGCTGTCGGAGCATTGCATCATCAAATAAGGGGTGATGATACAGCCTTTCCATGTCGACGCCACGGCACAAGCCACTTTGTTCCATGCGGGACAATCGATCTCGGACACGGGACTCGGTTCCATACCGCTATCGACCGACAGTGTAATCGCGTCATCGTTGATGATTTTTCGAATGTGCTCTACAGCCCCTTGAATGCTGTCGCTCGGATTGAGACGAATATTGGCGACCATGTCGGCCGAAGGCGGAATTACATTTGGCGCAGGTGAACCGCTTGCCTGTGTAAACGCAACCGTCGTGCGCAGCAGAGCATTGAGTTCGCCACCGCTCTTTTTGCACAACCGATCAAGCACACCGCGGAACAACCAAAGGTTTGAGAAGATCATACGATAAAGGAGGGTTGAGTGGCGGCCGAGTGTATCAAACATCGTAGCAACGGGTTTGGTCATATGAACCTTAAACGGTTTGTTTTCGATCTTACAGCAGGCGGCAGAAAGTTGCCCGATCGGCGTGTGAGGCTTGGGCGCAGATGCGTGACCACCGTTTGATTGAATGGAAAGCGTGAGATTGAGCATGCCTTTTTCCGCAATGCCGATCACGCCGCACGGTTCTTGAACGCCCGGGAACACATGTTCAACCACGGCGCCGCCCTCGTCGAGAACCAAAGCGGGTTGAATACCGTTTTGCTTGAAGCAATCAACGATATGAACGGCTCCTTCGCCGTTGATTTCCTCGCCTCCGGAAAAAGCGAAATACACGTCTTGTTCGGGGACAAATCCATCGGAAATGAGGGCGTTTGCGGCAGACAGCACGGCGTTGAAAGTGACCTTGGTGTCCAGCGCGCCGCGTCCCCAAAGGACGCCGTCTTCAATGACCCCCTCAAAGGGAGGCTTTTCCCAACGCTGTTCGTCTACGGGGACTACATCGTAATGTGCCATCATGACCGATGGCGCGTTGTGCGCTTTTCCGGGCCAGAGATACAGTAAAGCGCGATCCGGCAGTTTGGTCAGCGTACATACACGATACACTTCGGGATAAAGCGAGGGAAGCAGATCGATCAATTTTTGAAATTCCGCTTCGTCTTCGAGTGTATGGTCTTGATGGGATACGGTTTTGCAACGAATTAACTGTTGAAGCGCCGAGACGGCGGCATCTTGATCGAGAGTGACCGTTTCTTCCGAAGTGGTGATGCCGCTTTGAGGGCGAAAAGTTGCGGTACGTATGGCAATGATCGCCGCAAGCAGAACGATCAATGCAAGTGCAATGATAAGAATAATAAGCATAGCGCTTTTTCACCTCACAATAATCCTTTTTTATACATGATACGGCTAATGGCAAGAGTAAACAGGACGCCGACAGGAACCATAATGCCGACCGTTCCCTCGTTGAGCGCGGGAATGGCGATAAACAAAACGAGCATTAAGACGACGGGGGCAATGGCAATTTTGATGTTGCGAGAAACAAAGACAACGCCAAGACCGCCGAACAGTGCCGGTAGCAACTGGGCAAAGGCGGGCTCCAACACGGGCGCATTGAGAATGGGGGTGAGCGGTACGATGAGCAAGACGCCGAGGACGATAATGAGCGTTGTCACGATACTTGATACGGCAATTGCGATCGTGGATATGACCTCGCCCTCTTCCGAGTTTGCCTTCACGCCGGCTTGTTCCAGTGCGCCGAGTGCGCAGGGAAGTTTGAGATTGGAGATGTTGCCTGTGACGAAAGACAGATACGAACCGCCGGCGCCGAGCATGGGAATATAGGTGAATGTTTCGACCACACCGACAGCCCAATACATGGGTGCGGTGGCAAGCAGACCGAGCAACAGTCCTTGCCAATCGGGAAATGCGTGAAACAAAATGGCAACAGCGACGGGGAAAGCGATCATCAGTACCATGACGGAAAGATTCCACGTTGTCCCCCAACGGTGAACTTGATCCATATAAGTCATTGTTTTTTTCATGAGCGTATCCTCCTTAAATTCAAGATAACCAAGAAGTGATCGGAATAGCACTTGCCATGCCTGCGATCAAACTGACGGGCAACGCGTAGTCCGAAATCCATCTGGCCTTGAATATTTTGACCAATACGCCCGACAGACACATCACCACGGCGGAGACGGCCATGACACAAACGGGGATTAAGCCCTCAAGGGAGCCGTGAAATATGGTTGAAACATCGCAAAACACGAAGCCGACGAAAGCGGAAATCATACCGATAAACATGGATGCTGTGAAAATATCCGCCCATTTTTTGTCTCGTTTTTCTAATGAAATCATACCGTTTTGCAGTTTTTTGCATAACAGAGGGACGAGCCAAATGCCGACGAGAATACTAACGGTCATAACAGCCGCGACGGTAACATATTGAGATGCCGTCAAAGCGGTTTTTCCCATTTCCAATCCCATGGCGGACAATGTGTTGGCGGCTGCGACCGTTTCATAAGAGAGCGATCCGATCACGCTCAATCGCAGCCACGGCAACGGTAGGCCGAGATCTTTGGACAACGTAATAACGCTGATCACGATGGCGATTGCGGGTGCTATGGTAAATATAGATGCGCTGATGACGACGCGACGTAACTTGTGTGAATCCATGCCGATGGCGCGTCCTCGCCGCCACGCTTTGATCAAAAAGAATACCGATTGTGCGAGAACTGCCAGTACAATGATGCCGGCAATGACAAACAGAACAGGATGATTGATATTGAATTCCATACAGATGTCTCCTTTTTTTGATGATCCTTGTTGACAGACGTCGGTTCGGTAGAGGGATACCGAAATCAGCGCTTTAGGCGAACTTTGAGAGTTTGCGTTGCATATGGGGCGATATCGACCGTCAGTTCATTGTTTTCGCAGATGATCGGTATGTCTGCTTTTTCGGTCAAATCGGTGTAGTAGGCCGACGCAACGGGCGCGCTCATCGTAATGTTCGTTGTTTTTCGCTCATCCGAGCGATTGTACAGACGAACGATGAGTGTTCCGTCTGCATTGACATGAACACCGGAAATGCCGAGGCTGCGGTGGTTGCCGATATGCATAAACGAACCGCTCAACGGCAAAGGTCCCGTGTGAGGTTTGCCCGCAACCGAGAGAACTTCGTGGTTGAAGTGCTCTGCCAGTGCCTGCGCCTCTTCGCCGTTTCGAACGACGGCGATGGCCGTGTGGAAATGATGGCGAATGATTTCCGGGTAAGGATCCGGGAAGAAAGAGGAGTGAATCAGCGCGATTTCACCGCGTCCTCTGTATCCGCGAAAACCGTACTTGGTATCGGCCATCAGTTGTAGATAAGCGGGAACGCCTGCTTTGGCGGGGAGCATCTCCATGCGACCGATGGAGGGAACGTCAAAGGGAAGTTCTTCACGCACGATCGTGCCGTTCGCGATTTCGTAACGATATCCGCCGATCGGATAAGCGGCGGGCGAAGAAAAAGTCAGCATTTGCTGGGTATCGTTGTTGCCCAATTCCAGCCAATTGACGTGAACATCAAAGTCCAGCATACGACTGCCGGCGTTTAGGCGAACGAGTACCGACAAACCGGAACCGTGGGAACCGAATGAAGTGTCGTAACTGAACCATTGAGTCAGCGGGCCGTGCGATTCGTTGGATATACGGATGCGGGAGGCCTCGTTGATGTAATCTGTTTTTTGCGTCGGGCCGTGTGTCCATGCACTGTGGCCGATTTTCGGGTTTTCGTAAAGCAGACGGAATTGCCCCATGGTTTTATCGCCGTCCGGGACCAATTCGCTGCCACTCTCTTTGTCCGTGAGCGAGACAAGAGTTCCCGTTTCCGCATCGAATTCGGCGCGAAGATATTCATTTTCCAGCAATATATTTTGATCGCCGAACGTGTCATGACGGCGTCCGGGGGTTGCGGGAAGGTTGAAACGGTTCGGATCAACGGTATCTTTTTGTTTTATGATAACGGTTTGATAGCCGAGCGCGGGGATTTTGACACGCAACAGAACGGTCGAAAAACTGTTGCAGAAATAGGCTTGATTGGCAGTTGTCACCTGTAGAGGCACCGGCGTACCGTCCGGTGTCGCCGCGACCAGATTATGGATGTCATCCGGGTAATCCCAGAGTTGAACGGTTACCGTGTCATCGCGATCGTATTCCGTTGTATTGAACAGGTGAAGAATGCGTACATTGCCGTGACCGCGTTCGGACATGGCAAGCGTGTAACCGCGCTCGCGGTCAAGGCGAAATCCCATGCCGCCGCCCTCCTTGAATTCGATATGATCGTCAAAGGGAAGTGCGGAAGTGTCGATCTCGGCGGCGATATTGCGCAGCGCCTCTACCGATGTTGTGTTGGTATAGCCGAGGGTATCTTGAAAATACCCGAGTGCCGCCTCACGCGTTTCCACGACACAAGATCCCGGCAGGATGTCATGGAACTGATTAAACAGAGTGTTTTTCCACGCACGATCAAGACTGATCTGAGGCAATTTGCCGGTCAATGCGGCGGCCTGCGCGGTCAACAGTTCGGCGTCGTACAACCTCAGTTCCGCTAAGCGGTTGGCTAATTTGATACGGCTTTGCGAAGTGTAGCAGCCGCCGAAAACGAAGTTGACCTCTCCCACATGGACCGGGAGCGTCTCGCGAATGCGGTCAAGGTAAGCGAAATAGGTATCGTAACGGCTGAATTTAAGCGTGGGAAACAGAGGCCAACTCATCATGTCGATCAGTTTTTCCAAGTCGAGGCGACTGGGACCGCCGCCGTGATCGCCCAAGCCGTAGACCTTGAGACATTCATTCATGTTGCCGTCGCCCCATTCGGCGGCTATCTGCGGATAGTAGGCAAATTCGCGGTAGTCGATGGCTTTTTGGTACCAACTGGGTTCGCTGTAAGCAATAACCTCTTTGCCCGAGGGCGATTGCCAGCGGTAAGGGCCGCGCGGGTCGATCCCGCGGCAATGATAATAGTAGTCCACGCCGCCGTTCCGGAGAATTTCCGGTACGTTGGCGTTGTGGCCGAACGTGTCCGGCTCGTAGTCGATACGCAGAGTGTCCGGATCAATGTCAAACAGGCGGGAAAGATAGTCTTTCGTGTAGTAGATGTGGCGGCAAAGCGATTCGCCGTTGGGCATGTTTTTGTCGCTTTCGACCCATTGCGTAGCCGCCAGTTCCCAGCGCCCCTCATGAACACGCCGACGAATCTCGGCGAGCATGGCCGGATCGTATTTTTCAACGATCTCGTAAACCGAAGCCTGTGACTGCGAAAAAGTAAAATCGGGGTATTCTTCCATCAGCGTAAGCATGGTGCGGAATGTTTCCGTGGTGATGGAAACCGTTTCGTGATAGCCCCACTGATAGTTCATGTCAATGTGCGCGTGCCCGACGCAGTGAACGGTGTATTCCTTGGCCTTTGCGGACAAATCCGCCAATGCCAACTCAACGTTTTCGCAATCCTCGCGGATGATGGCGCCGTTTTCTTTTGCGCTTTCCTCGAGATACGCCATCGCGCGGTCGAGTTTGTCCTCCCATCCCAGTGATTTTCGGCGATTCAGATGGTAAAGGTAAAGCAATTCGGAATAAATGCGGTCGGCATACTTGTTGACGCGGCTGTAAGCGTCCAGACGGTTCAGCCTGTTGGTCAATTCCATTGATTTTCTCCTTTCGGACTTAATATTACACCTATTATAACATAAAACGGCGAATCATGAAAGGGAAAAATGAAATTTTCTCTCAATTTTTTCATAAAGTATTGACTTTTTCGCAACTTCTTGGTATAATAACAACGCATCCGCAAACATGCGGGCCATTAGCTCAGTTGGTTAGAGCTACCGGCTCATAACCGGTCGGTCCAAGGTTCGAGTCCTTGATGGCCCACCAAAAATTCTCGGTCGCTTGGCGGCCGAGATTTTTTTGTCTCTTGGCTCTTGCCGCTTGCGGGGCGGGGGCTTTTGGCCGAAACCGAGCGAAAAAAAGCCGTATATAATAAAAAATGAAGAATTTTCGGCCCGTTTCGGACGGGCTCTTTGACTTTGTGTGCAAAAAATTAAAAATCGGCACAAAAAAATCAGTAAAAATGTAAAATTAGTATTGACAAAAAAAGCAATTCATGCTAAAATATTAACAACTATAAAAGGGGGCGCGCTCATGCCGACGACCGACGGAGGCGCAGGGCCGCTCACCGATGCATTTAAGGAGGCTACTATGAAAAAAATTTTAGCGCTGTTTCTCGCCGTCTTGATGGTGAGTTCCGCGTGGGTGTTTACGGCCACCGCGGCGGGGACGACCACGGGCGAAATCATTGTTCCCATTTCGACATGTGATACAATGGATGGATTTGAGCAGACTGCGGTTAACAAGGATATTTTTTCAGTAGACGACGGCACGTTGGCTTTCAAATTCAACGGCAAAAAAACGGGGTGTAGCGATACAACGGGCTTTATCAAATATCAATATTCAAGACCGAATGGTACGCTTGACGCTTCGGCAATGAAGACACTGTGCTTTGATTTGTATGTCAATGATGCTGACGCTATTCAAAAGACCAGATTTGAACTTGAATTGCGCGATAAGAACGGCGGCGACGACATAGGCGAACTGGTATCTACTGGTACAATTACCGAAATTTGGGGCAAAGCACTTGTTGATGGCTGGAATCACATTGAAATCAAAATTAGTGATTTGAGAACAGATGGCACGGTGAACATGTCCGAATGGAATTATTTCCGAATTTATGCGATTGATGGACACGGTACTGAGGGTGAGACCGTTGTCAAACTGGACAATGTTTACATGACCAACCGCGAGGCAATAGTGGAAAGTGTGACGATTACTCCGAGCGGTTATAGTTATACGGTTACATCCGAGGAGAATAAGGTGTTTTTTCAATACGGGAAGAAACTTAGCAAGTCTTTTAATATTTCCGAATTGACTGCTTTGGAATTTGATTTGACGATCAATGATGTTGAAACACAGAAGAATTGGAAATTTGATATTGAACTTACTTCTTCCGGAGTGTGTGACTATCAAGAAATCGCTTTGACCCAGGTTTCTATTGCCAGACTTGCGAAATATTCCGGTATCACGCTGGCAAAAGGAATAAATCATTTCAAGATTCCCATCGCTACGTTTGTCGCGAGAACTGATTATCCCAGTGGAAAAAAGGATGATTCTTCCGCAGGTCCGTTCGATGAAACAAGATGGAATTATTTTAGAATGTACAACAATGGAAGCGTGGCCGGCGGCTATTCAATTACCCTTTCCAATGTAGAATTAACCAAGGCAGATGTGATTAATTACGAGGGCGGTTCTGAGGCGATTAATTACAAGTACGGTTCTGCGGTATTTGAGTCGGGTGAATGGAACCTTTTAAATTCTGCCGATGGCCTTTCAAAAAAAGGTACCGGCGATGCAATTAATTCGTCATTTGTCTTTACACCACAAATGTTTGCCAAAGTATCGGCGATCGATTGCGAAATCTATGTGGATAACAGCGCGTTGCTTGACTTAAATATCTGTTTTGAGTTGACATCAAGCGGTACATGTGATTGGTACGAGAACAGCCGAACTGCGTCCATCAGAAATATTTTCACAAGAACGGACGAAAAAGAACTCGAATTGAACACATGGAATTCGGTGAGAATCAATGTCGCTTCATTTGCGGAATCCGGCAGAGAAGGA
The DNA here is from genome assembly GCA_964579815.1 of uncultured Lachnospiraceae bacterium. Taxonomy (GTDB): domain Bacteria; phylum Bacillota; class Clostridia; order Oscillospirales; family CAG-272; genus SIG644. The sequence continues at coordinate 18,078 of CAZOHP010000008.1, forward strand.
ACCTCGCTGGATCATCCGTATGCTAACTTTATTCGTATTTTCAACGATGGTGAATGGAATACAACCGGCTCGACCGTATTCAAACTTAGAAACCTCACGCTGGTAGGTGCCAAGACCGACGCGCCGGAAACTTCCGAGAAAGTGACTGAACCGGAGAAACCCGGCGTTGACAATCTCATGCGCTTTGACAACGGCAACTACTCCATTAACAACAACAAGGCTTTGGCCTTTGTGAACGCGGAGGGCAATACGCTGTATAAGTTCGGCCAGCGCAAGACCATCTTCAGCGGCAGCACGCTGGATGTTTCGGGCGCCGACGCGATGTTCTTCGACCTCTATTTGGAGAATTACGCCGATTTGTGTGTGGTTCCGTTTGAATTTGAGGTCACGTCCTCCGGCAAGCCCGACACGAATGAATCTCATTTGTCAGGCACGTTGTCGACCATCTTCTTCCGGCTCGACGGCCAAGATTTGCAGGACGGCTGGAACAGCGTGTATGTTCCGCTGGATTCTTCGATGTGGAGTTACGGGTGCGATTGGTCGAAAGTCAATTGGATTTCGATTTTCAACAACAACGGCAAATTCGATTTTGTTCCCAACGCCAATGTGGTGGCGGCCATTGACAACCTGTGCTTTACCACCTACGCGGCTTACAACAACATGAAAGAATTTTCCAGCGTCGCTTCCGTTTCCATCGAGGGCGCCGCGCTGCAGCTGCACAAGTCGCTGAATGTTGTGTTCTACGCCAATGTTCACGAGTCGATCTCGGAGGCCAGCATGCTGTTCACGATCGGCAACCGGTCTTACAACGTCACCGGCACCCGCACGGACACGCTCAACCGCATGAAGTTTACGCTGGAGAACGTGATGCCGTATCAGATCGGCGAGAAAATTTCCGCCACGCTGTCCGCATTTACCTATGACGGCAAGTTGCTCACCGATAGTGTGAGCGATTACAGCATCGCACAATACTGCATGAATATTATCAATTCCATCGACAATCGGTCGGTCTCCGATCCCGGCAGTACGGTCAGAAATTTGATGTGCAGCGTGCTGAATTACGGTATCGCGGCAGGGAAGTTTAAGGGTCATGAGGACTCGGAGATTAGAAGTATCATCGGCAATTTTGTCCCCACCACGGACGGGCTCGACACGACCGCTTCGCAGTATAAGGGTGTGATCGGCGATAAAGGGGATTGCCCCGCAGTGTTTTACAAAGACATGGCAAGTGTGGGCGGAGTTATCCAATATCAGGTTGCCTTTACGGCCGATTCGATCGAGGGGTTGAAACTCATCCACTCCACCAACAAGGGCGGCAAGCAAGAGATTACCGAGTTTAAGACGGATAGTGACAATGACGGTTCGTATTACTACATTGAACTCGAAATTCTTCCTTACGAGATCAACACGGCGCACACGTTCTATTTCGAGGGCCATGAGGATTACAAGTTTGTCACCTCTTTCGGCACTTACTTGAACGATTCGTATGATGGATTGGCCGACGAATCGCTAGTGCGAGACTTGTACGATGCGATCTATGCATACTGTGCGGCTACCATTCGCTATGCCGATTTGATGAACTGACCGCGTAAACCGTTACGGAATAATTGAACTTAGAGATAGAGAGGTTATTGATGATGAGAAAGATTTTGGCTTTGATTTTGGCTTTGGTGATGGTGGCTTCGATGTTTGCATTCGTTGCCTGCAACCAAAAGGACCCGGACACGGATCCCGATCCCGACGAAAACAATCCTTCGACGCCCGGCGATGATGACAACAAGGACAACGACGACAACAACGACAACAACGACAAAGATCCCGCGGACGACGACAAGAAAGACAACGATCAAAAAGACGACGACAAAAAGGACGACGATAAGAAAGACGACGATCAAAAAGACGACGATAAAAAGGACGACGACAAGAAAGACGATGACAAGAAAGACGATGACAAGAAAGACGACCAGAGCGACAACCCCCCGTTCCCGGGCGTAGTCATTGATCCGGACGACGGTCAAAAAGATGATGACAAGAAAGACGACGACAAAAAAGACGATGACAAAAAGGACGACGATAAAAAGGCCAGAGTGCTGGTGGTTTCCGACGGTTCGGTTTTGGACGGTTGGTTCATAGACACCAAGGTCAACAGCCAAGGTCCGATTCTCGATGCCACGTTGACCAATGACGGCACAAGTTGGGTCAAGTATATTTACAGCGGCGTTGCCGGTCGCAACGGCGGTTGGCAAGAGGGCGACAACGGCGTTAAGATCCTTTACAGAGCCGAAGCGACCGATGTCAAGACATGGGATGTTTCCAAACTGTCGCACCTGTCCTTTGATCTGTATGTGAGCGATGCGTCGGTGCTCCAAGGGGTGAAGTTCTATCTTGAATTGACCTCTGCGGGTACGATGGATAAGGAAGAGGACTTCGTGAGGTGCGAGTTCGGCAAGTATGTCAAGGGCGGTTTGGTTTCCGGCGTCAACCACGTGGAAATTCCTCTCTCCGACATGGGCGGCGATTTAAACCTCGGCAGACTGGATCCGACTCGTTGGAACTTTATGCGTATTTACAACGAAGATTCGTTCGACCGCGGCGAGAATTTTGTGATGGCTTTCGCAAACTTCGGCTTTGCTACATATGATCCCTCCGTTGAGATTAATCAGCCCGAGAAGCCTGTGAAGCCCGTTGATCCCGTTAATCCCGTCAACCCGGAGCCCGATGATGACGGCTATTTGCCCGATGTGAAACCGAGCACGGTTGATGCGTCCAATTACGAGGATTACATGAAGTCGATCGGCGTGGATCCCGCTCAAAAGTCTTTCGAAATCCCGAGCGAGGGTGTTACAACTCCGTTCGATAAATTCAACTAATCAAGATTTAATTTTTCCAATGCGGTATCCGTAAGGGTACCGCATTGTGGGTTATCAATCAAAACGAAAGGTTTGGACCATGAAATGAAAAAGATTTTGTTGGTGTTGCTTGCGGCGGGCATGCTGCTTCTCGGCGTTGCCTGTGAAAAAGACGAGCAAAAAGAAAAGGATGACGATTCGCAGAACTCCGATTTTGTATGGCCCGGCACAAGCGAAAATCCCATTACGCTTCCCGAGGATCGCTTTGAGTGATGCGGTCTGCTTTTCGGATGAATGTTTGCTTTGCCGATATTCCCGTTTGCATTACGCATCGATACGAATATCTTGCAAAACAATGCAAAGACTATGTGAGTTCGCGGGACCCGGTATTGTTTCTTGAGATCACCGCGGATGACGTTGAACGCGAACGCGCTCGCGCGGCGATTCCGAATTCTCCCGAGCCGTATCTTGAATCTCTTGCGTGCTATCGCAAATTTTGCGAGGCGGTCATCAAGGACAATGTGCTGTTGTTCCACAGTTCCGCGGTTGCCGTGGACGGCGTTGCTTATTTGTTTGCCGCTCCTTCGGGAACGGGGAAGTCCACGCACACTGCGCTGTGGCGCCGGGTATTCGGCGAGCGAGCCGTCATGGTGAACGATGACAAGCCGTTGCTCCGCCTTGCGAATGGGCAGGTGGCGGTGTACGGAACGCCGTGGGACGGCAAGCACGGTTTGAGTACCAACGCATCTTTTCCTGTCGGGGGAATTTGCTTTTTGTCGCGCGGCAAGGAAAATCACATCCAACCGTTGTCGCCGAATGAGGGGCTGCCTCATGTGCTGGGTCAAACATTTCGTCCCGACAGCAGTGAAGGTACGGCGCAAATGCTGGAATCGGCAATTGCGCTGAGTAGTTGCGTCCCGCTTTATATGCTTGCATGTAATATCAGCGAGGAGGCGGTCCGTGTCTCTTACAACGCTATGAGAAAGGAGATCCGATGATGAAACTGAAAAGCGGAATTATTATCAGCGAAATCAACGGTGAATTTGTCGCGGTGCCCGCGGGAGAGGCGGGGAAAAGTTTTAACGGGATGATTCGTATGAACGAAACGGCTGCATTGATTGCGAAAACGCTTCAAAACGGCGCCGAAGAAGATGAAGTGATTGCCGTGATTTGCCGGGAATATGATGTGACCGAAGCGATTGCCCGCGAGGATTATCAAAAAATCACCGCTCAACTGGAGCAATTGGGTTTGATCGCGCATGAATAACGATACGGTGACGTTAGAACGAGCGTTATGCGAGCAAGGCTGCTTGCTTCGCCCCGTGGTGGGGGATAGTATGATGCCGTTGCTTGACCAAAAAACAGATTTGGTGAAACTTGTTCCCGCTCCGCATGAATTGAAGTTGTATGATTTGCCTTTGTATCGTCGTCCGAACGGTGCTTTGGTCTTGCATCGAATCATTAAGGTGAGAAAAAATGATTATATCATTTGCGGCGATAATCGGCAGGACTATGAACGTGTGCCGCGCGAATGGGTGATTGCGCTGGCGGTCGGACGATATCGCGGTGAACAATATCTTTCCTTTGATGATGCGGAATATATTTCGGAAATCGAGAAATTATGTCGATCACGGGAGCGTTTCGCACGGCGATTTCGCGTCGCGATGGCCAAGATATTTCCGTCCCGCGCGCAAATGCAACAGCGGTATCCCGTTCTTGGGCGAGCCCCCGTGCTTCTGCCGTTTTGCTACATTGCAAGATGGGGACGTGCGCTTTCGCGTAAATTGAAAGCGGGATTTTCGAAAGCTGATGAAAAGAGACCTTATACATAGAAAGGATTTTTTATGAATCGAATTTTTTCCGTATTGGTTGTGCTTTTGATGATGTGCATATTATTGTTCTCCGTTGTTGCGTGTAAAAATGATGGGCCGCAGACAGATGACGGTGACTCCAACCAACCCGGTGAGGATGACTCCAACCACCCCGGTGAAGATGATTCCAACCAACCGGGTGAGGATGATTCCAACCAACCGGGTGAGGATGATTCCAACCACCCGGGTGAGGATGATTCCAACCAACCCGGTGAAGATGATTCCAACCATCCCGGTGAAGATGACTCCAACCACCCGGGTGAGGATGATTCCGACCAACCCGGTGAAGATGACTCTAACCAACCCGAAGAGGGCGACTCCGACCAGCCAGTGGGGAATGACTCCGAACAATCGGAGACGCTGATACCGATTGTTCCAGGAAGTTTCGAGACAACAGATTCCGAGCAACCGACATCCCCGACGTCTCCGGCAACGCCTACCGCCCCCGCGGATCCCTCCACGCCGGTCGATCCCTCCGCGCCGGTTGTGCCGGTAGCACCGGTCGATCCGTCTGCGCCGGTCAATCCGGTTGCACCCGTTGAACCGTCTGCCCCTGTGGTACCGCCCACAGGCGACAATGACAACAGCGAAGGCGAAAGCGGAAACGGTAATAACGACAATAATAATAGCGGCGGTAGTAGCGGCGGCATCGGTGACAATGGCAACAGCGGCAGCACCGGTGGCAATACCGTGCCGCCTACCGAAGATAACAATACGGGTAACACCGGGGGAAGTTCTTCCGGGGCAATAATTAAGTTGCCTGCGGATGAATTTTGCTGAATCAGGTGAGGCTGTCCATGACGGAGAGCCTCATTTTTTTGTCGTTCATTCGAAAATTTTGTCAAAATCCGTCTTGGTGAATATGCTGATATCGAAGAGAGATGGCTTGCGCGCCGATGCTCTCTTTCATACCAATGAAGGAGGATATTACCATGGCAGATAACAAATTCCCGTGTGCACCCGGGTGTCCGCCCGGCTCGGGCAGGGAAATGGTGTGCATCGAGACCAACCGTATTTTGGATTCTTGTCGCGACAGAGATTGTTTTGAAAATATTCGGGTTTTTCTGACCGATTTCGGTTGTGAAATTCTTGAACGTACCGGAAGTGTTCGTGTCAAGCATGCTTGTATCAGTTACACTTCCATCCACATCGACCCTGTGCAATTCAACCGCGGCTTCTATTCGGTCAACATTCGTTTTTATGTGAAACTGGATTTTGAGGCGTGTGTCGGCGGTGGAAGAAGTCAAGATTTCGATGGCGTTGCCGTGCTGGAAAAGAAGGTCATTTTATATGGCAGCGAGAGCAATGTGAACATTTTTAAGAGCAATCCCGATGCGTCGGATTATTGCGCCGAGCCAACACCGAGCGGACAAAGCAGAAATGTCCCGGTGGCGGTAGTGGAAGTTGTCGATCCCATTGTGCTCGATGTTGATGTGACCGAGGCTAAAAATTGCCATTGCTGTTGCTGCTGTTGCGACATTCCGGAACCGGTCACGGTTCGTATGAGCGGCCGTTTGTCCGACGCGGAGGGCGAGCGATATCTGACCGTTTCGCTGGGCATCTTCTCTGTGGTTCGTATTGTCCGCCCGGCTCAATATCTCGTTGAGGCAACGGAATATTGTGTTCCCGACAAGGAATGCATTGCGCATGAGGAAGACGATCCCTGCTGCATGTTTCGCAGTATGGCGTTTCCCGTGGCGGAATTTTGCCCACCCGGAATGCCGCAACTTGGACGTTCACGCCCGGGGGATCGTCCTGATCGGGATGACCGTCTCGAGCGTAAGCATTGCGGTTGCTGACCGTTCAAATGCAAGAAGTCTCACGGCTTCTTGCATTTTTTATATTATTTCGCGATTCCTATTGACAATTGCTTTGACTTGTGGTATACTTGTATACAATTCCGCATCACCGGGTGATGTATATGTAAGGAGATACCGAATATGATCGAAATTTCGGATAAAACAAATTTGTTGGAACAAAAGAATTATCGATATCAATTGCAGGATGTCGAGGCCCCAAATCTGTATCGTGAAGTTTACCCGTATGACGAAGTGCCGAAGATTACATTCAATCATCGTCGCGTACCGATTTCCATGCCGCGAGAAATATGGATTACCGATACAACGATGCGTGACGGCCAGCAGTCGGTGGAGCCGTATACTGTCAAGCAGATTGTTGATTTGTTTAAATTGCTCTCTCGTTTGGGCGGCCCGAAAGGAATTATTCGCCAAAGCGAATTCTTTGTTTACAGCAAAAAAGATATTGAAGCGTTGGAAGCCTGTCGTGATCTCGGCTTAAAGTTTCCGGAAATTACAACATGGATTCGCGCCAGTCGGGAAGATTTCAAACTTGTTAAAAGTTTGAATATCAAGGAAACGGGAATTCTTGTCAGTTCGTCCGATTACCATATTTTCAAGAAAATGAAGATGAATCGTCGCGAGGCGATGAACTTTTATCTCCAGACTGTGGCAGATGCATTTGAAGCCGGAGTGATACCGCGTTGTCATTTGGAAGATATCACACGTGCCGATTTTTACGGTTTTGTCGTTCCGTTTGTTAACGAACTGATGAAAATGAGTCAAGATGCCGGCATTCCCGTTAAGATTCGTGCTTGTGATACCATGGGCTACGGGGTGCCGTATACCGAGGTTGCGTTGCCCAGAAGTGTGCCGGGCATCGTCTACGGCTTGCAGCATTATTCCGATGTTCCCAGTGAACAATTGGAGTGGCATGGTCACAACGATTTTTATAAAGCGGTTTCCAATGCTTCGGCCGCGTGGTTGTACGGCGCATGTGCCGTTAACTGCTCGTTACTCGGTATTGGTGAGCGCACGGGTAACATTCCCATCGAAGCGATGGTGTTTGAATATGCTTCTTTGCGCGGCACATTGGATGGTATGGATCCGACCGCCATCACCGACATTGCCAACTATTTTCACGAAGAAATCGGCTATAACGTGCCGCCTATGACACCTTTTGTCGGAC
>CAZOHP010000009.1:0-25008 GCA_964579815.1 uncultured Lachnospiraceae bacterium
AACTGTAATTTTAAGCATAATATTTTACCTCACAATATTCATCTGAATTTTCGGATCTTGCTTCAATTACTGATAATCTACAACGCCGACCCAGCTCATAAGAAACTCACGCTCTTTTTCATTGCCCTTGACCGACTGAGAAGCCGCCACAATCGGCATCCACTTTTGGACATATTGCTTGGCGGTACCACTCTTTTTGCAAAAAGTGTCAAGATACAACTCGGCTCCGGAGATATCTCCGTTCAGCCAAAAAAGAAGATACGTGCGCGCGACATCCGCAGAAGCGTTTCCTTGCGTTGCATGAGACCAGTCAAGAATGTAGGGAACGCCGCTTTCGGTGACAATGATGTTAGATGGGTTAAAATCACCATGGCACACCTTATTATGCTTGGGCATAGCTTCCAGGCGAGTGTGAAGGTCATAACGAGTGGTGGCGTCAAGATCGGTCTCGGCAATTTTGCGGCTCATTTTGTCTTTCAACTTATTGAGAAGCGGGCAGGTCTTGGCGTGAACGCTCATCTGAAGATCCACAAGGAGTTCCGTATATTCCTCTTTTTTCTCGGGATGTTCTTCCATCAATCGCGCAAGAGTCTTGCCTTTAACAAACTCGGAAACAATCGCCCACTTACCCTCGATCATCGTAACTTCAAGCACCTTGGGAATATTCAGTCCGGTCTCCTCTATTCGCGCTTGATTCAGTGCCTCGTTGAGTATATCCGCTTTGGAATATTCTTCATGAAAAACCTTGATGCATCTGTCGCCGTCACGGTAAACAGTCTTGTTATTTCTTACTGCAATTACTCTGTCAAGTTTCATACTTATATCCTCCTTGAGTCATGCGTTCTTACCCTTGCGATAGGGGGCTTTGATGGCATCGGGTTGCATAGGAGTAAGATCGGCCTCCGGCATTTCCGCTTCAATAAAATGCTTGCCGTAATAAGCATTGAGATACATTTGCTTAATCTCGCTCATCAAAGGATAACGGGGATTGGCACCCGTGCACTGATCATCAAATGCCTGCTCGACCATATCATCCAGTTGATCGAGGAAAATTTTCTCGTCAATGTCGTAATCTTTAATGGTCGCTTTGATACCGACACGAGTTTTAAGATCATTGATCGCCTCGATCAGATTCTCCATTTTTTCCGTATCATTCTTGCCGCCCAGTCCGAGATGATCTGCAATCTCCGCATATCTTGCCAGTGTATGCGGATGATCGTATTGCGAGAATGTACCCATTTTTGCGGGAGCCTCGCATGCGTTGAAACGAATGACTTCTTCGATCATAAGAGCGTTTGCAATACCGTGCGGCAAATGGTGGAATGCGCCAAGTTTATGTGCCATAGAATGACATACACCGAGAAACGCATTTGCAAAAGCCATGCCTGCCATCGTTGCAGCATTCGCCATTTTCTCACGAGCTTCAATATCCGTTTGACCGTTGTCATAGGCACGGGGCAGATATTGGAAAATGATCTTAAGCGCTTGAAGCGCAAGACCGTCCGTATAATCGGTTGCAAGCATGGCAACATAAGCCTCAAGCGCATGTGTAACGGCATCGATTCCGGAAGCCGCCGTCAATCCGCGAGGAGCGGACATATGGAAATCGGCATCAATAATCGCCATGTTGGGCAAAAGTTCATAATCGGCCAGCGGGTATTTCACGCCGGTCTTTTCGTCGGTAATGACAGCAAACGGCGTCACCTCGGAGCCTGTGCCCGCGGAAGTGGGGATCGCAATGAAATATGCTTTCTCGCCCATCTTGGGGAATTGGTATATTCTTTTGCGGATATCGATAAATCTCATGGCCATATCCATGAAATCCGCTTCGGGATGTTCATAAAGCACCCACATGATCTTCGCCGCGTCCATGGCCGAGCCGCCGCCGAGCGCAATAATGGTATCGGGTTGGAATGCACTCATCTGAGCCGCACCGTCGGTTGCATTGGCAAGTGTGGGGTCGGGCTGAACATTGAAAAATGTAGCATGCTGAATGCCCATTTGATCAAGTTGATCGGTGATCGGTTTGGTATATCCGTTTTGATAAAGGAACATATCGGTCACGATAAACGCCTTTTTCGCGCCTCTGACAGTCTTGAGTTCGTCAAGCGCTACGGGGAGACACCCTTTTTTCATATAAACCTTTTCGGGGGCTCTGAACCAAAGCATATTTTCTCTCCTCTCAGCTACCGTTTTAATGTTCAGCAGGTGCTTAACGCCCACGTTTTCCGACACGCTGTTACCGCCCCACGAACCGCATCCGAGCGTCAGCGAGGGCGCGAGTTTGAAATTGTAAAGATCGCCGATACCGCCATGAGCGGACGGAGTATTGACAAGGATACGGCAAGTCCTCATTCTCGCCTCATAGGCGGCAAGTTTTTCCTTTTCCGTAATTTCGTTGATATAAAGCGAAGAAGTGTGTCCAAAGCCACCGTCCTCAACAAGTTTATCCGCCTTGTCGAGCGCCTCTTCAAAAGACTTGGCTTTATACATGGCAAGCACGGGAGAAAGTTTTTCATGTGCAAACTCTTCGGTAAGTTCCACACTTTCAACCTCGCCGATCAAGATTTTGGTTCCCGCAGGAACGGTTACGCCTGCCAGTTCCGCGATTTTCGCCGCCTTTTGACCGACGATCTTTGCATTCAGAGCGCCGTTGATGATGATGGTCTTACGGACTTTTTCGGTTTCGAAAGGATCCAAGAAATAGCATCCTCTTGCGGCAAATTCCGCCTTTACCACATCATAGATCGATTCAAGAACGATCACCGACTGTTCGGATGCGCAGATCATACCGTTGTCAAACGTCTTAGAATGGATAATCGAGTTAACGGCAAGAAGAATATCCGCGCTGTCATCGATAATAGCGGGCGTGTTACCGGCACCGACGCCAAGGGCGGGCTTGCCCGATGAATAAGCGGCTTTCACCATCCCGGGGCCTCCGGTGGCAAGAATGATATCCGCTTCTTTCATCAGAGTATTAGTCATATCGAGCGACGGAACATCGATCCAACCGATGATTCCCTCCGGCGCGCCTGCCGCCACTGCCGCTTCAAGAACAAGTTTCGCGGCTGCAACGGTTGCATGCTTTGCACGGGGATGCGGACTGATCATAATAGCGTTACGCGTCTTCAACGCGATCAGGCACTTAAAGATTGCAGTAGACGTAGGATTGGTCGTGGGGATGACCGCGGCAACCACCCCGATGGGTTCCGCAATCTTTCTGATGCCGAAAGCCTTGTCCTCCTCAATCACGCCGCACGTTTTTGTTGACTTGTAAGCATTATAAATATATTCGGCGGCGTAGTGATTCTTGATCACTTTATCCTCGACGATTCCCATTCCGGTTTCTTCAACCGCAAGTTTCGCAAGTGAAATTCTCGCCTTGTCCGCAGCAGACGCCGCCGCCAAAAAGATCTTGTCAACCTGCTCCTGCGTATAAGTTGCAAAAATTTTCTGCGCAGCTCTCACGCGAGCGAGCGCATCATACAGCGTCTCCACACTGTCCACGATATCGTAAGTTTTGAATTCCATTCCGGCCTCCTAAAAATTATTTACACAATTGATTGTTCAGATATGCGAGCGACAACGCTAAATTCTCTTGTTTTAAAAGCACTCCCGACGGGACCTTTAAGGCACATGGCGCGAAATTCCAAATGGCCGCGATTCCGCTCTCCACCAGTCTGTCACATACGCTTTGTGCCGATCCCTGCCCCACCGTAATAATGCCGAGTTTGACATCATTCTCGGCACAGTACGTCTTGAGAGTTTTGATCGGGAAAATGGATTTTGATGAGTTTCCCATTCGAATAACCTGCTCATTGCAGTCAAAGCCGGCAACGATTTTTACGCCAAAAGCCTCAAATCCATCATAATCCAAAAGCGCCCGACCGAGTTTTCCCGCGCCAACGAGAACAGCATTCGTCAGTCTTTCATATCCGAGATGGCGTTCAAGATCACCGATCAGTTTATCCCGCACATACCCGATTTTGGGCTTTCCCGCGCCGCTGACCGCGGCCAAATCTTTTCGCACTTGAACTTCGCCAAGCGACAGTCCCTTGGCGATTGCAGTCGCCGATATTGTACTGTATGAATCGGGCAGACCTCTCAAATATTCAAGATATTGCGGAAGCCTTCCAAGGGTCGCTTTCGGAACAGCGTATCCGTTCATATGCCACCTCCTTATTGAACTGCTTATATTTTATCACAAAATCACCTTTTGGGGAATAACCAAAATGTTATATCGGTATTATATATATCGATATGGTGATAATCGATAAAGTATTTTCCGCCAAGGAGGGTTATCTCGTCTGAATTGCAAGACCGATCAACGCCGGGCGATGCCGTTATCCTCGCACCGCCACGCAAACGGCGATCACATGAGCGGCACCGCTTTTCAAAAGCAGTTCCGTACATGCAGCCAGAGAAGCACCGGTGGTACAAATATCATCCACCAGTAACACCGTCTTTCCCCGCACGTCCGAACGTTTAACCGGCCGGTAACTGTGTGCCGCATTTTCGACCCGCTGCTCCCGCGTTAACTTTTTTTGCTGTCGACTGCCCGGTTCATGGCGCAGTGTTGCAATACACGGGCAGTGCAACTGACCGGAAAGAGCCTCGGCCAACTTACGCGCTTGGTCATGGCCAACCTTTCGCACCGCCTCGCCTCGTCTGGGCGCCCACGTCACAACCGTTTCGCTCAGTTCCTGTCCCGTTGCCTGTAAAGCCCGAAAAACGGGCAAGGTCAAATCGGCGGCCAAATAGCGAAACAACGCTCGGTCATTCACATCCTTGCACCGCAGCAACAATTGCTCGACAACACCCTGCTCACCCGCGTGATAGACTGCCAATTTAACCAATCGTTCGCACGAAACCTCGCGCAGTAGATCCGGCATACAAGCACAATACGGATAGGCAAGGCCGCACCGAGGGCAAGTTTCGGCCATTTCCGCAGCCCAGCGCTTTCCGCACATCGGGCACAGCGGTTGTGGTAACGTCGGCGAAAAAATATTCTGCCGCTCGCCGCAATCACGGCAAATAGGCGGAAACAAAAGCATCTCCAACCAACTCAACACATACCGAACGCTCATGATGCACCGCCCAACCGCCGTGAAAGGCCCGTATATCGCATGGATTGACGATGGTTGTTCACCATCGTCTGCGCAATATCGGCACGCCCGACCAAAATCACCATCGTCTGCGCTCTGGTCACCGCAGTATAGAACAAATGTCGATTGAGCAACATGGACGGCGCCGCATAGAGCGGAATGATCACAATGGGATATTCGCTTCCCTGACTTTTATGCACCGTAATGGCATAAGCATGGTCCAATTCTTCCAAGATAGAAAAGTCATATACGACATGCCGACCGTCAAAACATATCTCCATGCAATCGTCGGCATGATTGATCGTCTCGATTTCGCCGATATCGCCGTTAAATACCCCCATCCCTGTCGAACCGTCAGAGCGCTCCCAATTAAGATCGTAGTTGTTTTTTGTTTGCATGACACGATCGCCCTCGCGAAAAATTTTATCGCGAAAACGATGTTCTTTTTTGCTTTGATCGGCAGGGTTGATGGCACTTTGCAACAACACATTGAGGTGCTCGGTCCCTCCCTCACCCTTACGCGATGGGCTGATGACTTGAATTCCGTCACGCACCGTTTCACCGTATGTTCGCGGCAAACGGTTTTTATACAGATCGGCCACCGTGAGCACAATGTCACGATCGTTGTCGCGTTTCAAAAAGAAAAAATCGTTATCCTTAACATCAAGCCGCGGCATCTCACCGCGATTGATGGCATGCGCATTGGTAATGATCAAACTTTCTTCCGCTTGGCGGAAGATTTCGGTTAGGCAAACCGTGGAAAAGCATTCGCTGTCGATCAGGTCTCGCAACACATTGCCTGCCTCAACCGAGGGCAGTTGATCGGCGTCGCCGATGATGATAATGCGCGCCCCCGGCTTGATCGCCTTGAGCAGATGACACATCAGCCCATTCCCCACCATAGATGCTTCGTCAACAATAATCACATTTTCCTCAAGCAAATTGTTTTCGTCACGGCGAAAATGCGCTTCGCGTTCGCCGTTTGCATCGCCGTATTCCATTTCAAGCAACCGGTGGATCGTCTTGGCCTCATGCGAGGTGGTTTCGGATAATCGTTTGGCGGCACGCCCCGTCGGGGCGGTTAAGGCAACCTTATAATCCATACTTTCAAAAATATTGAGCAAAGCGCGCACAACGGTCGTTTTACCTGTACCGGGACCGCCCGTCAATATCATAACACCGCTATTCAACGCATCAAAGATCGCTTTGCGTTGCAATGTAGCGTAAGCGATACCGCTGCCGCGCTCCTCACGTTCGATAAAAGCATGCACATCGGGCGCATTGACCGCTACGCACAACTTGTCCAACATCTTTAGTTTGGTCGCAATATATTGTTCGCTGTCGTATGCGTACCGTTCATACAGATAGGTAATCCCATCCCACGTGCTTTTTTTGAAGCGTCCCGAGGCCAGGAGCGTCTCAAGTGCCTCGCTCAACTGCTCGCGAGTACCGCCCAGCAGTTGAGCGGCCACCGCAAAAAGTTTATCTTCCGGCAAACACACGTGGCCATTCTGCATCGCATTGGAATGTAACACATAAACCAGGCCGCTGACAAAGCGCTCGCGGCTATCACGCGCCATACCGAGTTGCGTTGCCATAGTGTCTGCCTTTTCGAAACTGATTCCTTCAATTTCGTCGCATAGCAGATATGGATTTTGCTTGGCGCGATCGACAGCCGATGAACCGAAACGATTGTAGATACGCATGCTCAACGCCGCACCGAAATAATCGCGGAAGAACATCATCGCCGAGCGAATCCCCGATTTTTGCTTGAAATCTTCGGCAATTTCCTCGGCTTTTTTACGTGAAATACCGGGAATCTGTGCGAGCCAATCCGAATGGTTCTCCATAACATCAAATGTATCCGCTCCGAATTCATCCACGATCCGGCGTGCTGTTTTCGGCCCGATTCCCTTGATCGTATGCGCCGAAAGATACCGCAAGATTGAATTCGCATCGGTAGGCAATTCGCGCTCGTACCGTTCAACGGAAAACTGGCGACCGTACTTGGGATTGTGTACCCATTTGCCGTATATCGTCACACCGTCGCCCTCGGAGATATAGGGCAGAATACCCTGGATGGTCACAAGATCATTGTCGACCGTGCCGAAATCACACACAGCATAGCCGCTTTCTTCGTTGGAATAAATCACCCTTTCGATGCTTCCCGATAATTGCTGCACACCGTCGTCCGGTGTGAGCGACTCCTGTTCATCCATTTCTGTCCTCCTCCCTTTGATTGATCATACATGTTCGGAATTTGCATCCGACGTTTCTTGCGCATGAACAACGTAGCACACCGCGCCGTAGCGCCGACAAGCGGCAGACAGCCAGGATGGGCTTTTACCGTTTTCGGTTAATCCCTCGTCGCACAAAACAACAATGCAGCCCCCTCGCCGACATGACAGCGACGCCTCGGCTTCTTCAAGCAAATTCATAACAGCATCGGCATCTTCCCGCGTACGCAAGGTCACCGATGGCGCAATGCATCGCGCTCCCAGCAAATATTCGGCAAGCAATCGCATCGCACTCCAAAGGCCGAAAAGCGCGAGGGAACAAAGCAGCAGTTCCAAAAAAAGTTCCATTTCGTGCACCTCCCCCCTCAGCATATGCTTCAAGGGGTTTTGTCGGCACAGTAGAGGAAACCACCGGATTTACACGATCACAGCAATTCCGCACGCAGTGTATCGGCAAGATCGGTCTGCTCCCACGGCGCGCCGACGTCCTCACGTCCCATATGACCATATGCCGCAACCTTGCAATAAATGGGGCGACGCAGCCCGAAGCGTTCTATAATGGCGGCGGGACGCAAATCCACATGGCGCAATGCCGTTGCAATGATCTTTTCTTCATCTGCGCGAGCCGTGCCGAACGTATCAATCATAACCGACACCGGGCGTGCTACACCGATCGCATAAGCGACCTGCACCTCGCATTTGGACGCCAATCCCGCTTTCACGATATTCTTTGCCAGATAGCGTGCCGCATAACAAGCCGAACGGTCGACTTTGGTCGGATCTTTCCCCGAAAAAGCACCGCCGCCATGGCGAGAATAGCCGCCGTAGGTATCGACGATAATCTTACGGCCGGTCAAACCGGAATCCCCCGCGGGTCCTCCGATGACAAATCGTCCGGTCGGATTGATATAAAACTTGGTGTTCTCATCCAGCAACTCGGCGGGCACAACGGGACGAATGACATAACGCATAATGTCCTCGCGCAACCGTTCGTTCGCCACTGCGTCACTGTGCTGGGTCGAAATGACAACCGTGTCAACACGAATGGGCTTGCCGTCGACATATTCGACCGTGACCTGTGATTTTCCGTCGGGACGCAAATAATCCAGCGTTCCGCTCTTGCGAACAGCCGTCAGTTTTTTTGCCAATGCATGCGCCAGTGAGATGGGGAGCGGCATTAATTCGGGCGTTTCGTCGCAAGCATAGCCGAACATCAGCCCTTGATCTCCCGCACCGATGTCAAACGCATCCACTTCGCCGTTTTTCGCCTCCAGCGATTTGTCCACGCCCATAGCAATATCGGGCGACTGCGCGTGGATGGAATTGATGACGGCACAACTGTCGCAATCAAAACCGAACTTGGCCCGCGTATATCCGATCTCGCGCACGGTCTCACGCACAATGGATGGGATATCCACATATGCCGTAGTTGTGATCTCGCCCATAACCATAACAAGTCCTGTGGTGCAGGCCGTCTCGCAAGCCACACGCGACATCGGGTCCTGTTCAAGCAGTGCATCGAGAATGGCATCCGATATTTTGTCGCAGATCTTGTCGGGATGCCCCTCGGTCACGGATTCACTGGTAAAAAGCATTTTGTTGTTCATAACGGTACTTCCTTTCTTTTGTCCGCTCTCTGTCCTTGAAAAAGAAAGAACCTCGGCGACCGAGGTTCAGAGTAACATTCTGATAATGTCTCATCTCTCGGGATTTAGCACCTTCGCCCTCGCCTGTGCAAGTGCGGGTTGCCGGGTTTCACAGGGCCAGTCCCTCCACCACTCTTGATAAGATCAGATTACGGATATGATCGATATTGATATTATATCATACTTTGTCTTTTTTTGCAAGAGGTCCGGCACATTTTATCGGCCGGGTTGCAAAGCAATAATTCACTTGCTTACTTTTCCATGGCAGCACGGTGCTGGGCCATGACGAGTTTATAGTAAATCCCGCGTTGTTTCAGCAATTCGACGTGTGTACCGTACTCCGCCACACGACCGTGATCCAGTACGAGCAGTTTATCCGCATTGCGCAGTGTGGACAATCGATGCGCAATGGCAAATGTCGTACGGCCTTGCGTGGCGCGCGCGATAGCGTCTTGTATCTGCTTTTCCGTCTCGGTATCCAGCGCCGCCGTCGCCTCATCCAAAATAAGGATGCGAGGGTTGTGAATCAAAGCCCGAGCGATGGCGATACGCTGACGTTCACCGCCCGACAGCGAATACCCTTTCTCACCAACCATGGTGTTATAGCCTTCGGGCAAGTTCATAATGAATTCGTGGGCGTTGGCCGCGCGGGCGGCGGCAAGAATTGCCTCGTTAGACGCAAGCGGGTCGGCATAGCGAATATTGTCACGCACCGAACCGGAAAAAAGATGTGTCTCTTGAAGCACAACGCCGATCTGCGAGCGCAATGCATTCTGCGAAATGTCTTTGATGTTGACATGATCGATCACGATGGACCCCTCGGTCACATCATATAGACGCATGATCAAATTGATCAGCGTTGTTTTACCGCATCCGGAATGCCCCACAATACCGATCATTTCTCCCTGCTTGATATGGACATCCACATCCTTGAGCACGGGATTGTAACTATCGTAGCCGAACGTAACATGATTGATGTCGACATCTCCCTCAATGCGAATATCGATCGGCAATGCGATATCACTGACTTCCGGCTCTTCCTCCAATATTTCAAGCACCTTGGAAAGTGATGTGATAAACGCCGAAATATTACGCGGAATGGACGTAATTTGAAGCAACGGCTCGTAGACAATAGCCGAATAGCTGTTAAATTGGTTGAGTGTACCGAGATCCAAACGCCCTTGATACATCCACAAGTTGCCGAACATCATGATCAAATAACTGCCGAAATGCACCACAAAGCCGAGAATCGGAAACAACGTATCAAACAATTTGGCGTTGGATTCTTCCTGCGCCGCAGCGCGTTCCGTACGCTTTTCAAAATCGTTAACCGCGCGCTCTTCGTTGCCGTACGCCTTTACAACGCGAATGCCGTTGAGCACATCTTGCAACGTACGCTGTGTGCGGCGGTCAAGAAGCCATGCGCGAACATTTCTTTTACGCATATGCCCCCAAAACTTCACAATAAAAGTGATGGCAAACGGCAACGGGATAAAGATAAACAGACACATCTGCGGAGAAATGCACAGCAACAGCACCAATGCCAGGATAAACGAAAACAATTGGGCAAAGTAAGTGGGCAACAACTGTGTAATAAAATTTTGAACCACATTGACATCATTGTTGATGCGCGACATAAGATCGCCCGTTGACTTACTTTGGATAGACGACATAGACAAATTGTGGATTTTTTCAAACAACAAGGCGCGAAGCAACCGAGTAAAGCGGTTACCGGAAACGGCGGCCAACCGCGACTGCACCACGCTGATGGCGCGGTGACAAAGATCCAACGTTACAATAGCAATTACGATCACGGCAAATTGCATCGTCCGCTCGCCTATCGTTGATTGCAGCCAAGCGACAATAGGCGTCACCTCGGCACTGTCCGTCGGAAAGATGTAATGGTTAATGGCAATTTTTTGTACGGCAGGAACGACAAAGCGAAATGCCACCGAGATCATGGCGGCCAAGAGCGGGAACAGCATCATCAGTCGCATTCCGCGCGTCATGCCCCACAACTTTATGTAGATTTCTTTTTTACTTTGGCAAAACGGACATATTTTGGTATGCACCACAAACGGTCGACCGCACTTGGGACAAAACCGTTCCGGTTCATCGTTGGTCACAACACGCACCACGCCGGAGGCCAATTCATCGCAGGCGTTGGCCAACACAGAGTAGCGCGGCAGATTGCGTCCCGAAATGAACATACACAGCATGGTACTCTCGCCTTGCACTTTGGCAAAAAAACCGCAAGCGCCATAAAAAGATTCGGCAGAGAAATCACTCATCTCGCGCAAATCCCATGTGGCAAGCAATTCACCCTCAAGCAGTTTGTAAATATGACAGTCGGTCACGACCATATACCCCTTGACACGGCGCTCGCCCTCAAAATCATAGGGGACACAGTACATGCGCTTTTCGTTTTCCGGCATGGCGGCGAGCAACGCCGCTTCATCACGCTCGGGCAGTTCAAACAGAAGTTTCATACGAGCACCCCCGCACAATTACATGTAAATTTCGATCTTCTTGAAACTGGCCTTATCAAGTTTTGCCGGATCGGGAATACAGAAGCAGTTTCCGTCGATGTCGTGAATAAACACCCGACCGTCCTCCAGAACCCGAATGTTGGCCGAGACGTTGGTCATCACGAAATTGACTTTTCCCGCGCTCGTTTCGGCGTCCCAGTAAGAATAGCCGAATTTCTCTTTCACACCGAGGATCCGTTTGATCTCGGGTGTGAAATAGCGACGTGTCAATTCCTCTCGAAGGAGCGCCACGGTCGCGTCATCAAAATCGGACAAATGACGCACCATGCCGATCTCGGTCCCTTTTCCTTTCTCCTTTGAGTCCGGTTCTTTGATTGAGATAAACTCCTCGGGATCCGTGATGGGAAATGCTCTCACGGGTACGACTCGTTCAAAATGCTCGGTTCGTCCATCCTCTCCCACGACATCCAGTGAAATCAAATTCCCCGCGCTGCGGCGAAACGTTGCATTGTCGGGAGTAAGTGCAACAGACACGCGTGTCGCAAACAAATCATCCGTATCTTCGGTCTTGATTTTCATTTCAACATCAGCCATGATGATCCTCCTTTTTCTCAAAAGCCCTGCATAACCTTTTGCATTTGTTCGTTTTGGAGCGTATAGAGTTTGTAATAGCACCCTTTTTTCTCCATCAATTCCTCGGCTGTGCCGATCTCGGCAACCTCACCGTTCTCAATCGCCATCAGGTAATTACAATTTTTCAATGTGGAGAGACGGTGTGCAATGGAAATGGTTGTGCGCCCGACGATCAATTGATCGATCGCATCGCTGATCTGCCGCTCGGTCTCGGTATCCATAGCAGCCGTTGCCTCATCCAAAATAAGAACCGACGGATCAAGCAACAGCGCCCGGGCAATCGAGATTCGTTGGCGCTCACCGCCCGAGAGCGAGCGGGAACCGATACCTACCATGGTCTCATAACCCTCGGGCAGATTCATGATAAAGTCGTGCGCATTAGCCGCGCGGGCCGCCTCAATGACCTCATCCGGTGTGGCGTCGGGACGAGCATAGCGGATATTATCGGCAATGGTTCCGCGAAACAGGAAAATCTCCTGTGAGACCGTGGCAATGCCGCGGCGAAGCGAAGCGGTTTTGAGTTGCTTTACATTGTACCCGTCAATCTCCACGCTACCGCTGATAACATCGTACATTCGCGTGATAAGGTTTGCCACGGTGCTTTTTCCCGAGCCGGTATGCCCCACGATTCCCACGTGGTCACCCTGTCTGATCTCAAAACTGACATCCTTGAGAATCGGGCGGTTGGGGTTGTAATGGAAGCAAACATGGTCAAAACGAATATTTCCTTTCAGAACCGGCAATTCTACCGCATCGGGGGCATCCACAATATCCGGCACTTGATCGAGTGTTTCGAACATACGCGAGGCGCTGTTCATCGTGTCGGTCAAAATGTTGGTAAAGGTAGTGAAAAAATTAAGCGGAGCAAAGATCATGCCGATGTAGCCGAGATACGTCTGCAATTCGCCGAATGTCATCCGCGCCCCCATGACCTCAAGGCCGCCAAAGCCCCAAATGGCCTGTGACGACATGCCGATCAGCAAACTGATCACGGGGAAGATCGACAGCGAAATGAGATTACTCTTGAGATTTGCCTCATAAAGCCGAGTGGAATGCTCATAAAAGCGATGGGTCTCCTCGGCCTCCTTGGCAAACGCTTTGACCACGCGTACGCCGCCCAGCGAGTCACCCAGCATCACATTGAGCGAATGCGAACGTCTCCATTGCCGATTGAACGAGCGCCACAATTTAGGCAGCATCAATTTAAACATCAAAACAATGATCGGCACGGGAATAAATACGATCAACGTCAGTTTCCAATTGATGATAAATAGGAACACGGTCACACCGACGAATTTAAGCACATTAACAACCAGATGCGGTACACCGTCGATGTAGAAAGAACGGACGCGCGTTGCATCATAATTCACGCGATTGATCAGCCCTCCCGTACTGTTTTTATTGAAATACGAAAGTGACATACGTTGCATCGCGCGGAAAATATCGTTCTTCATATTTTTGGTCACACGAGTCGACATGTAAGCGTTGTTACGGTTCTGCACAATACTGATAACCAGTGACAGCACCGCCAATCCGAGCAGGATACCGACAAACACATAGACATATTTTTCTTCGTGATATCGTCCCGTCACCTGCTCATATCGGTCCGGCGACAAACCGAGTTCTTCCATCTGCTCAACCGTCAGATGCGAGGGATTACCTTCTTCATCGGTGACAAGATAAGTCGGTTCGCTGATCACCTGATCCAACAGAAGTCCTCCGCTGACGATCGGCGTAACAAGCGAGATCCCTGCCGACAGGATCAAACACAGCACAACTACAATCAACTGCGGTTTGAAATCCGAAAAATATTTCAGCATGCGAACAAGCGTACCGCGACGATTGCTGCAATGCTCGCAGATGCGCCGTTCTTGATCGGGATAGACCGTACCGCATTTGGGACACTTAGCGTTAAACTGCTCGAAAATAGCATCGGTTTCTTCGACTTCGCGCCCCGAGTACAAGCGCTCCCATATGTTGAGGAAAGCAAGCAACTTACGTTTGCAAGCATTTGTCGTATGTCCGAGGATCACGGTCTCACCGGCGCTATGATACGCGTGCATCGCCCGCTTATAGTCATCCTCGGTATCAAAATCTTCCCGTTGCGGCAACGCACCGTATCCGACCGGATAACGATGAACCAGCAATCGGGTGGTCGTTGTAAAATTATCGATATAAGGTTCGGTCATCATGGTAAGATCATACCGATCGACCTTGTAATCACGGTCATCCGCGACAACGCGATAAAGCATGCGTGCCGAGCGGCCGAGTATCAGCCAAGTTTCGCCGAAATTCCCCTCGGCGTCAAGATCCAGTCGAAGTGCAGCGACAAGATCATTCTCATGAACGCCTTGCGACAACAGCACATCTTTGATCGTTTGCGGCAGATGGTCAAGTGGCAACATATAAAGTCACATCCTTTCTTACGACAGCACATTGCGTAAACTGTCGGCAAGCGGGCGGAAGGGCCACGTGTGGAGAGAGCGGAATGCGAGAACAGCCTTGCGCCATTCGTTTCCGAGATATTTCTCCCCGGCCTTGCGTGTCAAACTAAACGAGCAAAACGCTTCATTCCCCCGTAGTATACCATATTTTCACCAAATTGCAACCCTTTTTTGAAAATTTCTTAAATTTTTTTTGCTTTTCTTCACCACAACTTTTTCATTTCGGAATCATGGCAAAAATTGCAAAAAAGGTATTTACAAACGCCTCGAAAAGTTGTATAATAAAAGTAGTGTCGTTCTCCACGTGTGGCGAACAACAAAAAAACTCACCGCGCGCCGAGTGCGCCGTGATGAAAGAAAGGATCACTGTCATGAAAAAAGCCGATATTGAAATTGCAAGACAGAAAGCCGCTGCCGTTTACGAGAAAGCAAACATTGTCTTAAACGACGAAGAAAAGGCAAACATCGAGGTAGCCGATTTCGGGCTGAACGATGTTTACCACACAGGCCTCCTTTTGGTGACCTACATCAACACCGACCGTTATTGTGCCAAGGAGATGGTGCTGTTGCCCGGTATGACATGCCCCGAGCACATTCACGCTCCGCTCCCCGAAAAGAACTACGTCGGCAAACAAGAAACTTTCCGTTGCCGTTACGGTAAAGTGTATTTGTACGTTGAGGGCGAACCGACCCCCAACCACCACTGTCATCCGGTCAAAGAGGACACCTGCTACACCGTTTTCCACGAGATCGTGCTTGAGCCGGGCCAGCAGTACACCATCGCGCCCAACACGCGCCACTGGTTCTCCACCGATACCGAATCGGTCATCTCCGAGTTTTCTTCCCCCTCGTTCGATGAACTCGATATTTTTACCGATCAGGATATTCAGAGAATCCCCACGATTGACGACTGAATGGGACTATCACTCCGCTTGATTTTCAAGCAAACGTGCCCGCTCTCGAAGTCCGGCACATTGTTAAAGGCTGTTGCGAATGCAACAGCCTTTTCTCTATATGGTTACCGTTCCTCGGCCAATTTGGCCAGTTCGATTCGTATTCCCTCTTTGATCGGGAGAAAATCCTCTTTTGCCAATCCCGTAACGCGCAAAACCTTACTGTTATCAATACAGCGGTCGTAAAGTCTATCGCACACCAGAGTATACGGGTAGGCACGCTCGCCGGGATAGATGCTGAAATATTCATCCGGCGCAAGCCATTCGAATTGAGCGCCGATCAGTTCGGTGTACAGATCGGCAACTTCACCCCACGTCAAATTTTGCGCCGAAGATATGGTAAACGATTCGCACATTGCCTCTTTCTTAAAGAGAAGGTGCGCGATCAATTTACCCGAGTTACCGGCCCAATCCAACCCTGCCGTCAATTGCTTGGCAGCCAGCGGTACGAAAACAGGCTTGCCCGCTTGGGCACACTCGATCACTTCTCTGCCACTGCGTGTAACCACATCAAAGCGTCGTTTGGAAAACGAGATCACCGGGCGCACTGCCGTCCAATTGGTCGCACCGGACGCACGCAGGAATTTTTCCGCCTTGGCCTTGGACAGCGCGTACTTTTCGGTCGCCAAGAATTGCTCATCCCGACTCACATCAAGCAATATGGGCGCGTTTTCGGTCACAGGGTGTTCCATATCCGCATACACGCGATAAGACGAGAGAAAAATGAGATGCTCAATGTTGATCTCTTCGGTGAGCAATCGATGAACGGGCTTATACTCCTCCACATCGGGATAATGAATAAAATTCACAATGCCGTCATAATGTTCCCGCTTCAACAGCGTTTCCAATGCCTCGTATGTCGCCTGCATTTGAAAAAACCGCAAGCGATCATTATTCGACGTAACCTGTTCCAAGCAGATCACATCAACGCGGCAACCCAATCGCAGCAATTCCTCCGCCGTATAGGTACCCAGCGTACCGCCGCCGCCGATCAATAATACCTTTTTTTCATGATACATGGAGAATTCCCCCTTACGCTCCTATCGTCAATACAACTTTGCCGACGTTTTCGCCACGGTAAAGGATGTCGTGTGCGGCCTCGGCTTCGGTGATGGGCAACGTTTTGTAAATCGTGGGTCTGACTTCCCCGCTCTCGATCTTAGGAAAAACATTCCGCACGAGTTCCGAAAGAATCTGCGCTTTTACGGCAGGTGTGCGCGAACGCAAGGTACTCCCGATGATACGAACATTGCGGACATAAATATTTTTGAGATCAATCTCCGTCTTGGTTCCCGCCAATGCGGCAATCATAATCCAGCGTGCACCGTGCGTCAAATAAGGCAGACATTCCCCCATGTGTTCACTGCCCAAGCAATCAATGGCAACATCAACGCCGTGTCCGGCTTCCAATTCAGCCTTGAGCACATCGGCCGTTTTTTGGCGACTCGTATTGATCACGACATCGGCTCCGAGGTGTGCAATCGATGCGGCGATCTCGTCCGAAAGGACCGAAGTGATCACGCGAACCCCAAACGCCTTTGCCATAGGGATCACTACACTGGCAAGTCCGCTTGCACCGGCATGCATGAGCAAGGTGTTGCCGGGTTGAATGTTTCCTTCCACAAACAAATTAAGATATGCCGTGGCAAACGCCTCGGGAATGGCGGCCGCCTCAACCATGGAACAGCCGCAAGGAACGGGCATGAGCATATCGTATTTGACACTGACATATTCGGCATAGCCGCCGCCACCGAGCAACGCACACACCCGATCGCCGAGTTTCCATGACGACAGCGTCTGCACCTCCGCTCCCAATTCAACGATCTCGCCCGCGATCTCCAGTCCCATCCAATCGGGGCAACCGGGAGGAGGCGGGTAATCGCCCTCTCTTTGCATCAGATCGGCGCGATTGAGTGCAGCAGCCTTGACCTTGACCAACACCTCATCACGCGCGACAACAGGGTCCGGCACGTCACTCCAGTGCAAACTTCTGTCTTTTTTATCAACCAAAATCGCTTTCATTTTTTATACCTTTCTTTCAATATCCGTGTTCTTTCAGCCATACGTCGACGGAATCGGTTGTGCTCGGGTCGAAAATCTCACGCGGTAGGCGACCGATCTCCAACTTAAGACCATCATACAACGGCATCAACTCTTGCTGCTTCAAGCCCGTGATCTGCAATATTTTGGAATTATCGATCACGCGATCAAACAAGCGATCATATTTCAGTTGCCACCACCACGCTTGCGTCCAACCTTTGTCGGGAGCTCCCAGCGTGGCGATATAATCCTCAGCGCTCACCCACATCACTTCCATGCCGATAATATCCTTGTAATACTCGGCAATCTCGCCCCACGTGTGATGTTCGGCGGTCGAGACAGTGTAGGTCTCGCGCATGGCTTGCTCGTTAAACAAAAGCCCGGCAAGCATTTTGGCGACATCGCCCGCCCACGTCATGGTTCCCTGTATATCGCGCGCTTCGCGCGGCAGGACGACTTTACGCCCCAGCATCGCACGTTTGACCGTTTTATCCATCTCAAGTGTCACAAGTTGGAAACGGCGGGTGGAATAAGTGATCGCGGGACGGACAATGGTCCAGTTCTTATAATCGGATGCCCGCAAAACATCTTCGCCCTGCGCTTTGTGAATACAATAATCATTGGATGCCCGCAGTTTTTCGTCGGGCGAGACATCAAGCAGTCGCGGCGAGGTTTCACGAATCGGATGCTCCTCGTTGGCGTAAACACGATAACTGGAAAGGTAAATATAATGTGCGGTATTGTCAAGGAACATGGTGTACCATTCGGGGAACTCGTGCATATGGTAAACCATAAAGTCAACAATTCCGTCATATTTTTCGGCAAGAACGGAGTTCATATATGCCTTGTCACGTGCATTACCCACAAAATAGCGCAAATTGGGGGTACTGCTCTTCACATCATCCAAAGACAGAACGTCCACGGCATAGCCGCGCGCGAGCAACTCGGGAACCAAATAAGTCCCCATCGCCCCCGTTCCGCCGATCAGCAAAACCTTTTTCATACTGTATTCTTCTCCTTTTCAAATTTAGGTAATCACAAACCGCAACATGCCATTATTGTTTTGAACAGCATTTTCTCGTAATCATAGGTGTAGGGGTTCTCACGCTCACCGCGCACATAGGAAGCAAAGCCTCTCAGCATGCCCTCATAACGCTCAAACGGTTCGCACTCTATCGTCTCTGTCCGATCTCCCAAACGATTGATGACCGCGTGTGATCTGAGCATCGCGCCCGGTCCGCTGTTGGGAGCGCTGATTTCAATGGGTTTGATCTCCACGGTCGCTTTCGATCCGTTCACAACCAGTTGACGGCGGGTGTATCCCATCGGCTCGGCACACGTCGTTTTGACAAATGACACACCGCTCGGATAGCACAACGCGGCAAATCCGTAGTTTTCGCACTTAAGACCGTATTGCCCCGTCGTGGCATTCAACGGGATGACTTTCTCGGGTGCGCCGCCCATAAACTGCATCACCAGGTCGATATCATGACAGCCGAGATAATACATCATGCCGCCTTTATGTTTGCCGATCCAATTTGCCATTTTTTCGCCATATAACAAACTCATATGCGCTTCGACCGAATAAATTTCACCCAGTTCACCGTCTCGCATCATCTTGAATGCACGCTGTACCATGGGATTGTAACGATACATATATGCCATATGCAGGACAAGTTTTTTGACACGGCAGGTTTCGACCAAACGATCAAACGATTCCACTCCGTGCGTACCGGGCTTATCAAAGTGGATATGTACCCCTTTATCGGCGAACATTTGAGCATATTTCGTCCCGTTTTCTTCCTCGCACTCGATGGTAACCGCATCCAAATCATCCATGGCCAGCAATTCTTCCACCGTATAGCGCTTGAGTGTTTCGTAAAGTTTTGCGCGGCGAGGACTGTTTACGTGTTCGGGGTGGCAATAATCGGGACTCGGTTCGGCCAAGCCGATAACTTCAAAATCATCTGTCAATCGAAGCAACGCCTCGGCAGTGTCCATCGAATGCGGGTGTCCCAAACCGATCTGAGCAATTCTGACTTTTTTCATGTTTCGTACCTCTCAATCTTCAAGCGTTGTCCAATCATACTGCACCACCGGGAAACTTCCGCCCGCGGCTAATCTGCCGTAAATTTCGGGGGCTTCCACAGGCGAATGAACTTCCTCAACCAATGAGGCCAGGTCCAAGCGACCGCCCGCCGCCAAACGAATCAGCGCTTCGGCATCATCTTTTTCCGTCCACCAGCCGTTGTGTGATTCGCACACAGGTCTTGCCGCCGTATGTGCGCCGACCAATGTAATGCCGGGGCCATGCACTTTGCGGTAATAATCAATGGTAAAATCGGAATGGCGAGTGCACCCCAAAAGCGCGACGCGTCCCATGCGTGCCATACAATCAAGCACCATATCCAATCCCGCGCCAAGGCCGGTCACTTCAATTGCCACCTTAGCACCGCCTCCGGTCAAGCGCTTGACAGTCTCGGCAAAATCGGGGGCCATGGGATCAACAGCGGCATCCGCTCCCAGTTCCAGTGCTCTGGCCCGTTTTTCTTTCACGGGATCGGCGGCGATAACAGGCATCGCTCCCGCCGCTCGAGCCAACATCACGGCGAGTTGACCGAGCACCCCCTGTCCCATCACGATGACGGACTCTCCCATCTCCAAATTACATTTGCGCAGTGCGGCCAACGGGAACGTCGCGATATGCACAAGTGCTCCCTCTGCATAACTGAGGCTGTCCGCCAACGGATGTATACGATTTGTCGCATCCATCAAGCAGTATTTTACGTGAGATGACCACGAACATGCCACACGGTCGCCGACCTTGACACGATCTACCCCTTCGCCGACCGCCACGATCTCGCCTGCCGAACTATATCCGCCCCAGCGGGGGAAAACAACGCTCCCCTCCCCTATGTAACTGACGTTCGGGTCACCGATGAGATTCGCGCGCTCGGTTCCGGCGCTGATCGTCGAACGGTGAAGTTTGACCACCACTTGTCCCGCCCCCGGCACGGGCATTTCGCAATCGACCAACTCCGCCACACCGGGCGAGGTAAACAGAATTTTTTTGTTCATCATTGTGTCTCCTTTCACACATTGCGCCGAAGCGCGCAAAATCAACATCGATCAATGCAGACCGATATCTGGCAAAAGTATATCACACGTTTTATTGAAAATCAATCCATATTCCTACAGCGACCGCATAAAATTCTACAATTCACATCCATTTTTTCTCACGACGAACATCCGTAGGAGTCTTGCCGGTGATCTGCTTAAAGATCAAGCGAAAATACGCAGCCGAACTGAATTCCAACCGCCGGCTGATCTCTTCCACCGAAAAATCGGTCGTTGCCAGCAATTCGCTCGCCTGTTCAATACGCGCCCGATTTTTCAGTTCACGAATTGTCATCGTTGATTGTTCGTGAAATAAAGCGTATAACCCCGATGGACTGATGCCGCAGTGTTGGGCAAGTTGCTCCACGTTGCAATTCGGATAATCGGTAATATATCGACGCGCCGTCTCCAGCACCCGCAGTTTCGGATTTGGTTGAATCTCGATCATGTTCGGCAACATGCGCCCGAGAAACAAATACAGCCACCCGCTGGCCGTCATCGTATCAAAAGGCTTTTCCCACAGATGCTCAAGCATCGACGCGCTTTCCAAATCAAGGCAAAATAACTGCGGCGCATATCGGTGTCCCGATGGCTCCGGGAAATAGGTAAACGCTACGGTATCCCATTCGACACGCCGCTCGGCATCCGCCTCGTCGCCATACCAATAGGAATGATAACACAGCCCCATGGGGAGATAAAAAGCATCACCCGCCCGCAATCGCAATTCCTCACCCGACAACGTAACGATACGTGCGCTGCCTCTTCGTAAACACGCCACATGATGGTGCGCCAGTCCTCGCGACACATCGCTATGGCTATATTCCCGAAACAGCGGGTGGGAATATGTAATGTATTGCGTCAGTTTGATATGCTCCATAGATGCTCCTTTCCCATTTTCACGGCAACTATTTATCGTTTTTCTCCGACGGCCTCGCGGTCCGTATCCGTAACTATAGCAACCGTTTCTTTCAATTCCGTGTTACAGATGCATATTGTCGCGGATGGCCTTTAGCGCATGCAAGGGCGGCTGGACACCGAGGGGGCAATTGCCGTAACTATCCGCACACAAATACATGCACACACCGAAAGCCGGGCCGATCTGACGCAACAATGAACCGTATTTGCCCGAATTCAAAAACAGAAACGGACGCTTAAGTTCGCATTTCATTCGATATGCCAAATTGATATTGGCCATCATCTGTTCCTCGGTATGAGCCTCCGACACGATTTTGACAATATCCGCCCCGCGCGCCTGCTGTGCAAGTGCATACTCCATTACCTGTTCCGGTTCAAGATACGCATGCAAATGCGATGACATCAGCACCTCGCCGCCGCGTTCGCGAATCATATCGATCAGCGCCATTTGCTTGGTAACAGCCAACTTGTCGTAAGTTAATTCATGCGGCTCGGGATGATATAGGTCGCCCATGACGTCGCACAATGTCGCGCCTGCTTCCAGACCGCGCATGAGCAGTTCGGCGCATTCGTTATCATCCATACCTGCCCGATAGGCCGTGATATAGATGGGCTTGCCCTCGCATGCATCAAACAATTCCCTAAGTTTGTCCGTCGTACGCTCTGCGGGCTGTAACAGTTCCAATTGTATGCAAAACGCTTCCGCGCCATGATACAACGCATTGGCAATGATCGCTCGATCACCATTGCATGTGGTCTCGTTGACCATCACGGTCAGTAACGGACGCTGAATATTCAAAAAACTCGCCTTAATCATATTTTCCTCCGTCAATAGTTCGGACGATTCATGGCATTTCTGCCACCGTCGATCAGAATGCTTTCACCGTTGATAAACTGCCCTTTGTCGGATGCTATAAACAACACCAGGTCAATGATCTCCTGCGGCTCGGCCGCTCTGCCGAGTAATGTTTTCATACCTGCCATATTCGCACGAGTCAACACCGGACCGGGTGCCACACACACGCAACGAATTCCGTACTTCGAACCGTATTGCGCCACCGATTTGGTAAGTCCGTACATAAGACCTGCTTTCGCCGTGGGATAGTCCATGCCGCTGCCGTCACCCTCCGCGCCCGTGATTGAGCCGATGTTGATAATTAAGCCACTCTTTTGCTTCCGCATCTGCGAAAGCACCGCATGAGCAAAATAGAACGGCCCTTTCAAATTTACATCCAACCCCCAATCGAACACGTCGATAGGCACGTCCGGAAATTCTTTCTCCCAACCTACGTTCAACACTCTCCTTGCCGTACCGCCCGCAAAGTTCGCCATTACGTCGATACTGCCGTAAACTTCGACCGCACGGTCGCGCACATGACACACCTGCGCATAGTCACGCACATCGCACACTATACCGAGTGCACCGCCTTTACCTTTGGCATTGATTTCGGCAACTTTTTCTTGCAAAACAGTTTCATTGACATCGCACATCACAACATTACCGCGCGAATCTGCCCAATTTTGAGCAAACAGTAGCCCCATGCCCGAAGCCGCTCCCGTAACAATTGCCGTTCGATTCTCAAATTCTTTCATCACTTGACCTCCCCTTTGCTAAAAATGTTTTGTAACACCATTATACCGCACCACACCGCGATCAGGCAATAGCAAAATCGCGCCGCATTTAACATTTTCGAACTGTTTTGCACGATTTTTATTGAAAATACCTTGACTTATTTGTCAAAAAGGATATAATAAATGCAAAGTAAGAAACAAAGGAGATCTGCATGAACATTTGGAACAGCATCACCGCGACAAGTATTGAGGGCGTGCTCACGGTTCCCTCGGCGCAAGGGCGCCACGTTTTTGTCGAGCGCCGTGCAAATTTCGGGCTTTCCTTTTGTCGCGACACCGGGGAGATTGTTTACGTGCAAAACGGGCATCGTTATGTCTCCGATCGCGAAAGCGTCGTGTTGCTCCCCATAGAAGCAACATACGAGTTGTACGGCACGGAAAGCGGCGACTTTCCTCTCATCAACTTTTATTGTACATGTCCCCCCGCCATGGACAGCCTGTTCGTTTGTCCTCTGCGGGCGGTTGCTCCCTATCTTCATATTTTTGACCGCATGCATCGCCTTTGGCTTGAATCGACACAGGACAACCACACGCAACTGATGGTGCTGTTTTACACCATCTTATCCCATCTGTCACAAGAAACGCAGCCGGAAAACGATTCTCTTTCGGATCTGCTGGCTCCCGCCATGGAAATGCTGGGGCATGATATTTTCAATCCCGATCTGACCGTTGCAGCCCTTGCGCGAGAAGCCAACTTTTCCGAAGCATATTTTCGGAGGTTGTTTCGGGAAGCCTACGGCATCTCGCCCAAGCAATACATCCTTGAATTGCGCATTCGCCAAGCAAAGCAGTTGCTGGACGAGCAAACCGCCACCGTGTCCGCCATTGCCGAGCGTTGCGGCTTTTCGGGCCTTTATCATTTCAGCCGTGCTTTCAAGGAAACCACCGGCATGTCGCCCACCGAATACATGCATCACAGTTGCGGCCATTCACATGTTTCGGAATAAATTCGACCAACCGCAAAACGTCGTGGAAATGCCATTCAAAACGGCACCTCCACGACGTTTTTATTTCAATTATTTTCCAGTGGAACCGAAGCCGCCCACCCCGCGGATCGTATCACTCAAATCATCGGTTTCGCGGAACACGGCCGTCAAATACGGCGTAATGACCATCTGTGCGACACGGTCACCGTGCTTCACCGTGCGTGCTTCACGACTATGGTTATGGAGCGACACACACACCTCGCCGCGATAGTCGCAATCGACAACACCAACCTTATTGGCAGGAGCCAAACCGCACTTAGTTGCCAAACCGCTGCGAGCATAGATCAGCCCGGCAAATCCCTCGGGCAGTTCCATCGCCCAACCTGTCGGAATCATCACGGTCTCTCCCGCTTCAATCACAGTCTCTCCCGTTTCAAGGCACGCATAAAGATCGCACCCGGCGGCAAAATCCGAACCGTATGTAGGCATGTGCGCATTTTCGCGCAACTTCTTAATACAAACATCCGCTTTCATTCATAAACAACCTCTCTTGACAGATTTTCCGCCTTTATTATACCGCACGACAAAACATTTGTCAAGTGCAACCGAAACCTTGCCGCATCTTACCGTCTTCGCCGGTCAAACGCCGGATTAAATGCATAGATATTTTTACTGTCGGCACGGTCTTGAACACGGCGCAGACTGTCAGCAAATCGTTGATAATGCACGATCTCGCGTTCGCGTAAAAACTTGATCACATCCCGCACATCGGGATCATCGGTCAACCTCAGAATATTGTCATAAGTCACGCGCGCCTTTTGCTCTGCTGCAATGATATAAGAACAAACTTTTCAGAAATTCCAATGAATTT
>CAZOHP010000010.1:0-24959 GCA_964579815.1 uncultured Lachnospiraceae bacterium
ATATCGAATGCTTCACCGTTTTCCAGCATTTCCTTCAGCGGCACCGTAACATTGCCCTGCTCACCGTAGGAGCCGTCGTCCGTCATTACGCGGAGCGTGTTTGAGCATGCTCTGAATTCGTCTTCGAGAATGAGAAGATCCTTGCTTCTGAAGCCGATAATACTGGTTACATCGGCTCCCGCTTTACAGAGCGCTTCCGCGATGGGCATGGCAATTGCACAACCGACACCGCCGCCCACAATACAAACTTTTTTCAATCCGTCAAGATGTGTCGCAACGCCGAGCGGGCCGACGAAATCCTGCAAATAGTCTCCCGCCTCTTTATGAGAAAGTTTTTCGGTGGTCGCGCCGACGATCTGATAGATGATCTTTACGGTTCCGCGTTCTTTGTCCACTCCGGCGACAGTCAGGGGAATTCTCTCGCCGTTCTCGTCAACGCGAAGAATGATAAATTGCCCCGGCTTTGCTTTATCGGCCACGAGAGGCGCCTCGATCTGAAGTTGCACCACCGTGGGATTCAGCACTTTTTTGTCAACTATTCTATACATTTCTATCCTCCATTTGCAAAATGGCGATTACCGAACGGACGGTAACCGCCATTTTTATATTTACGAGTTAACCGTTATCAGAAATCAACTTCGGTATCGTAATAGCAGCACTTCAGAAGTTTTTCCATTTGCTCAACGGAGATCGCTCTCGGGTTAGAGCCGGTGCAAGCATCTGCCACTGCATTCTTTGCGATTTCGGGAAGTCTCTCAAGGAAAATATTCTCGGGAACAAAACCGTTTTCGCAGGGAAGGCTGTCGGCGCCGTAGTTTTTGATGCACTGAGGAATGTTGAGCGCATCGTTCATGCCGCGAAGGTAAGCGATGAGGCCGGCGATCTTCTCGTCGTCGTTCGCACCGCCGATTCCCATGTAATCGGCAATCACGCCATAGCGTTTCTTTGCAGTCTCATCCTTTGCGTTGAACGCGATTACTTTAGGAAGATACATCGCATTCGCCGCACCGTGAATGATGTGCGCGCCGAGATCCTCAAACACAGCGCCGGTCTTGTGCGCCATGGAGTGAACAATGCCGAGGAGTGCGTTGGAGAACGCCATACCGGCCAGGCACTGCGCGTTATGCATGGAAGCGCGCTTGGTCATGTCACCGTTGTAAGAACCGACAAGATCTTCTTGGATCATCTTGATGGCGAAAATCGCAAGCGGATCGGTAAATTCGCAGTGAGCGGTAGAAACATACGCTTCGATCGCGTGAGTCATGGCATCCATACCGGTGTGAGCGGTCAACTTTTTAGGCATGGTTTCGGCAAGTTCGGGATCGACAATCGCGACATCGGGGGTAATCTCAAAGTCGGCAAGCGGATACTTGATCCCTTTCTTATAGTCGGTGATAACGGAGAAAGCGGTAACTTCGGTAGCGGTACCGGAAGTCGACGGAATCGCGCAGAAACGAGCCTTCTTGCGAAGTTCCGGAATACCGAATACCACACACATCTCCTCGAATGTAATTTCGGGATACTCATATTTGATCCACATAGCCTTAGCGGCGTCAATGGGCGAACCGCCGCCGATCGCGACGATCCAGTCCGGCTGAAATTTCGTCATAGCCTCGGCACCGCGCATCACGGTGTCAACGGACGGATCCGGCTCAATGCCTTCGAACAGTTCGACTTCCATGCCGGCTTCCTGCAGATAAGAAACAACTTTGTCAAGGAAACCGAAGCGCTTCATAGAACCGCCGCCAACGCAAACCATTGCGCGAGTTCCCTTCAGATTTTTCAGCGCCTCAAGTGCGCCCTTTCCATGGTAGAGATCACGGGGTAATGTAAAACGTGCCATATTTTTCCTCCTTGTAAGCGTGTTTTTTTCTTTGCGACTTTATTATATCACAAACCGACGGCCTTGGGAATGATCAAAATGTTATATCGGTATTATCGGTATCGATATATGCCGTATCAATATGAAAAATGCGGCACATTTTCGCTGTATTTCCGGATTATCGAAAATATTTTCTCTTAGACTTGCAGAGTTCGGTGATAAACTGCTTATCAAGTTTTGTGAGTTTGTATTCTTCTCTGCGGATCAAGACATCCTTGTACACTTTTTGATTGTCGGCACATGTTTTTTGCTCAAGGCCGTACCGATCCAATATCATTTGAGACACGGGCGACGCCCACATAAACGTATGAGGATTGGCGGAAAGAACATCGAATTGCCCCGCTCGCTCGAAAATAAAAATTTTACGTTCGATATTATCGGGAAGTTCTTTTTTCGCGCCTTTGGCAAACGGCGGAGATAGAATATAAGGCTCGGCGTGAACGATCTCCGTATACGGCACAAGATCATCGAAAGTGATCGCATCCTTTGCCGCGAGCGGATGGTCACGGCTCATCGTAAGAACATAGGTAAACTCCGTGATCAATTCATAAAACAGTCCCTTTTCTTCGAACATCGTCTTAAAGTATTTATCGTAATGCTCCGCGTAGCGAACGATTCCCAATCTGCAGTCCCTGTTCAGAACTTGATTGATCGTCTGCTGCGAATCGGTTTCCTTATAGAATGCTTCGACAGGACCGTCGTCAAGACTTTTGGAAAATTCGGCAAAGGCATCCGAAATATAGCAGGTGCGGGGAACGGAAATCGAAAACTTTTGTTTCTTCGGAGAGTTCTGCTTGTAGATCATCTCCACCTCGTCAATCTGCCTCAGAATGCTTTGCGCATAACCGATAAATTCCTCCCCCTCGGGGGTAAGTTCCATTCCTTTGGCACTGCGGTTAAATATCGATATTCCGAGATCCGCTTCCAGTTCTTTGATCGAACGGCTGATATTGGGTTGAGCGATAAGCAACACCTCCGCCGCCTTGTTCAGCGAACCGAGTTTTGCCACTTCAACCGCGTATTTCATGTGAAGTATATTCATCGCTCACCGAGCCTCCCGTCGTAAGATAAATTGTAGCATAAAAATAACCGTATTGCAACAACTTTTATATCGATTTTTATTCCTCGTCCCGTTCTTGTCCGTATTCTTCAAGTACCAGCCCCTCGTTGTTTTGCAACGTATTGCCGACAT
Organism: uncultured Lachnospiraceae bacterium; assembly: GCA_964579815.1. Classification (GTDB taxonomy): domain Bacteria; phylum Bacillota; class Clostridia; order Oscillospirales; family CAG-272; genus SIG644. Next base: position 3,075 of record CAZOHP010000010.1, read on the forward strand.
GCCATTCATTATGGAACAGCAGATAGTTTTTGCCGCGAAAATCCTGCACCCATTTGACTTCAAACAGATGAAGCGACTTGGGATCGATGCCGTCCGGGACGCGACGAATGGCGCTGTACGCCAACGGGTATTTGCGATATTCCACACCGTATTCCGATCTCATGCGCGACTCAAGCACATCGAATTGCAATTCGCCGACAACACCGACATATACTTTTTCCATACCGGAATCCGGTTCAACGAAAATGCGAATGGCACCCTCCTGAGCGATCTGGTTCATCCCCTTGGCAAATTGCTTGCGTTTCATCGAATCGATCTGCTCGACAACGGCAAACCGTTCGGGAGCGAAATGCGGGATGCCGCGGAACGTGACTTTCATTTTCACATCGCACACCGTATCGCCGATGGAGAAAATACCGGGATCGAACACGCCGATGATGTCGCCCGCAAACGCTTCGTCAATGACCGCGCGTTCCTGCGCCATCATTTGCTGAGGCTGAGACAGTTTGAGCGTGCGGCCGCCTTGGACATGCAGATATTCACAGTTCCGGTCAAAGTGTCCCGACACAATGCGCATAAAGGCGATGCGATCACGATGGGCCTTGTTCATATTGGCTTGAATCTTGAACACAAACGCCGAGAAACTGTCATCGGTCGGCCTAACATTGACATCGCCCTCGGCACTGCGAGACAGCGGTCCCGTTGTCATCTTGAGAAAATGCTCCAAAAATGTCTCGATTCCGAAGTTATTGAGTGCCGAGCCGAAAAACACGGGGCTGAGCGCGCCGCAACGCACTTTCTCCACGTCAAAATCAAAGCAAGCACCGTCAAGCAGTTCGATCTGCTCGGTCAGCACCTCGCGGTCGGCGCGCCCGATCAGTGCGTCAAGTTTGTCCGTATCGGTCACATCACATTCGATGGCGGAGAGACGGTCGCGCCCGCGGTGGGCATCGCCGAATGCAAGAATGCGATGAGCCTCACGATCGTACACCCCCTTGAAACCAACCCCGCAACCGATGGGCCAATTCATGGGATAAGTGCCGATACCGAATTCACGTTCCAATTCATCGAGCAGATCAAAGGGATCCTGCGCATCGCGGTCAAGTTTGTTGATGAAAGTAAAAATGGGAATATGTCGCATGGCGCATACCTTGAACAGTTTGCGCGTTTGCGGCTCGATCCCCTTAGCGGCATCAATCACCATCACGGCGCTGTCGGCAGCCATGAGCGTGCGGTAAGTGTCCTCCGAAAAGTCTTGGTGACCGGGCGTGTCGAGGATGTTGATGCAGTAGCCGTCGTATTCAAATTGCATGACCGACGAAGTAATGGAAATGCCCCTCTTTTTTTCCATTTCCATCCAGTCGGACACGGCATGGCGGTCGCTTTGTTTGCCCTTGACCGACCCGGCAGACTGAATCGCACCGCCGTAAAGCAAAAATTTCTCGGTCAACGTAGTCTTCCCCGCATCGGGGTGGGAAATAATGGCAAAAGTACGGCGGCGGTCGATTTCGGCCGCAAGTTGTTTTTGATTATATTCCATGTATGTCACATATCCTTTCCGTGTTCGCGACTCGCGCGCTTTTTCGTATCGATGATTTTTATTCCATAATAGTTATTTTACCATATATTCCGCCATCTTACAAGAGGAGCGGAAAAAAAATGTGCATCCGGGCGAAAATTTCTTCCGGCAACGCTCCCACCATACACAGAAGATGCGGCATGCCATCTGGCATGCCGCATCTTCTGCAGTAACGGGAACACATCTGCGCGGCGGTCAGTGAAAACCGGCGCACCGTTTTTACTCTTTCACGACTTGACGTAAGGCCGCAAGCATCATAGCCGTCTGACCGCGAGTCACTTGCTCATTGGGCGATATCACGCCGCCTGTGGATGTCATGACGCCAAGCGAGGAAAGAGTGGAAATAGCCTCGCTTGCCCAAGCGGGAATATCGGAAGCATCGGCAAAGGCAGGCGTCAACTCTGCCTCTGCGGCATCCACCATGCGACGCAGAATCACCGCCGCTTCCGCGCGGGTGATAGTACCGTTGGGCAAAAAGAGGAGATTGCCCTCGGCGTCGGTACTGCCTTTGATATATCCCAAACTGTACGCCGCGGAGACATAGCCCTTGGCATCGGCGGGAATATCGGCATCGTCGGCAAAACCGGTGTCGGTCACGCGCGGCACCGAACCGACGCCGACAGCACGCATCGCCATGGTCAAGAAATCCAAGCGGCTGACCGTTTGCTCGGGATAAAAATAGGTCTTGCTGTCCGATTCGGTCCCCTGCATAATGCCCGCTTCGGCCATGGTCAAAGCGGCATTGTAGTCGCGGCGTCCCACCATATCAACATAACTGACCGACACGGACGGTTCGACCACCTGTACGCTCACCTCGGCGCTCGCGCTGTAATTGCCGTACATATCACGCGCCACGTAGACAAAACTGTCCTTTCCCGTATACCCGATGCGCGGCAAATAGACATAATCTCCGCAGACAGCATCGGTCATGAGCAACAGACCGTGCGACGGTTGTCGCACCACCTCAAAGGTCAGCGCGTCCCCCTCGGGGTCATAAGCGGTCAGCGTACCGTAACCGACAAAGTCTCGATGCGTGCTGACGCTGAGCGCGGCGTCGCTCGCCATACTGACGGTCGGCGAATAGTTGATTTCCTTGAGCACATAAACTCGGCAGGTCAATTCATATCCCGCGCCGTCGGGTGAAAAGGTGAAAGACGTGTTGCTCTCGGCCTCATCATCCGCCGCCACATAAGTCAACATTTTGAGATTGGCCGCCGAAATCAATTGTCCTTCCTTCACCCTCGTCGAACCCATGAGCAGTTCACCGTCCGCCGCGCTCGGCAATGTGTTAACCGTGATATAGTTCAGCGCTGCCGTATCGAGATTGAGCGAGCGAGCAAACACATCCTCGGAAAAATAATATTCATTGCCGCACAACGTAGCAACGGCCATTTCATTGTGTGCCGCCAAAACATGCAATGCCGGGCTGACCACGGCCGACGAGGCCGGGAGTGTTTCGGCTGCCGAGACTTGCCCCGACGCACCGACTCCGATCGGCAATGTAAGCACGCAAATCATCGTCATGCCAAGCGCCATCAACGCCCGCATAATCTTTCCGTACCGTTCCATCTTCATATGTCCAAACCGCCTTTCTTTTCGCACTGATATTGTATCACCATCCTATGCGAGCAAGAAAAAAACTATACCTGCCGAGTTTGTTTTGTTGTTTACCGTCTCGGCATTTTGTAAAAAACTGTTGCAATTTTTGTCAAAACGTGCTATAGTATTCGGTGTGTGCGGCGAGGCCGAACGATCACGCGCCGCGGAAAGGACATCAATCATGCAATTGAGACATCCCGAGCATACCCCTCCAATCTATCATCCGCACCGCCTCGGTTTGAAACGCATGCCGTCCGCGCTTTTGCAATTCATTCGCCGAAATACCGTTTTATGTATCGCCGTTCTCGCCGCCGCCGTCACATCTGTTCTCGTACCTCCCGACGCCGGCTATCTCGAATATTTTGACATCAAAACACTCAGTTGCCTCTTCTGTACGCTGGCCGTGGTATGTGCGCTCAAGAACATTCGGTTTTTTACCATTTTGGCTCACCGCATCGTTCGCGTCACCGGGAACATCCGCACGGCTGTGCTGGCGTTGGTCATCATCACGTTTGTCGGTTCCATGCTCATCGCCAATGACATGGCTCTGTTGACATTCCTTCCGTTAGGGTATTTTATCCTTTCCTGCACAAGGCAACAAAAGCACATGGCGCTCACCTTTATCATGCAAAACATCGCCGCCAATCTCGGCGGTATGCTAACCCCTTTCGGTAATCCGCAAAATCTGTATCTGTATTCGCATTTCAATATTCCGACCGGTGAATTTACCGCCATCATGGCGCCGCCCTTTGTGCTTTCCATTCTCATGATCATGCTGTGTTGCATCGTGTTTGTGCCCTGTGAACGGATCACGGTCACGGAAAAAGAGGAGGCCTCCCTGCCCCCCGCGCGTACCGCGCTTTACCTTGCGCTGTTTGCGCTGTCCATCGCCATTGTTTTCCGCACCGTGCCGTATCTCATCGGATTAATTCTCATCCCGCTTGTACTGCTTTTTGCCGATCGCGATGCGTTGCGGAAAGTGGACTATCCGTTGTTACTTACTTTCGTGTGCTTTTTCATTTTCGCGGGCAATATGGGACGCATCGAGGTCGTTCGCGCTTTCTTCTCCGCCTTGCTTGACCGTAGCGTACTGCTGTTTAGCGCTCTTTCCTGCCAAATCATCAGCAATGTTCCCAGCGCCATATTGCTTTCGCAATTCACCGAAAACTACCGCGAACTTTTGCTCGGAGTCAACATCGGCGGCACCGGCACGCTCATCGCCTCCTTGGCAAGTTTGATCACATTCCGTGAATATGTTGCGCACAGTCCCGGGCGAGCGGGTTCGTACATCATACGATTCTCAATCGTCAACTTTGCGTTTTTGATCATTCTGCTCGTTTTTTCATTTTTGTTTCTGATATAAAAATATCTGCCGAAGGAAAATTCTTCGGCAGATATTTTCAAATGCGAAGCATATGTGTTGCGACCTCAAAGTAAAGCATCAGCGACAGCGCATCCACGATAGTCGTGATCAGCGGGCTGGCCATCACCGTCGGGTCCAGATGCACGCGTTTTGCCAAGATCGGAAGTGTGCAGCCGATGATCTTAGCCACCACAACGGTCAAAAACAGCGATATACTGACCACCCATGCCACTGTAATCCGAGAAAAATCCAAGCCGAGATCAATTAAAAACACTTTGACAAATGTTGCCACGCCCATAACGGCACCGCACATCAACGATACGCGAAACTCCTTAAACAGCACTTTCCATACGTTCGAAAGTTCGATCTCTCCCAAGGACAGCGCTCGAATCACGGCAATGGACGATTGACTTCCCGCGTTTCCGCCCGTGTCCATCAGCATGGGCATAAAAGCGGTGAGAATGGTCCAAACGCCGAGTGCCTGCTCATAACGCGTGATGATCGCTCCCGTAAAGGTAGCCGACAGCATAAGCAACAGCAACCACGGAATACGTTTTTTGAATGTTTCAATCACGGATGTTTTCAGATACGGACGATCGGTCGGCGACATAGCGGCCATTTTTTCAATGTCCTCATTCGCCTCTTCGACCAAAACGTCGATCGCATCGTCGACCGTAACGATGCCGACCAAGCGCCCCTCTTTGTCGACCACGGGCAATGCCAACAGGTCGTATTTGGAGATGATCGCCGCCACGCTCTCACGGTCATCGTGCGTCATGGCGCTGACGATATTGGTATCCATGATATCCGCAAGGCGAGCATCGGGAGCGGCAAACAGCAGATCCTGCAATTGCACGATTCCCTCCAGGTGCCGGCTCGCGTCGGTGACATAGGCAACATAGATGGTTTCTTTATCCATACCCGTACGGCGAATGGTATCGACCGCCTCGTCTCGCGTCATGGCACGGCGCAGTTCGATAAACTCGGCCGTCATCACACTGCCCGCGCTTCCCTCGGGGTAGGAAAGAAATTTATTCAACTCCGCCCGTGTCTCGGGCGTTGCCATTCGAAGCAATTGCTTGACCACATTGGAGGGCATTTCGGACAACATATCGACCGCGTCATCGACATACAATTCATCCAGCATCACCCGCGCTTCGCGATCGGTCATCCCCGTAATCAGGCGTGCCTGCACATCCCCGTCCAACTCAGCAAAAATCTCGGCGGCGGTGTCCTTTTTGAATAATCGGAATACCGTCGGCTGACGATCTTCGGGCAGTTTCATAAAAAAATCCGCCGCGTCGATCGGATTCAGTTCATCGATTCGATGCATAAATTCCGAATATTGCTTTTCGTCAAGTAAGCGTAGCAGTTCATCGGCATCCACGCCGGCAGACAGGCGCTCCGTGAACGTTTGCTCGTTTTCCATCGACATACAAGCACACCTCCCATCTTTGATTTACCCGTTTATTTTATCACATTTTCCCCTTGCTGTCAAGCATTTTTGCATGAGAAAGGAAAAGCCCATGTCACACCGATCCAGCCCGGGCAATCGCCGCATTGCCTTTATCCTCACAAACCTCGCCGCAGTCGCGGCGGGGGCCTGCGCGTTTCTTTGGCGCGCCATCATCGATGCGCTTCCGTTTGACAACGTTTCGGGATGTATTATGCACGATTTGCTCCATATTTATTGCCCGCTTTGCGGCGGAACACGTGCTTTTATCGCGTTGTGTCGCGGTCAACCGTATCTGTCCCTGCAATATCATCCGCTAGCGCTGTATTTTGCCGTCGGTTTTGTCGCTTTTGACGGCATTGCGCTCCACCGCCTCCTCCGCCGCCGCGAGGGACCGCTGTACAGCATTCCCAAGTGGTATTGGGCGGGTGCCGTTGTCATTGCCGCGCTCGTTTTCGGCATTCGCAATATCGCGCTGGTCGTTTTCGGTTGGGACAACATCGGCGATCTAATCGGTTATTGGCAATGAAAAGCGGCGCGCGTCGGTCTGCGATCAAACTTTTACCCTTGACTTTTCTCGCAGCGCGTGGTATACTGTTGTTATCAGTATGAACAATGCCTTAAAGCAAAAGGAGATTCTCATGATTCAAGATCAAAAGGTATCGTTTTCCGGCGTTCAGCCCAGCGGAAATCTGACCATCGGAAACTATTTGGGGGCCATCCGCAATTTTTCCGCATTTTCCGAACAATACAAATGCTTTTACTGCGTGGTCGACGAGCATGCCATCACGGTGCGTCAGAACCCCGCCGATCTGCGTCGTCGCACCTATGAGACGTTGGCTCTTTACATGGCCTGCGGTCTCGATCCCGAGAAAAACACGCTGTATGTGCAGTCCCATGTTGCCGCACATGCCGAACTCGCCTGGATACTCAATTGCTTTACCATGTTCGGCGAATTGTCGCGCATGACGCAGTTCAAGGACAAGAGCGCTCGCCATGCCGATAATGTCAATGCGGGACTGTTCACCTATCCCACTTTGATGGCGGCCGACATCCTGCTGTATCAGACCGATGTCGTGCCGGTCGGCATCGACCAAAAACAACATGTCGAACTATGCCGCGACATCGCAACCCGCTTCAATGCGATCTACCCGGATACGTTCACCATTCCCGAACCGATCATGGCTCAAAGCGGCAAAAAAATCATGTCACTGGCCGAGCCGACCAAAAAGATGAGCAAATCGGACGAGAATGCCAACGCAGTGGTATATATTTTGGACGATAAGGACACAATAATTCGCAAGTTCAAGCGCGCCGTAACCGATTCCGACACCGTTGTGCGATACGCCGAGGGCAAAGACGGCATCAATAACCTCATGACCATCTATTCCTGCTGCACGGGGAAAGGAACGGACGAAATCGAACGCGAGTTCGACGGTCGCGGATACGGCGACTTTAAGTTGGCCGTCGGCGAAGCATGTGCCGACATGCTCTCACCCGTACAGACAAGATTTCGCGAATTGGCGGCAGACAAAGCGTACCTGGAACAAATGATGAAAAAGGGAGCGGATGAGGCCGCCTACTACGCCCGCAAAACGCTGTCCAAGGTACAGCGCAAGTTAGGGTTTGTAACGCTCAAATAAAACATATTGCAATAAGTCGACATATCCCACCGCGGCACCGGTTCGCGGTGGGATATTTTTATCTCTTACATACCGTTGAAAAGAGGTTGATCTTATGACACAACTGCTTCCTCCGCTACTCTGCGCTCTCGCGGCTTATCTTATATGTCGCGCACTGACGCCGTGGACGATCCAACTCGCGCCGCTGATCGGCGCAGTCGATGTTCCGCGCGACGAGCGCCGCATGCATACCCGTCCCGTTCCGCGAAACGGCGGACTTGCGCTGTTTATCGCCTATTTGGTGACGACCGCCGTCATCCCCTCCTCCCTGTCGCGCCTGCTCGCTCTGCTGTGGGGGGCTACACTACTGGTACTTTTGGGAATATTCGACGACATATTTCATCTCCGGCCGGCGCTCAAACTGATCGTGCAGGTCATCGCGGCTGCCGTTGCATTGGGGAACGGCGGCGGCTGGGACGTACTTCCGCTGGGCAACATGTCGGCAGTGCTCGGCGCATGGCACTTGCCATTCGGCATACTTTGGGTGGTCATTCTCATCAACGCTCACAACATGATCGACGGATTGGACGGTCTGGCCGCCGGCATCAGCACCATTGAAAGCATTGCGCTGGCACTGCTGTTTTTTCGTTCGGGCGATTCGGCCGGTGCCGCGCTGGCCTTGGCGCAGGCGGGCGCGTGCTTGGGATTTTTGCACTATAACCGCCACCCCGCCTGCGTGTTTATGGGAGACACCGGCTCTCAACTGCTCGGCTTTTTGTCCGGCGTTCTGTCATTACAGGTCAACCTTGCGTCGCTCGGCACGCTCGGTACGCTCGTGCCTTTGCTGTTGTTTGCCCTACCGTTGTCCGATCTCGTTTTTGCCGTACTTCGGCGATCCTCACAAGGGCGCAGCCCGTTTGCCGCCGATCGCGGGCATTGGCACCATCGTCTGATGGACGCCGGCTTGGGGCAACGCCGCACCTGTGCTTGGTTATCGATCTTCTGCGCATCCCTCGATGCTGTCGCGCTTCTTCTTTGCCGCGAAGATTGGTACCCTTTTGCCGCTTTCGCCTTGATCGCCACGATGGGGCTGATCGTCCTGTTTGACACGTTACACCGCCGTACGCACACATAAAAAAGTGCGAGGAAATACATTTCCTCGCACAATCTCTTTGTGTTATCTTGTTATCTTGTTATCGTGTTATCGTGTTATCTCCGCCCGCGTTTGACTCGAACAACAATCCCGGAGACAAACAACACCGCGGGAATAATCACAATCATCATCGCCGCCGTGCCGATCAGCACGGCATCGGTGATTTCCAAAGTAGGCTCGCTCATGTCAACGGGCTCAATCGCCGTCAGCGTTGAACTGTACGACTCGCTTTGCCACAGCATTGCCATGGCGGCATAGTACAGCGCGGTAACATCTTGATCGTTTTCTGCCACGACGGCGTCGCTCAGCGCATCGGCCGATGACATCCAAAACAGTGTGGCGCCGCTCGTTTCGTCGGTCGCCGCAATGCCGACCGCCATACTGCCGACCGTTGTTTCCGTCCCGTCGTTTGCAACGGTGTAGGCGGAAGCGGATGTTGTCAGCAGTTCGGTCACGCTCACATTCTCGGGCAGTTCCGCAGATATCTCAATGCCGTGAGCATTGGGAAGAAAGGGGGCGCCGTAACCGTAATTGATCAGCGAATAGGTGATGCTATGCTGCGAATTGACGCTCGGAAGAAGTTCTGTCGGCGCATTCTTGTAATTATTGGCATTTCCCTCATACAGTACACCGGTGGACGCCGATACGCCAAACGATTCGGTTACACGCATCAAGTTGGGCATCGCCGCATTTTCGGGCGAGGTAATCAGCAGCAGTTTCCCGCCTTTTTCCAAATAGGCCAAGATCTTATCTGCCGTCGCCGACGACAAATCGGTTTCGGGCGCGCAGATCATCAGAGGCGCCGCGTCTGCGGGAACAACATCGGCGCTGTCAAGGTCAAGGGATTCGATCTCGGGCTGTACCGTAGCGATAAAATCGCTCAGATACGTTCCCGGCTCGGCCGAGCCTTTCAACAGATACATATGAGGGACACTCTCGGCCGTTACGTATTCGATGGCCTGCGTCAACTGCGCTTCCAAACCGTAGTACGGCTCTGCGGCAGTCAGATCAATACCGTAGTTTTGGTAATAATAGTAATAGTAATAGGTGAAATCGGCGGAAGATACCATTTGCGTATACTGCGAAGCGGGGACTTCACCCAAACCGTCGATTTGATAATAGCGGCAAGAATCGTAATCGACAACGGTTGAACGTCGATCACTGACCACCACCATACTGTATTCGGTTAACGAGGTGATATCCGCATAATCGGCAAGTCGTTCGGCATCGCGCTCGGGGTCGGCGAATTTGATCTTGACACGACCACTCAAAGCAGCATAGCGCTCCAATAACAAGCCGGGCGTATCCTCCGGACGATTGTCCGAGCAAACGACATAGACCGTTACATCCTCTTTCAACGAGGACAAAAATTTTTCGGTCGTGGCCGACGTACTGTAAAGGCCGTTTTCCGTGGCATCGAAAACCGTCATAGTGGCAGGCAGCAACGATACGAGCACGTTAACCGTGATCAGCAAAGCCAACAGCACGGCAATTGAGATCAGCGCGCGAGTGCCTGCGCGAGTAGCGCGTTTGTTCTCGGAAGCGGGGGAAAAATGCTTCTGTGTCAGTTCATTGGTATTCATCGTGCTTCCTCCTTTTATCTGCGGCGCTTGCGTTCCATGACTTGATAGGTCAAGTACAGGAACAGCACGGCAAAGGAAATATCAAACATCACGGTGCCGAGGTTCATCACGCCGTTGCACATTTGCGAAAAGCGAGAAAAGATACCGCCTGCCGCAAGTAATTCGGCCAATACACCGCTTGCGGGAATCAAATAAGAAAACATATCAAGCAAATACAACAGCAATACGCCGCCCACGCCGAGCAAAGCGGCAAGAATCTGACTTTCGGTCAGCGACGACAAAAACAGGCAAAGTGACAGCAGAGCCGCGCCCAACAGCCAAAAGCCGAACAAAGAGATATAAGCCGGAGCCATCACAACCGGCCCGAACAAGCGCAAGACAAGCGGGTAAAGCGCCAAAATACCGCAAGCGATGCTGTACACGGCAAGCATGGCCAAATATTTGCCCAGCACAACGGAAGACAACTTCATCGGCAACGAATAGATCCATCGGTCCACGCGGCTTCGCTTTTCCTCTGCGATCGAACGCATAGCCAGCACGGGAACGGCAACAATAAGAACGACCTGCAAAATACTCATGGTATATTCGAAATGAGCCGAGGCATACAGCACGTTGTAAACAACAACCAGCATACCGCCAAACAACAGCAACAAAGAAATAAAACCGTAGCCGATGATATTATTCATGTATGAGCGAAATTCGCGTTTGAATACAGCATTCATATTTCATCCCCTCCATCGCTCTCGGCCGCGTCGATCTCTTTCGTCTCGGTGCTCTCGGGCACTTCCGCATCGCCGCTCTCCGTTTCTGCCTCGGGCGGCGTTTCTTCCGATGTTTCGGTCAGTGCCAAAAATACCCGTTCCAGCGTTTTTTGTTCCATTTCCATCTTCAACACGGCATAGCGGTGCTCGGCCATGGCAAAGAAAATCGTATCACGCAGATCACTTCCGCGCGCAACTTCCAGTCGGATACCGACCGCCCCGTCCTCCGGCACAGCATACACGGTGAGTTGCCCTGCCCCTTCAATGGCATTCAGAACAGCACAAACTCCCGCTTCGTCACCGCGCACCGTCAAGCACAGCGTTTCGGTATCACCCAGCATCGCCTGCAATTCCGCAGCGGTTCCGCTCGCCACAAGCGACCCGTTTGCGATCACGAGCAACTCATCACACAATTCGTCGATCTCGGCCAAAATATGGCTGGAGACAATAATCGTTCGATTTTCGCTCAGCGTTCGAATGAGCGCACGAATATCGGCAATCTGCTTGGGGTCAAGGCCTACCGTCGGTTCATCGAGAATGATAATTTCGGGATTGCCGAGCATGGCCTGTGCGATGCCGACACGCTGACAATATCCTTTTGACAAGTGTTTAATGAGGCGGTCTTTCATATCGGCGATACCCGTCAATTCCATAACTTCGCTCACCTGACGACGCGCGCGGGCGGGCATAACGCCTTTGGCCTCGGCAACGAAGTTCAGATATTCCTCGGGCGTCATATCGCTGTACAGCGGCGGCAATTCCGGCAGATATCCGATGAAACGCTTTGCCTCAATAGGCTGTTCGAACACATCAAACCCATTGATGCGCACCTCGCCCGTCGACGGTGCGAGACACCCCGTTATCATGTTCATCGTCGTCGATTTACCCGCGCCGTTTGGACCGAGCAAACCGTAAATACGGCCGTTGACCAATTTGAAATTCAAATCATTGACGGCAATGTGATCGCCGTAGATCTTGGTCAAATGTTTTACCTCGATCAAGTTTATTTCCTCCTTACTGCGTATGTCAATGCTTGTTCGCAAGTCTTTTTCCGTGAATCTACAGTTAATGATACCTTTTCATTGTGTCCGAAATTTGGAAAATTTATGAACGTTTCATGATATTTGCACAAAAACATAAAAAACCTCCTCATTTCTTCCTTTTTTGCGCCTTCGGAGGTGTATGATGATATTACCCTCGTTGGGCGCTTTGCTGATTTTATCGTCGTTTTTGCTAAACTTAATCGGTTTCTATTGATTTTATTTTATAATTATGATAATATAATAATATAACAAACACACCATAATGGAGAGATCGTCATGAAAGAGTTCCAAAGTTCCCCGACACAAACGGATATGGCGCCGTATTTGTTCCACCAAGGGACAAATTTTCACGCCGGCGATTATTTGGGAGCGCATGCCGCCGCGCAAGGCTACATTTTTCGCGTTTGGGCACCGAACGCCGCCGAAGTGTTCGTGGTAGGAGAATTTTGCGGCTGGGAGAACGGTGTGGCCATGCGGCGCGTCACTACCGGCGGTATTTGGGAAGCCGAATGCCCGACCGCGAACGTCGGACAGACTTACAAATTTCGCATCATTACTCATGACGGGCGATGCCTTTACAAGGCCGATCCCTATGGCATTGCCATGGAATGCCCGCCCGCTACGGCCTCGCTTCTGTTTGAATCCTCCTATACGTGGCGCGATGCGGGATGGTTGGAATACCGCCGTCGCACCATATCCCGTGACGGTTTTCGCCGTCGCCCCATCAACATTTATGAATTGCATCTCGGCTCGTGGCGGCGGCACGAGGACGGAAGCCTTTTGACTTACGCGGAACTCGCATGCGAACTGCCACCCTATGTCAAACAAATGGGGTACACGCACGTTGAGTTGATGCCCGTCATGGAACACCCCTTTGACGGTTCTTGGGGATACCAGGTTTGCGGTTATTATGCGCCGGGGGCTCGCTTCGGTTCGCCGGACGGGTTTCGCGCTTTGGTAGATGCACTGCATGAGGCCGGTCTCGGCGTTCTCTTGGATTGGGTCCCCGCACACTTCCCCAAAGATGCGCACGGGCTGTATGAATTTGACGGCCGGCCACTCTACGAATATCAAGGCGTCGATCGCATGGAACACGACGGTTGGGGCACACGCTGCTTTGACGTGGGGCGCGAAGAGGTGCAAAGTTTTCTGATCTCAAATGCCGTCTATTGGATTGAGCAATTTCACGCCGACGGTCTGCGCGTCGATGCGGTGGCCGCCATGCTCTATCTTGATTTTGACAAGCGTCCCGATCAATGGCGTCCCAATATTTACGGCAACAATCGCAATCTCGAAGCCATCGCGTTTTTCCGCAAACTCAACACCTATCTGCGCCACACTCATCCCGATGTCCTTATGATTGCCGAGGAATCGGGAGATTTCGGCGGTATCACGGCCGAATCGGGGCTGGGTTTCTCGCTCAAATGGAATATGGGGTGGATGAATGACACGCTGGACTATGCACTGACCGATCCGCTTTACCGAAAATATCATCATGACAAACTGACATTTTCTCTGACCTATGCATTTTCGGAGCAATACGTACTGCCCATTTCGCACGACGAGGTTGTTCACGGCAAGTTGTCCCTCCTCGATCGCATGCCCGGCGACTATTGGCACAAATTTGCGGGAGAGCGGCTATTCTACGCTTGGCAGATAGCACACCCCGGCAAAAAACTGAATTTTATGGGCAACGAAATCGGGCAGTTCCGAGAATGGGATTTTGAGGGACAGATCGAGTGGTTTTTGCTCGATTACGACATGCATGCCGCCATGCAGCGCTATTTTGCGGCGCTCAATCATTTTTATTTGGAACACCCGGCGCTGTGGGATGCAGACGACGGCTGGGACGGATTCGAATGGCTCGACGCCGATAACGCCGAGCAAAGCATTCTCGCATTCCGCCGACGAACACGCGCTCGCTCCAAAAGCGACCGCATCAAAGAGTTGATCATCCTTCTCAATTTTACCCCTGTGGATCGTCGCGCTTTTCGTTTGGGTGTGCCGTACCGCGGCACATATCGCGAGGTATTCACCTCGGATGCACCCGAATTCGGCGGCGGCGGGCTTCTCAACGCTTTCCCGCTTGAAAGCGAAGACGTCCGTTGGCAGCGCCATGAGCAGAGCATCGTGCTCGATCTTCCGGGCACAGCCGCCGTTTTTCTCGTCTGCGAACGAAAAAAGCCGAAGCGCAAAATCACTCCGACCGAAAACGAACCCAATTTATTACCACAATAATCATATATAAACAATCGGAGGAAGAAACATCATGCATCAAAAGAAAGAATGCGTCGCCATGTTGCTCGCCGGCGGTCAAGGCAGTCGTCTTTACGCGCTGACCAAAAAAACCGCCAAACCCGCCGTACGTTTCGGCGGCAAGTACCGCATCATTGATTTTCCGCTGTCCAATTGCATTAACTCCGGGTTGGATACCGTAGGGGTGCTCACCCAGTACCAGCCGCTCGTGCTCAACGAATATATCGGCAACGGCCTACCGTGGGACTTGGACCGAAATGTCGGCGGTGTTAAGATCCTGCCTCCCTATCAAGGTCAAAACGGCGCCGACTGGTACAAGGGCACAGCCAACGCCATTTATCAAAACATGGAATTTATCGATCAATACAATGCCGACTACGTCTTGATCCTTTCGGGCGACCATATTTATCACATGGACTACTCCAAGATGCTTGCCTACCACAAGGAGCGGGAAGCGGATTGCACCATCGCCGTGCTGGAGGTCCCGCTCGAGGAAGCCTCGCGCTTCGGCATCATGAGCACATATAGCGACGGCACGATTTACAAATTTACGGAAAAGCCGAAAAACCCCGACTCGACCAAGGCATCTATGGGAATTTATATCTTCAATAAGAAGAAACTGTTTGACTATCTCGTATCCGATGCCGCCGATCCCGAATCCTCCAATGATTTCGGCAAGAACATCATTCCCGCCATGCTGGCCGCGGGCGAAAAAATGCTCGCCTACCCCTTTACGGGTTATTGGAAAGACGTCGGAACCATTCGCTCGCTTTGGGAAGCCAACATGGATCTTTTGGGCGAAACGCCAGTTCTCAATGTATCGGACGAAAATTGGCGCATTTATTCGCGTCATCACGCCGAACAACCGCAATACGTCGGCAAGACCGCCATCATCGACAATTCGTCCGTTACCGAAGGATGCGAAATCTACGGCACGGTCAAAAATTGTGTGCTGGGCGCAGGAGTGCGCGTTATGTACGGAGCATACGTCAAAGACAGTGTCATCATGGGCAACACCACCATCGGCGAAGGGGCAACCGTCAATTATGCCATTCTTGACGAAGATGTTGACATCGGTCCGGGATGCAAGATCGGCACGCCGCAGGAACATGCATCCGACATCACTGTCATCGGCACCGGCGTCAAAGTGCCTTCCGGCACGATTATTCCAGACGGAAAAATGATTTCCGAATTGTAAGGAGGCAAATGATATGAGCATCGCAGGATTGATCTTATCCAATATTCATCGCGGAAAATTGCCCGATATGACTCGCCGCCGCAGTCTGTCAAGTGTTCCTTTCGGCTGCCGCTATCGCCTCATCGACTTTTCTCTGTCCAACATGGTCAATGCGGGCATCACCAACATCGGCATCGCAACCGATTTCAATTACAAGTCTCTGCTCGACCACATCGGCACGGGCAAAGACTGGGATTTGGCACGTCGCAGCGGCGGCATCCGCATGTTACCGCCTTTCTTCTCGGGGGCCGATCACATTCATTATCAGCAATCCTACCCTACCCGGCTCTCTGCCATGATGGCCACGCTTGATTTTGTTCGTCACTGCTCGGAGGATGTCATCGTGCTGTGCGATGGCAATGTCGTTTGCAACATGGATCTCGGAGCACTGGTCGATGAGCACCTGTCCAAGGAAGCCGATATTACATTTGTCGCGCAAAAAACGGCCATCACCCCCGATATGCCGAACAATGGCGATATATTGCTTGAGAACGACGAGAACGGCCGCTTGACTTCCTTTGCCCGCTGCACACCGCATGACATCGGCGAGAAAAATGTGATGATCAACATTCTCGTCATGAAAACCGACTTTATGCGTAACATGCTCGAAAATGCAGCCGCGCACGGTGCGTCCAATTTTGACATTGATGTAATACGTCCCAATCTCGATCATTGGAATATTTATGTTTCCTATTTCGACGGTTTTTGCGCCCAGATCGATTCAATGGAAAATTATTTTCGCCATTCCATGCACTTGCTTGATCCGCAAGTGCGTGCCGATCTGCTCGGACGCCAAGATCGCCCCATTTTGACCAAGGTCCGCAACAGCGCTCCCACCAAGTACGCTCCCGGCGCCAAAGTATCCGGTTCACTGATCGCCGACGGTTGCATCATTGAGGGGACTGTGGAAAATTCCATCCTGTTCCGCGGGGTGCGTGTCGGCCGCGGGACGGTCATTCGCAATTGCATACTGTTACAGGACACCTACACGGGTACGGGCGTCACGTTGCAAGGCGTTATCACCGACAAAAATGTTACAATTCGCGCCGGCCGCACGTTGGCCGGGCTTGAAACCATGCCCTTCTACATCGACAAGGGCGCAAACGTCTGACTATAAACGAAGTGCGTCCGTCCGATCTTATGTACGAACGGACGCACACTGCATGAAAGGAGCATTCGATATGAAAAAGAAAATACTGTTCGTAGGCGCGGAAGCCATGCCGTTTGCCGCCACCGGCGGCCTGGGCGATGTGCTCGGTTCACTGCCTGCCGCCATTGTCGCAGCCGATCCCGAGGCAGACGTCCGCGTTGTGTTGCCGCTCTATGCCCAAGTCAAAGAAGAGTGGCGTCGACAAATGACCAAACTTTGCGAGTTCACCGTCCGCCTGTCTTGGCGTCAACAATATTGTGCTGTATTCTCGCTCATCAAGGACGGCGTTACTTACTATTTCATTGATAACGAGTATTATTTCAAGCGCCCCGCGCTTTACGGTCATATGGACGACGGCGAGCGCTTTGCCTATTTCTGCAAGGCTGTCATGGACATGTTGCCTCAGTTGAATTATTATCCCGATCTATTGCACGCGCATGACTGGCAAGCCGCGCTGTCGGTGGTTTACCTCAACACGCTTTACCGTCATATGCCCGGCTACGGCGATATGCGCACGGTATTTACCATCCACAACATCGAATACCAGGGAAAATTCGATTTCGGCATTTTATCGGACATCTTTCATTTGGATTTTGACCGCTACGAATTGCTCAATTACGGCGGTTGTATCAATCTCATGAAAGCGGCAATTCAATGTGCCGATCGCGTCAGCACGGTCTCTCCGCGTTACGCGCAGGAAATTCTTTCACCGGAATATTCGCACGGATTGTATCACTGTCTGCGCGACAACGGGGGAAAATTATGCGGAATTCTCAACGGCATTGATTATGTTTACTATAATCCCGAGACCGATTCAACCATTCCGCAAAACTTCGGCGCCGACACGATCAAGCAAAAATATGTCAACAAAACGGCTCTTCAGCACGAACTCGGCTTGCCCGAGAGTAAAAGTATACCGCTTTTGGCAATTATTTCGCGCCTCGCAACACATAAAGGTCTTGACTTGATCACGGAAATCGCGTATAATTTAATGGAGAGACATGATGCGCAGTTGGTGGTGCTCGGTTGCGGCGACCAACGCTATGAAGATTTTTTCCGCACGCTGGAGGCTCGCTTCCCCGACAAAGTGCGCGCGTTGATCCGATATGACCGCGATCTGTCCAAACGCATCTATGCCGCCACCGACATTTTTCTCATGCCGTCGCGCAGCGAACCGTGCGGCCTGTCGCAGATGATTGCCTCGCGCTACGGTGCCATTCCCGTCACAAGAGAGACCGGCGGTCTGTACGACTCGATCAAAGGCTACTGGGAAGAGGGCAACACCATTCACGGAAACGGCTTTACCTTTGCCAACTACTCCGCCGATGAACTGACCGAGCGCACCGAAGCGGCACTTGCTCTGTATGCAAATGAAACGAAACGCCTCCGCATGGTTCGCAAGATCATGGAAACCGATTTCTCGTGGAATGTCTCGGCACTTCGTTATCTTGAACTTTATTCGTCACTTTGATCCGCATATCGCGAGGCTTGTACTCGCACACGGATCTTGCCTGATACAAAGAAAGGAACCCACCACATGAATCATATTCCAACCTCCGAAGAAGTCAAACGCAATTTGGAAGAGAAACTGTCACGCTATTTCGGTTGCACAGCGGCCGAAGCCTCGCGTGAGCAATTATACAAAGCCACCGCCATGACGGTACGCGATCTACTCACCGACAAACGCGGCGCCTTCAAAAAGAATGTCAACCGAGCCGGCGGCAAGCGCGTGTATTATATGTGCATGGAATTTTTGCTCGGTCGCTCACTCAAGACCAATCTGTGCAATCTCGGTCTGACATCGGTCTACGCCGAAGCACTGGGGGCTCTCGGTGCGGATCCGGAGGATTTATATGAATGTGAACCGGATGCCGGGCTTGGCAACGGCGGTCTCGGCCGTCTTGCCGCCTGTTTTATGGATTCACTCTCCTCTCTTGATTATCCCGCTACCGGTTTTTCCATTTGCTATGACTACGGCCTGTTTCGCCAAAAGATCGTTGACGGCATGCAGGTGGAACTGCCCGACGTTTGGTTGCCCGGCGGTGAGGTTTGGCTCGTTCCACGCACCGACCGCATCTTCAAAGTCAGGTTGGGGGGGCACGTCAAGGAAAACTGGAAATCGGGCCATTTGGAGATTCTCTATGAAGATTACGATGAAGTGGAAGCGGTTCCTTATGACATGATGATCTCGGGAGCCGAAAGCGATGCCGTCAGCCAGTTGCGTCTGTGGCGAGCACGCGATACGCATAAATTTGACATGGGGCTGTTTACTCAAGGTCAATACGCTCGCGCCGTTGAAAACGCGACCAACGCCGAAATCATTTCCAAGGTGCTCTATCCGTCGGATAACCACGCCGAGGGCAAGTTGCTCCGTTTAACGCAACAATATTTTCTTGTTTCGGCCTCTTGCCAAAGCATCATCCGCGACCACATGGCTGTCTACGGCACATTGGAAAATTTGCCGGACAAAATCGCCATCCATATCAACGACACGCATCCCGCTCTTTGCATTCCCGAATTGATGCGAATTCTCATTGACGATTACTTCTATCCTTGGGACAAGGCATGGAATATGGTCACACAAATTGTTTCGTACACCAACCACACGGTCATGCCGGAGGCACTGGAAACGTGGAACGAAGACCTGTTCCGTCTCAAATTGCCGCGTATTTACACCATCGTACGCGAGATCAACGAGCGCTTCTGCAAAGACGCTTGGGCCACTTTCCCCGGCAATTGGGACCGCATCTCGGGCATGAGCATTCTCGGCTACGGGCAAGTCCGAATGGCCAATCTGTCCGTCATCGGATCACACTGCGTCAACGGTGTATCCAAATTGCATTCCCAAATCTTAAAAGATTCCACCTTTAAGGACTTTTACCGCATGTATCCCGACCGCTTTACCAATGTCACCAACGGCATTGCACACCGCCGCTGGCTGTGTTATTCCAATCCGGCACTGGCAAGTTTGATCGAAGACTGCATCGGCGACGGTTATCGTAAGTCTCCCGAGCAGTTATCCGAACTTGCCCGCTTTGCGGACAATGCCGAAATTTTGGATCGTCTGCGCGGTATCAAGCATCAAAACAAGGTCAATTTTTCCAATTTGCTCTATCGAAAAACAGGACAGCGCATCGACACTCACTCGGTGTTTGATGTACAGATCAAGCGTCTGCATGAATACAAGCGTCAGTTGCTCAACGCCTTGAATATCATCGGTCTGTATCTGCAGTTGCGCGATGATCCCGACATGGAAATGCAACCGCAAACGTTCCTGTTTGCCGCCAAAGCCGCCCCGGGCTATGCCATGGCAAAGGAGATCATTCGTCTGATCTGCTATATCAGCCGTGATATCGAACAGCATCCGCGCATCAGGGAAAAACTCAACGTAGTATTCCTTGAAAACTACAATGTCAGCCTGGCGGAAGCACTGGTCCCCTCGGCCGAGATCAGCGAACAAATCTCATTGGCCGGCAAGGAAGCCAGCGGCACGGGGTGCATGAAACTGATGATGAACGGTGCATTGACCATCGGCACACTGGACGGCGCCAATGTGGAGATGCAAGCCGCCGCGGGGCCGGAAAACATGTATATTTTCGGATTGACCGCCTCCGAGGTCGACGAATTGTGGTTACGCGGCTACCGTTCGACCGAATTCTACTCGGGGAACGAATATCTCTCGCGCATCGTGAACCAACTCAATGTCGGTTTTGCGGGCGAAAGTTTCGCCAATTTGGCTTCCTATCTGCTCTCGGGTGAGCACGGGATCGCCGACCCTTATCTGTGCCTTGCCGATTTTGAGTCCTACCGCCGCACGCACGGTGATATGATTCGTGATTACGGGGACAAATCAAAGTGGAATCGCATGTCACTGCTGAATATTGCCGCCGCGGGTTATTTTGCCGCCGACCGCAGCATTGAAGAATACGCGCAGCGCATTTGGCACCTGCAAAAACTCCCCATCAAGTCTTGACCCCCATTTTCAAAGGAGACACAATGTTACCAACTTTTTACCGCGAATACGATCAAGGCGCCGTGCCCCGTATACAAAAAACGGTTTCGGGAGAGGACGCATCCACGCAGGGTGCGTTCTCTTTTGGCTCGCGCATTGATATCTCGGTGCATCTTTCGCGCCGTCTCGGCGCGGCAGCCGTTGTGCTTCGACTGCAAGAGGACGGCGGATCGGATCGTGACTTACCGTTGACTTTCGCACGCAGTGAACACGGCATCGACACCTATACGATCACGTTGGACACAGCCGTGCTGTGCTCCGTGCAGAACTATGGGCTGTTTTACTATGAATTTCTGTTCGTTCGCGGCACAAATACGCTGTTCACCGACAGCATCAACAATGTCGATTTCACGCTCTCCGATCACAGCGCCTCACGCTTTCGGTTGCTGATTTACGAAGCGGATTTTGCACCGCCCGCTTGGTTTGCCGGCGGCGTCATGTACCACATTTTCGTTGATCGATTTTGCCGCGGCACCGGTCCTGCAACATTACGCGCCGGCGCGAAACTCGATCCCGATTGGGAAAACGGTATTCCGCAATACGGCCCCATGCCCGGCGCACCTGTAGCCAATGACGTTTTTTTCGGCGGTAATCTTTGGGGCATATGCGAAAAACTCGATTATCTTGACTCACTCGGCGTTACGGTGCTTTACTTATCGCCCATTTTCGAAGCAACTTCCAACCACAAATACGACACCGGCGACTACGAAAAAGTCGACGCGGCATTCGGGGGGGAAGCGGCGCTGTCACATTTGCTCGCCGAAACCGAAAAACGCGGCATGCGCGTCATTCTCGACGGCGTTTTCAATCACACGGGAGACGACAGTCGCTATTTCAATCGCTACGGACGCTATTCCTCGGTCGGTGCATATCAATCTCCCGATTCCCCCTATTACGGCTGGTACAATTTCAAGCAATATCCCGATGAATATGAATGCTGGTGGGGCGTCAAAATTCTTCCTCGCCTCAACAGTTCCGCACCCGCCGTACGAAACTTCTTGGCCGGACCGGACGGCATTGCCGCCCGCCGTGTGCGCAACGGAATCGCGGGCTGGCGGTTGGATGTGGTCGATG